>LFCU01000127.1 GCA_001044195.1 Candidatus Achromatium palustre
GGGGTATGCGTTGGCACTTGCTCAAAACTTACGATAAAATTTATACTATTGATTTACATGGTAATAGTAAGAAAAAAGAAGTTTGTCCTGATGGAAGTCCAGACCAAAATGTGTTTGATATTATGCAGGGTGTTTCTATCAATATCTTTATCAAAACAGGGAAAAAGCGACCAAACGAATTAGGCGAAGTTTACCATTTTGATTTGTATGGCAAAAGAGAGTTGAAGTATGATTTTTTGATGCAAAATGAATTAAAAAATATTGCATGGAAAGATTTAGAGCCTAAAAAACCGAATCTATTTTTTGTTCCGAAAAATTATGATGGCGAAAAAACATATAAAGCTGGTTTTGATATAAATGATTTATTTCCAAATAATAAGACGGGTATAGTTTCAATGGGAGATGCCTTTATTTTTGATAAAGATCCCAAAGCCCTGTTGAATAGGATTAATGATTTTATCAATAACGAATATTCTGAAATAGAACTAAAAACAAAATATAATTTGGGCAAAAATTATGCTAAATGGATAATTAATAATAAAAAAGAGATTGCTAAGATACCATTAAATCTCGTAAAAATTTCTTATCGTCCTTTCGATGATTGTTACACCATTTTTGATAATCATCTTTTATGGAGGTGGAGAAATGAAACCATGCAACATTTCCTCAAAGGGGAAAATGTGGGGATAACTCTTTGTAAACAATTTAAAACAGGTGATAATTATGTACATACATTTATTACCAATAAAATTATCGAAAGTTCCTACGTATCTAATCGAACAAGTGAAATAACCTCTACTTTCCCAATTTACCTCTACTCAGAATCCACTGGCCAACAAACCCTAGAGCAAAACACAGAAAGAACACCAAATCTAAATGCCGAAATTGTAAAACAAATAGCAGATAAACTAAGTTTAACCTTCACCAACGAAAAAGAGGCAACCGAAAACACCTTTGCCCCGATAGATATTTTAGACTACATCTATGCCGTCTTACATTCCCCTACCTATCGGCAAAAATACAAAGAATTCTTAAAAATAGATTTCCCTTGTGTACCCTATCCCCAAAACCAAGATACCTTCTGGCAGCTAGTAAAATTAGGCAGCGAACTTCGACAACTCCACCTATTAGAAAACCCCATAGTTGAACAATATATCACCCAATATCCAATAGATGGGGATAATATAGTCGATAAACCCAAATACCAAGACAGCAAAGTCTATATCAACGCCAGCCAATATTTCGCTAACGTCCCACAATTAGCTTGGGAATTCTACATCGGCGGCTATCAACCCGCTCAAAAATGGCTTAAAGACCGTAAAAACCGTAAACTAGAATTTGATGATATTTTACATTATCAAAAAATCATCGTCGCCCTTACAGAAACGGATAGACTTATGCAAGAGATTGATAAAATTAAAATTGAATATTAAACAACCTCATACGGTGGAAGTGTAGCTCGTAGGATGGGTAGAGCGCAGCGAAACCCATCATTTAAAAAATAATATCTATAAATTTTTTGCACCAACCCAATGTTATGTAAAAATCCTTGCTTAAACATATTTATGAAATGACGGATTTGATGGGTTTCGCTTTGCTCTACCCATCCTACGTGCTTATATTTAAATTGGGTTGGGGATTTTGAAAAGGAAATTTGGTGCAATTCGTGATAAGTTTTGCACCCTACCTCACTGTATAAAGCGAAAAATCAAAACATAATGTTTACGTTATGAAATTTTTATGGAATAGCAAAAAAGCTGAAGCAAATATTCGAAAACATGGAGTAAATTTTGATGAAGCTGCTACTGTATTTGGCGACCCATTGGCAGGTACCTTTGTGGATAAGGATCATTCTGTTGGAGAAGAAAGGTTTATCACCGTAGGCTATTCATCAGCCGGTAAATTACTTGTAGTTTCACATACCGAAAATTTTCCTAACATGCGTATAATTAGCGCACGAGTTGCAACAGCACAAGAGCGAAAACGTTATGAATCCTGAAAATCTTGAAGACGATTTACGTCCTGAATATGACTTCGATTTTACTAAAGCCATTCGAGGAAAGTATTATCAAGAATATACACAAAATAGCAACATTATCGTTCTAGATCCAGATATTGCAGCAGTATTTCATAATTCTAAGGCGGTTAATACAGCATTACGTTCTATGTTAGCATTTGCTAAACAAACAAAGAACCTTATTAACGAACCTACATCTGCATCCTAAAAATCTCTAATCAAGCCAGGTAGGGTACGCACTGCGCACCTTACCATATAATTTGCCATGTATTATGAATAAGTTACCTTTGTAGAATCAGCTTATTTTTAGCCGCATCTACTTGCCCTGATAAAGCAGTATCTACAATTTGTTCTTGTTGCTTGATATGTACTTGATAATTCCCTACAGCAGGTGCTGCTGAAACCGGACGCCCTACATAATATAATTGCTGACCTGATTTTAACAAATCATTTAACCTATGTTTAATCTGATCCCAAGCTCCTTGATTTTGGGGTTCTTCTTGGCACCAAATAAGCTCTTGAGCCTTAGGAAACTTTGCAGTAGCTGTTATAACTTGCTGCGTAGGAAACGGATAAAGCTGCTCCAAACGCAAGATTGCTACGTGCTCTATAGCCTGAGTACGTCTTGTTTCTAATAGATTATAATAGATCTTGCCAGTACAAATTAATACCCTTGTTATCTGCTCAACATCAAACGACGCATTCTCCTGGATTAATGGCTGAAAACTGCCAGTTGCCAACTCATCCAAAGTAGAAGTAGCCAGACGATGCCGTAACAGACTTTTGGGCGTAAAAACGATTAAAGGCCGTCGATAGGGACGCAACATTTGCCGACGCAATAAATGATACATCTGTGCTGGCGTAGTAGGAACACAGATCTGAATATTATGCCCTGCACAGGCTTGTAAAAACCGCTCAAGCCGTGCCGATGAATGCTCTGCACCCTGACCCTCATAGCCATGTGGCAACAGCATAGTCAAGCCACATAATAATCCCCATTTAGTACCGCCTGAAGTAATAAATTGATCTATCACTACCTGGGCTACGTTAGCGAAATCTCCAAATTGTGCTTCCCATAGCGTTAAAACATTAGGTTCAGCACTGGCATGGCCATATTCAAACGCCAATACCGCCTCCTCTGAAAGGATAGAATCAATAATCGTAAAGGGTGCTTGCTTCGAGCTTAAATGTTGCAGAGGAATCCAAGTACTTCCAGTCTTTTGGTCGTATACAGTGGCATGACGATGGAAAAAGGTCCCACGTCCTGAATCTTGTCCAGAAAGTCGCACCGGATACCCTGCTTCTAACAGAGTTGCATAAGCTAAAGTTTCTGCAAAACCCCAATCTACTAGCTGCTTATCAACGGCCATCATCTTACGTTCATTCCAGATCTTATTAACGCGAGGATGTATTTGGAATTCTGGCGGCAATTCTAATAAGTGTTGCGCTAAAGTCTGCAACTGAGTCTTAGGTAAGCTAGTATCAGTTTTATGCTCCCAAACTGTCGCTTTAAATGGTTCCCAATCTACCCAATATGGATTAGTCAGGGTGCAAAATACTGGCCGCGCTTTTACTATGCCAGACTCAATAGAATTTTGATATTGTTCTAGCATCTGTTGCGCGTCATCAGGAGTAATTAAGTTTTCTGTAATGAGCTGTTTTGCATATAGATGGCGCGTAGTTGGATGTTTGCGAATCGTCTGATACATTAATGGCTGTGTAACCGCAGGTTCATCGGCCTCATTATGTCCATGTCGCCGATAACAGACCATATCTAAGATCACATCAGCATGAAATTGCATACGATAGTCTAAAGCCAAACGTACTGCAAAGATTACAGCCTCAGGCGCATCTCCATTGACATGAATAATAGGGGTCTGGATCATCTTAGCCACATCAGTACAGTAGGTTGTAGAGCGCGAATCTAGGGGATGGCTGATAGTAAAGCCGATTTGGTTATTTACTATTATATGTATAGTACCACCAGTAGAGAAGCCGCGAGTTTTAGATAATTGCAGGGTTTCCATAACCACACCTTGACCGGCAAAGGCAGCATCGCCATGAATCAATACTGGTATGACTTTGGAACCTGTAGTATCGCCACGCCGCCGTTGTCGAGCTCGTACTGAACCTTCTACTACTGGGCTTATGATTTCTAAATGGGAAGGATTGAATCCTAATGCAAGATGCACAACACCACCATCGGTATCGAGATCGCAAGAAAATCCTAGATGATATTTGACATCTCCAGCTACATCTTGTTTATTGGATATAGTCTGGCTTTCAAACTCACGAAATATTTCGTTTGGTGGTTTGCCTAAAATATTGGTCAATACATTAAGTCGTCCACGATGCGCCATGCCAATAACGATTTCTTGAACTTCATGCCGTCCTGCTCGCTGTATTAGTTCATCTAGTAATGGAATTAAGGCTTCAGCACCCTCTAAAGAAAAGCGCTTTTGCCCTACATAACGAGTATGCAGATATTTTTCTAAGCCTTCGGCTGCTGTAAGTAAAGTTAGAATCCAACGTTTACCTTGATCAGTCATGACTGGTTGGCCACGATAGCTTTCTATGCGTTTTTGAATCCAGCGTTTTTGAACAGTATCGGTTATGTGCATGTATTCAAAGCCAAGATGTCTACAGTATACTTCTTGACATAAAGCAATAATATCTTTTAGTTTCATGTAATCTGCGGCATATAAGGATCCAGTATGAAATACTTGTTCTAAATCCCTGTCAGTTAATTGATAAAACGCTGGATCAAGATCGGGAATTTCAGGTAGTTGTGCTAGATTTAATGGGTCTAAGGCTGCGATTTGATGCCCTCGATACCGATAACTATTAATAAGTCTGAGCACTGCTGCTTGTTGTCCGGCTGTAGTGTTTAAATTTAAGCTATTGGGATTAGGTATTCTATTAGATGTTGTTGATTTAGTGGTCGTTAAAAGCTGCAATTTTTTTCTGATGAGATGATGGGAGTCTTCCTTAACCTCTTTACTCAGAGTTGTTTTGCTTTGGTCAAATTGGCTTTGATTTATTTGAAGAATTTTGGAAAATCTTTGGTTCCAGGTTGAGTCTAACTGGGTTGGTTCAGTAAGATATTGTTTATACAAATTTTCAAGGTATTCAGCATTGCTACAGTAGAGGGCCGATGTTGCTTGCAACGCCTCAAATTGCGTAGTCTGTGATGGTTTCATGATTTGGCATTAAAATAAAAAAATTAAGAATTTTGTTTGGGTTGGGTAATTTATATTGTACCCTATCCCATAGTTAGGTATTATTATCTGTATAACTACGATTGCTACAAACTATGTTAAAAAATAGGGCTATTTTTTAACTTCATAGATGTTATTTTAGGCTAGGATATTTGAGAGGATAAACATTTATGCAGGCTTATTTAATATTTAAGGTAATTTAAAGTATGTTTTATTGTAATATTATAAGAAAATTCACAAGAAGTACTTCATGGATCGCAGTGATTGCGATGCTATTTTTAGTATTTGGTTGTGGTGGTACTACTGTGCATAATCATTATTGTGATGAACGACTAGTAGCTGCGCGTACATCTGTAACTTCGCAATCAAATCCACCATCACCTGTAGCTTCGCAATCAAATCCATCTGTTCTTCAACCTTCTACACCACCACCTCCTAATTCGGCTTCGCTATCACCTCCTGAGCAGACTTATACGCCACCACCTCCTGTTCCGACTTATACACCACCACCTCCATCTTGTGGCAAAGATACAAAATCTTGTAGAGATATGTATGAAATTTATGAAAAATGCTACAGTGCTGGAATTGGAAAAACTTCAAAATTTTGCTCTAATCTTGCGGTAAAGATTTATGAGGGCCTAGATATTCAAGATACAGAAGCGAAAAAGACGCTTAGTCTTTATTGCGGTGTATCTTGTAATGAAGCCGCCAAAAATCAAGAGAAGGAGTCTTATTGCACATTTAGCCGCAAACGTTGCAAAAAATAATATTCTTAACTATTTAAATCTTAAACTACCTAAATATTTGGGCTAGTTACCACTTAAAAAGATGTGTCTTAAGGATCTGACTACTAATAACTTCCTGATACAAAAACATACTCTATAATTAATTGGGAAGTCATTTTTTAGCCATGTTCTTAAAATACAGGTTCAATAGATTTGAACCTTAATCTAATAGTATGTATGGAAATATTAACGTATGTTTTATTACAATATTAAAAGAAAAATCATAATAAATACTTCATGGATAGCAATAATTGTGATGCTATTTTTAGTAACTGGTTGCTCACCTATAATAATTAAAGAAATAATTAAAGAACAGTGTCCTAAACAAGAACCATGTCCCAAGCAAAAACCATGTCCTGAACCTAAACCATGTCCTAAATGTAAATCTGGTACTAACGGTGGTCGTAGCAATGCTTGTAGATCTCTGTATGAAATTTATTCAAAATGCTATGGAGCTGGTATTGGTAAAACTTCAAGATTTTGTGCTAATCTTTCCATAAAGCTTTATGAGGGTCTTGATATTGAAGATGAAGAAATGAAAAAGAAGCTTAGCCTTTATTGCGGCATGTCTTGTAATGAAGCGGCGAAGAAAAACATTAAGCAGCCTTTTTCTGACTTTAGAAGACAATACTGCAACAAAGACAGATAACTTTTTAGAATCTGGCATCCAAGAACTTTCCTCTGCTGACTAGAGTACTTCTTGTATAGGTTAGATAAAATCAGGAAATTATTCCATGCCAGATTCTATGAGGTAGTACCCTAATCTAAAGGATGATAAAATAAGCTAGATATACCGTAGAGTTATCATCCACCCTATAAATTGTGGTGTAATAAACATTATATCGATTATCATTCCCACACAGAGCGTGGGAACAACGATAAACAAGCCAGTGGCTTTAAAAATCAGTATAATGTCTAAATAGTTAAATCATATTAACCATAAAAATAAATAAACATGAAATTTAATAATTACCCTATCAAATACTTAATTTTAAGTATTATTTTAACCATTTTAGCCAGTACTGGCTGTCAAGAAACCAAAACTGGCCCAAACTTTATTCGTGGTAATGCCCCTAACGTGGTCATTCCCAAGACTGCTGCTCCCAAGACTACTGCTCCCAGAGCACTGACCAGGGTACAACAGGTTCATAATGAGCGTAGAATAGCATTAGTCATTGGCAATAACAATTATCAACATACTTATCAACTATATAATGCTGTAGCAGATGCCCAAGCTTTCCACCAAGAACTAAAGCGGCGAGGCTTTGAAGTGGTATATCGTGAAAATGCCACACGTCGCATCATGAATCATGCCGTAGACGAATTTTTGGCTAAACTATCATCAGGATCTATTGGGCTTATCTATTACTCTGGTCATGGTGTACAGATAGATAGTTCTAACTATCTATTACCTACAGATATTAAAGCAGAAACATCCAATGATGTTATGCATGATGGTATCAGCCTTAATAAGTTAATAGATCGTGCCAGTAACATGCAAACTAAGTTTATGTTGGCCATCATAGATGCTTGTCGCAATAATCCCTTTGCGCTTGCCAATACCCCGACTCTTAGAAGCATTGGTACTACTAAAGGTTTAGCCCCACCTTTAGGCAATGCGACTGGGGTAATGATCGTCTATTCTGCTGGAGCTAATCAGACGGCTTTAGATAAATTAGGTAGAAATGATAATCATCCTAATGGCTTATTTGCCCGCGAATTTTTAAAAGCGATGCGAATTCCTGGGCTTACCGTGCTTGAAGTTGTAGATAAGGTCAAAAAATCCGTCTATACCAAAGCCAAGCAGGTTGCTCATGTGCAAACTCCAGCGGTATATGATCAGTCTATGGGTACGTTTTATTTTTCTAGAATTTCTAAAGAGGATCTAGCCTTTAAAAAGCGGCAGCAACAATTAGCCTTGCAACGCCAGCAAGCTGAACAGCAAGCGAGATTACAAGCGGAACAAGCACGGTTAGCCAGATTAAGGCAGCAGATGCAGGCTGAAAAGGAGCAGATGCAGGCTGAAAAGGAGCAAATGCAAGCTGAAATGGAACGTTTAAACAGGCTTAGGCATAAGCAACAGCAAGATGTACAACAGACACATTCTTCGCAGCCTGAATCTGAAAGATCTCAAGCTTGTAGAAAATTTTATGAGATTTACGATATATGTTACAAAGCAGGGATTAACAAAACATCAAAAAGCTGTGATATCCTTAGTACAAGAATTGCGATAGAACTTGACATTAAAGATATGGAAATGAAACAGAAGCTTGGTCTTTTTTGTGGTATGTCTTGTAATGAAGCAGTAAAGAAGAACGTTAAGGAGTCTTATTCTGACTTTAACAGAAAATACTGTAATAAATAGTCTTTAATAGACATTATCGGCACTGGTTCAGCCTAATTCATGAATTAAAATTATGTTATTTAAGAAATTTTTTATTATACTATTTCTTCTTAATTTACTTTTTGATATTGACAACTGTAGGTTGGTTGACAGCCTCATCGTCAACACAACATATTAACAATAGACATTATAAAAATAATGCAATATAATTATAATGTTACGTGCAAACATCAGACTGAACCAGTGCCCCGTTATTGAGAAGTTACTCTAATCGCACCTACTCACATTATAAACCAATATTTGCAGTTTGTTGCCAATTATTAGTATTTAATGTCACTAGATGACGAATACTTGCATCCTTTACTTGTGACAATATCTGTTTAGCTTTTTTGAAATTTTGGGCTTGGGCATGATTGGCCGCTAGTAGAGCTAAAGCAAAATCTCGATTTGTTTTAGTTAGGCTTTTAGCAAGCTGTAGGCTTTTAGCAAAATACCTGTTAGCCTGCCTTGCGTTCCCACTACGCTTTGCAAACCGCCCCAATTCTCCTAAAACAGCAGATTTTTGGCCAGTAAACTTGATGGCATTGGCTGCTTTATCCGCTTGCGCTAAAGAGGTAGCAGCTAGCCCTTGATAAGCTACTTGGCCACGCTGCCGTAGACCTAAAAATCCATAAGCTAAAGCTGTATAAGTAGGTTCTCGAAGTCTGGATGCTAGATCTGTAGCTTGCGCTAAACGGTCGAATAAAATCTCTTGTTGTATAACTTGATAGAGAATGCGATCTCTAATCACTACATCCTTAATTAGATTTAGAGCATGTAAAGCCATTTGAATATCCATTAGTTGGGCACTAGCTTTGGCCAATTCCCCTATTGCTTGATAATTTTCATCTGTCTTAGATAAGGTGCTGGCTTTACGAATGCCTTTTTCTAAAAGATTGAGAGCTGATGCTCTGTAACCTGCTTTAGCATAGGTAATTGCTAAATGGGCAACGGTAGATAATTTCTGAGCTAAATTGGAGATGTTTTTTAGGGAGTTTACTGCGATGGAGAACATGTCGCCAGCTTTCTTGGGATGCCCCATAATCGTTAATAAGGCGGCTATTTCACCTTCAGCAATAGTTGTTTGTTGTGGTTTATTGATTATGCCTCTTGATATTTCTTGGGCTTTTTGCAATAGGGGGTTGGCTTCTTTACTGCGTCCAAAATTATTGGTATACCGTGCTATGGTACAAAGTGCTTTTATTTTGGGTATTGGGCCACCTGTTAGCCTGGTACCTTGATTAGTTAGAGTCTGGTATAATTTATTGGCAGCAGCGGTTTGGTTACGATTCCAGAGTTGTCCAAGGAGACGTGCTCCACGTTCAAAGCGTCGTGTTGCGTCTCCAACTCGATTAACCAATTTGATAGCATTTGCAGCTTTGCCTTGCGCTAATAGGGAATTAGTGGTAGTTAAAAGAAAGTAGTCCCATTCTGCATCTGTTTCTAAAGTTGCCAATTTGTTTTCAAGAAATGCCTTGGTGTTGGCTTCATTAATTGTGGTGTTGTTTGTAGTATTTCTAGCAGTAGCGTTTGTTGGAGATGTTATAGAGCTAGAATTTGTTTTGCTGCTATGGGATGGTAAAGTTGACGCAGTATTTTGTTTAGAAACAACCGTAGGAAAAGTTGCGGCTGTAGAATCGATATTGGTATCTGTTCCTAAAGTATTAGCAGTACCATTATTACCTGCATTATCATCGAAATTAACATCATCAGTAAATTGTAGATCTGATTCAATATTATCGTTAGGGAGTTCAAGCGTCTGACTGATAGCTCTTTGCGCAAATTCATCAGGAGAGCTATTTTTAGGATCAAATTTAAATGTTACTATTTTAGGTGTATTATCATTAACATTATCAATAGCTTGATTGCCTTGATCTGTAAACGAATAATAGGTGAATGCAATGCCAAATCCTAATAGGATTCCAACAAGATGTATACCTGCAGCAGACGTAGCCAAACGCAGTTTACTATTAATAATACTTGGAATACCTAACTCTTTACGAATCTTAGCCTCAAGTTGTTTTAAGTGCTTTTCTTTGGCTTCTTGTTCTTTGATTTTACGATCATCGTCTAATTTTCTTTGCTGTTGCCCCATTAAACGTTTTTTAATAGCTTGTTTTTCTTCTTCTTCCTCTAATACTTTTTCGTATTTTGCAAATACTACATCACATTTTTTGCAAACTTTAGGTGGATCCTCATTTTCTCCATACACATGTTTATGTTTACATTTAGGGCATTCAAAGGTCTTCTCTACTGCGGCTAATTCTAAAGTTTGGGAGGCCCCAACAGGTACTATATTTGAATTAATGCCAATTTTTGCTAAATTTTCTTTGGCCTTTATGGCAAAGTCATGTTTTAGGTCTTTGCCAATAATACTGCCTTTTTTATCTAGTAATTCTTTAGCGCGTTCTGGATTGGTTTGTAGCATTTGCGCTAATTTATTAGTGGCATCTTGTAATTCTTGGCCCTTAAGGTCCGAACCAAAAAGCAATAAATTATAGGTATTGGTTGTAGCGTTCATGATGAATTATTGAGACTGAATGCTGGTTACTAAAAACATAATAGACATTATACCGATTTTTAACTAAAAGCTAGATTTCATCGTAGAAATTAGAAATTTTATCTATTAAATTCAGTTGGCTATGAAAATCGGTATAATTTCTAATGTTTAATAGATAATAATGTTAATTTTTCATGACCAAATCAAACATCTAATTATAAAATTTATATG
>LFCU01000214.1 GCA_001044195.1 Candidatus Achromatium palustre
CCTACAAATTTATCAAATCAAAAAACTGGATAAGCCAAGTGATAGGCGGTAAGATATTATATTTTTGACATTTTAAGATGGATTATTTAATATAGCTTATCGAGTTTAATTTTTATTTTGAAAATTTATAGATATTGAATAATTTTCCACAATCCATAAAGACTAAAAAATTATGAAATATAATTATACAGGCTTAGATGATGCGGCTATTATCCAATCGCGGCATCAACATGGCTCTAATGCACTAACCCCTCAAGAAACTGAAACCTTTTGGGATAAACTATGGGGTAATTTTCAAGACCCCACTATAATAGTGCTGATGATCTCCCTAGTAATCGTCGTCATCTTAGCCATATTTGGTCTCACCCCTTGGTATGAAGGTGTTGGTATCGCATTTGCCGTAGTTATAGCCACTGGAGTTGCTACTTGGTCTGAACACAAAAACGAAGGCACGTTTCAAAAGCTCCTAGAAGAGGCCTCCCAAATTACTGTCAAAGTATTTCGTAATGGTAGCACTAATGAAATTGGTATTAATGATTTAGTTGTTGGTGATTATGTGCTGTTACAGCCAGGCGATAAAGTACCAGCAGATGGTAGTATCGTTGCTGGTAAATTACAGGTTGATCAGGCCTCATTAACTGGAGAATCCGAATATGTAGAGAAAACTTCACAACCTGCTAATGCAGCATCAAATACTGGGGACCTCCATGATCCACATTTAGTCTTTCGTGGTTCTGTAGTAGCTGATGGCGAGGCGGTAATCAACTTGCAAACTGTTGGAGATCAAACTCAATATGGCAAATTAGCTCAAGATTTACAGGATTCAGAACGGGATTCGCCGCTTAAAGTAAAGCTCAAACAACTAGCCAATGGTATTGGAACGTTTGGAACTATTGGAGCGGTCCTAATCGCCTTAGCCTTTATGTTTAAAAAGCTATTTTTAGATCATAATCTCACGCTGGATACCATCTTACCATATTTATCAGTCCTAGCAAATTGGCCAGCCTTATTTACTGATGCCGTTCAAGCTGTCATCTTAGCAATCATCATTATCGTTGTAGCAGTACCTGAAGGTCTACCAATGATGGTAGCAATTGTACTATCTATCAATATGCGCAAATTGCTAACTGGCAAAGTGTTAGTGCGAAAACTCTTAGGTATTGAAGCCGCTGGCAGCCTTAATCTATTATTCACTGATAAGACTGGCACCCTTACTAAAGGAGAATTACAGGTTGCAACTTTAGTAACAGGTGATTGTGAACATTATAATAATTTTAATGCATTGCCTGGTAAACTTCAAGAACTAGTAACTCGTTCGCTACGCTACAACACTATTGCAGTAATCGACACATCCCAAGATGGATCATTAAAAATCGTAGGAGCGGATCGCACTGAACAAGCACTTTTGCAATATATTGAACCCGCTTTAAACACACCCAATACAGAGAATCTTGAAATAGTCGACGCTATTGCCTTCAATGCAGAACGCAAATTTTCAGCGGTGCGTGTAGCAGGTGATCAATCGATCACGTTAATCAAAGGTGCGCCTGAAATTCTGTTAGCCCAATGTACTGATTATTGGGATATTAATGGCACTAAAAGAGAATTTAGCACCACAGACAAGCTTAATGAGGCATTAAATGTCTTAGCCTCCGAACGCTCCATGCGCTTATTAGCGTTAGCAACTAGTGATGTATCGATTGATTCTAATAGTAACATCTTACCAGCCCCATTAAGTTTGGTAGGTGTCGTTGGACTTCGAGATGAATTACGTGAGGAATCCTCTACCGCAGTAAGCGAAGCCCAAAATGCTGGCATTCAAGTGGTTATGATCACAGGAGATCGTAAAGAAACCGCCCACGCTATAGCTAAGGATGTAGGCTTATTGGAGAAGAAAGAGATATCGGATAATGCAGAATTTACTTCGGCTGAGATAGAAGATAAAACTGACGAGGAATTACAAAAAATCTTGCCACAATTGCGAGTAGTCTCTCGAGCCTATCCCCATACCAAAAGTCGCTTAGTAAAAGTGGGCCAAGATTTAGGTTTAGTAGTAGGGATGACTGGAGATGGAGTCAATGATGCTGCGGCCTTAAAGCGGGCTGATGTAGGCTTTTCGATGGGTAGTGGTACTGAGGTTGCTAAAGAGGCTGGCGATATCGTTATCTTAGATGATAATTTTGCATCTATCACTCGTGCGGTACTATATGGTCGGACGCTATTTAAATCCATCCGTAAATTCTTAGTATTCCAATTAACAGTTAATGTTGCAGCTATATTAGTAGCATTTTTAGGTCCCTTCCTAGGCATTGACCTGCCATTAACCATGACTCAGTTATTATGGATCAATTTGATAATGGATACGTTAGCAGCATTGGCATTCTCTGGAGAAGCGGCTCTAACACGTTATATGGCAGAACCGCCAATTCCACGTAATGAGTCTCTAATTAGCAGTGATATGTGGTGGTCTATTCTGTTTAATGGCTTTAGTATTGCCGGGCTTAGTATCATATTCTTAAAATATCCTCCAATTCAGGCTTTATTCCATAGTGACAAAGCCTTTTTAACTGGTTTTTTTGGCTTTTTTGTGTTTATCCATAATTTCAATAAGTTTAATACGCGCACCGAACGTTTGAATTTACAGGAGCATATCTTTGAGAATAAAGGCTTTCTTGCTATCGTAGGGTTGATATTTGGAGTTCAGATCATCTTTACGTATTTAGGTGGCGAGGTGTTACGAACCGTAGGTTTGACTATGAATGAATGGCTATATATCTTGGCCTTCTCCTGTATCATCATTCCCTTAGATTTATTACGTAAAAGTATTCGCAATTATCTAGGTTATGATCCAAGCTTACGTCAACCCATAGAATCTAACAATTAAGACTATACCAGGAAAAAGAATGAGCGAATCCCCCAAAGAACATGAAATTCTCATGGTTATGCGCAAAGTCCTGGCGACTATAATTAAAGACACAACCCCACCACCTGGAATGCAATCCCCATTGCGTCCTAGTACAGTAGAAGATATACGAAACTGTTTAATGCTAATTGCTACTAGAGAACATGAATTGGCACAAGCACGTGGTATTCATAAGGAACAACCATTTTTTGTGGATGAAAAGCCCGATACTGAAGTAGTATCTATAGATAAGATTCAACATCCTAAAAAATCGACAATCAATTAATAGATATACCGATTGTGAGCGTTCCCAATACTTTATTGACATTGTGTCATATTTAGCTGTATCTGTAGGGTGTGTACCCTACGATCATCCAATGCCATAACTTATTGAGAAGTCAATATATTTGAAGAATTTTTGGAATGCAATGCCATCAAATTTATAAACTGTTTAAATAATGGCGAAATATCATGGGGACCTGGACTGGCTTCAGGATGCCCTTGAAACCCATACGCTGGACTTTCCGTATGTTCAATTCCCTGTAAAGAACCATCAAATAAAGAACGATGTGTAGCCTGTAGATGAGATGGTAAGCTGGCCTCATCTACCGCGAATCCATGATTTTGACTGGTAATCATCACTGTACCTTGCTTTAAGTCTTGCACTGGATGATTGGCACCATGATGTCCAAATTTCATCTTTAAAGTTTTAGCACCACTTGCTAGGCTCAGTAATTGATGCCCTAAACAGATCCCAAATATTGGTATTTTTATCTCCAAAAGTTCTTTAATAGAGGCTATAGCATAAGTACAGGGTTCTGGATCTCCAGGCCCATTCGATAAAAATACTCCATCAGGATTTAGTTTTAACAGTTCAGAAACAGGAAGCTGTGCTGGTACCACAGTTACTTTGCAGCCATTATCTACTAACATGCGTAAGATGTTACGTTTAATGCCATAATCGTAGGCTATAACATGATACTTAGGTGCTTTAGATATGGAAGCTGATTCGCTACGCCAAGTGCCTTCGGTCCATATATACGGTTCTTTGGTAGTCACCTCTTGCGCTAAATCTAATCCTTGTAAACCTGAAAAACCTCTTGCCATTTCTAAAGCAAGATTTACATCTGGAGCTTGGCCTGTTATAATACAGCCACTTTGTGCCCCTTTTTCTCGTAATAAACGAGTAAGGCGACGTGTATCTATTTCAGCAATAGCGATTATGTCTTGAGATTGTAAATAGTTTTGGAGGTTATTTTGGCTACGCCAGTTGCTTACTTGTGGAGATAATTCGCGAATTACTAACCCAGCTACTTGAATATGTGAGGATTCTTCATCTTCAAAATTTATCCCTACATTACCAATATGCGGATAGGTTAAGGTTACAATTTGACGTAAATATGAGGGATCAGTTAATATTTCTTGGTAGCCTGTAATAGACGTATTAAATACTACTTCACCTACGGTGCTTCCTACAGAACCAATAGAAATACCTCGAAAAATAGAGCCATCTTCTAATACTAATACGCCTAAATTTTCCAAATTTCCTCCAGCTAGATTTTTTGTGTATTGCCAATAAAATTATGTATTAATTTGGCATAATGAGCTACGCGCCAGGCACGAAAAGTAATCCACAGATATAAACCAAACAACATTAAAAATGTTAATAACATAAGACTTTCTGGTACACCTAGTTGCCAGGCACTAAACCCAAAACCGCCAAATAGAGCGGCACTTATTAGTAAAAAAGCCACTACTTGACCATGACTAAAACCCGCTTTTAAAAGTAGATGATGCACATGTTCTCTATCACCCAAAAACGGATTGCGTCTTCGTAAGATACGTCGTATCATTACCGATACTGTGTCTAATAATGGGATTGCAATAAGCCACAGTACCACAACTGGCGGTAATCGTTGCATGGGTGTATTTATTAAACTTTCTGATACCGAAGTTAATTTAATACTCACCCATCCTAGCAATAGGCCAAGGACAAGACTTCCAGAATCGCCCATAAATATAGCTGCTCGTTTACGCCACGGATGGCGTAAATTGAATATCAAAAAGCCACAGATAGCACCAAGACTGATTATTATGATAGCCAAAGGCTGTTGTGGTATATCAAATAATACTGCTATTAAGCCCATCCAAATTAAAGCAATAGCAGTTAATCCTGCTGCTAAACCATCCATGCCATCTGATAGGTTAATGGCATTAATGAGTCCAACTATACCAAATATTGTAAATATTGGGCTTACCGATCCAAGATATAAAGTATTATTGCCCAAAATGCCGCCAAGATCTAGGATACTACAGTTATCAAAGTATATTAAAATTAAAACTGATATAGCTTGAGCACCGAAGCGTATAATTGGCGATAAGTTTTTAACATCATCAATAATTCCCACAATTAGTAATATTGTCAAAGCTGTGAGTAATATTAGGTATTCAGATATACAACCACAGACGATTAGAGCAATTAAGATTCCTAAATAAATCGTAAAACCACCTATTAAAGGGGTAGGATGTTGGTGTTTTTTGTGACCACCTGGATGATCTATCCATCCTATATATTTAGAGAGGGGCTTTATAAGTAGAATACTTATGGTGGTTGTAACTAATGCAATCAGTGCAACTAGTAATAAGTTGAGCATAATTTCCTATAATGTTCTGCAAGTTAAGTTTTTATTTTTGTGATATAGGGCTTTAGGATAGGTTAGCACAAACAATGCAGGCTGGATCTTGTGGCACTTTTATACTACGCCATTGCATAGTTGTTGCGTTAAACAGTGTTAATTGTCCATGTGTAATCTTGTTGCCATTTAGAATCTGTAATGCTTGTAAGGCTTGGAGACTGCCGATAGTTCCTACTAAAGGGGCTAAGATTCCTTGAGTTGAGCAATCTTCATATGTTTCAGGCAGATTAGGATACAGGCAATTATAACATGGCCCCTGTTTGCCTAGTGTAACAAAAATTTGACCTTCTTCACGGATTGCAGCTCCAGTTATTAATGCGGTTGCCATATTCATACAGGCAAAATTTAAGGCATATTTGGTGGTAAAATTATCCGAGCAGTCTAGTACCAGATCGGCTTTGCTTACTTCAGTGTTTAGTTCTTGGTCATCTAGTTGCCATTCTTTAGTAATTATGTGGCATTGCGGGTTTATTTCTAATATAGTCCGACGCGCTGAATCAACTTTGGATTGGCCTATATCGATTTGGCGATGAATAATCTGGCGTTGGAGATTAGTTATGTCTACTATATCAAAATCGTTAAGTACTAGGGTGCCTACACCAGAGGCAGCTAGATATAATGCAGCAGGCGATCCTAAGCCGCCTAAGCCTACAATAAGCACACGTGCGTCCAGTAATTTCTGTTGGCCGGTTTCTCCAAATCTAGGTACACTGATTTGACGACTGTATCTATGGCGTTGCTCTGGGTTCATAGCGATAAATCAAAAATATCCCCAAAAACTCCTTCTTCAAAAATAGTGTTATTTGGGTTCAATACCAAGTAAGTTAGGTAATTTATATACAACAAATTCTTTGATCTCATCTCGCACTTTGCGATAATATACTAAAGCTTCAGTTTCTGTTTTGGCATGTTTAGCTAAGGCCGGTGGGTCCTCAAAAGCACAATGAATTAATTTCTTTAATGCCGGGAAGACAGGACAGTGTTCATGGGCATGGGAACATACTGTGATTACATAATCAAAGGTTTGAATATTAAGTTCGGCGGTGGTTTTGCTGGTATGGCTAGAAATATCAATACCGATTTCCTGCATAACTTTGACAGCTAAGGGATTGAGTCCATGTTGTTCTATTCCAGCCGAAAATGGCTCTATAATTTCAGCTAAAAAATGCTGACATAAGCCTTCAGCCATTTGACTGCGACATGAATTTCCAGTGCATAAAAACAGAACTTTTATTGGGTTTGGCATAAAATATTTAGATTAATATCCGTTTTTGTTTTAATGACTACAATAAAGCCGTATGGCTTAAGAAAGCTTGCAAGTTCTCTCCATAAATACTAGAGAGATTTAAATTCATATGATTGGTTTTAGGAATCACCGTCAATGATACCTGCTCTGGAGCAAAAGCATTGGCTAAAATGATAGAATGACGATGCGGTATCACTTGATCTTGTTCTGAAAGTAAAATTAGAATAGGTGCTGTAATAGATAAGGCCCGACTTACAGAATCAAATTTATCTGTTAGCATCCAAGATATAGGATAAAACGGATACATTGCTTGTGCTACATGCTGAACACTGTCAAATGGAGTCACTAAGACTAATTTATCTATAGGACGATTTGCTGCTACATAAGTTGCAACTCCAGATCCCAAACTGCGTCCAATGACCGAAATATTTTGATGTTGTGATTTGACGCGATCATAAACCACTAGGGCATCTTTGTATAGAGCGGCTTCTGTGGGTCGCCCTGGACTGCCGCCATATCCACGATAATGTATTAAATAGGTAGTATGTCTAGGGAATAAGGTTTGGTAACTTGGTGCATTGAAATTAACCTGTTCAGCACTACCGCCAAAGTATAGGATTGCGTTAGGTTGGCCTTTATTGACTACCGTTATCCGTAAGCGTTTAAAGCCGCTATAGATATGTATAGTTGGAAATGTAGTGGGCACTACTTCCGGCATAGGGTAATAGATATATTTACGTTGGTTGATATATAAAAATAAACCGAATCCTAAATAAATTAGGAAAGCGGTTAGGAGTACGCTCATAATTTGGGGGTCCGTAAAATTATACTGTACATCGTTATAATTTCAGATTTTATAATGGGACGCAGAGTGTCCAGGATGGGTTCCCATTGAACGTGGGAACGATTTAATCGCCATACTGAAGTGTTGGATCTAAGTCATATCTAAGTTTAGCCATGTTATGCATTAGCAACTTCTTTTGGTGTGCAATCTTAAAGGCTTTTTTCATATTTTTAGGGATTTTGAGATAGAAACCGATTTGAGTAAAATTACCCCTCATGACTTCACATCCATTTGGTAATCCTAAGCGGACTGCAACTTTATCATGTTTTATGTGGTGAAATGCAAAGTTTTCTAAACTATCTTCATGTATACTAAACTCACAGCCACCATCAGCTTGTTTTAATAATTCCTTTAAATTTTTAGGAGCTTTACCCCTAAGTGCTCTTCTTACAACCTTATCCTTTAATAACGCTTTATAAATGGCTTTACTGTCAAATATTTCTGTTAGTTTAACTTTTTTGCCAGTTTGCATATTTATCGTTTCAAAATATGAGATATGCCAGGGATGCGCAGCACCTTTACTATATCCATCTGATGTGCCTTTATGTGAGATATAGGGGCCAACGATTGAATATATTTCGCCAACAAAGGAGCTTTCAGTGTCATCATATTTTTGCTCTACATATATAACTGTTCTACCTGCGATTGCGTAATCTGTGCTCCATCTAATATCCCAGTCATCACCTGTCTCTGCTAAACCGGATTTAGCTAGATATACTATTTTCGCAGAATGTGTGATTTGTTTTATACCAGAATCACAAAAAACAAAACCTGTGTAACCTAACGATATAAACATTAAAATTGACATTAAAATTCTTATAAGCATAATACATTACCTATTTTAAGGGTATCCTTAATTTTGATGGAAAAGTAGTGAACAATTTAATTTTATGACTCGGAGTATCACCAATTGCATTTCCACGTAGAGCGTGGGAATGATAAAAACATTTCTACTTTGTAATAGACATTATACCGTTTTTTGTAACACACTGAAATTTAATAAATAAAATTTCTAATTTTCACAATGAAACCGAACTTTTAATCAAAAATCGGTATAATGTCTAATATCGGCAGGGTGCGCTGCTCACACACCTTTTGAAATGTTGTGCAATGCGCACTCTACTGGAAATCATGACAATCCTGTAAATCATATTTTTAAAAAATTCATTAATTTTTAATTCTACTTTGTCACATTATCGTTCCTAAGCTCTATGTGGAAACGATATAATTTGGAGATCCTTAAAATTATACTATATGTAGGTTGGGTTGCCATCCATTTGGCAACCCAACATTATTCATGAAACGTTCTTTTATAATGCATTCCAGCTTGAAAATTATGAAAATCTCATGAATCACGATCTTTAAAAATTAATTTTCGGATTGTTATTGATTTTGTAGGTTTTGTAGGTAGTGCTTTAATGCTTTTTGATCATCATCGTAAATATTGATTTATTTACAAGGCAATTTGTAATACTCGAAAAAAATGGGCGATCCGTAGGTCATTAATTTATATATTTATTAACAGTCTCCAATAAAGTTTTAGACTCAATAGGTTTAGTTAAATAAGCCTCACAACTTAAGGTCATACTCTTAAGTTTATCCAATAAACTATCCCTAGACGTTAAGACTATAATAGGGATACGTTCTTCCCCTTGAGTACGCTCTATAGCTTTTAGCACAGAATAGCCATCTATTCCTGGCATAATTAGATCCAACAGCATCATATCAGGCTGTTCGTTTTGTAATTGTCCCAAGGCTTCAAAACCATTATGGGCTTCTACCACCTTGTAGCCAACACCAGTTAATATTTTAGAGATTGATTTTCGAGCTACAGTGCTATCATCAGCTATCAAAATTTTAGCTTGTTTGATACGATTAGACTTAGGCGGCGCTTTAGCTTGTTTTGTCTCAATATTAGTATTGGTATTAGTTTCGATAACAGTTGCATCACTGGTATCATCTATTACAGATATTAAAGAATTGATAGCGATACCAAAATATTGAAAAAAACTTTTATTATCAATATCAGGATCTTGTAGTGTGGATAATCGTTCAGTTTCCTCAGGGCGAAAATTGTACTGTACAATTGTTAATTCTTGAATACCAGGTAAAGCCTCCATTCCTTTAGCATTTTTAAAGCGTACAGATTGAATATTTCCTTTATTTATAACAATCTTTCCCCAGTTGGCCGAACCAGAAAAGAACAAAACGATTCCTGTTTTGTGATCGTCCACACAACTTAATAAAACTTTTAAAAAATCCGCGACTGGCAGTTCATAGTGCATATTTTAGAACCTTGCAACGAGGGAGATTAAACTTGAAGCGAATCTAGTCGCTTGTATTGGCTTTTGGTAAAGTAAAGAATACTTTAGTTCCTTGCTCAACCTCACTTTCTAACCAAATTTGGGTGCCATGAAGATCGATATATCCCTTGGTCAAAATCAGCCCCATGCCAGTACCTACTTCACCATAAGTCCCTAGCTGTTTGATATCATTATCAATACGGAAGAGCTTGTCAACCATTTCTTTGGCAATTCCAATACCATCATCTTCTATAGTAACTAGAATATCCTCTTTGCGTTCTTCGGCGGTAATGCGTGCTAGACCATGTTCGCGGCCAAATTTGATAGCGTTATTGATCAGATTGCGGGCAATAACCTCTACCATATCAATGTCAGCATTTACCCATAATTCACTTGGAGCTTTAAAGTCAAGTGCGATATGTTTGTAGATGGCATTATTTTCACATTCTCTAATCACTCCAATGAGTATCTCAGATAGTTCAAATACGCTGGGACGGAATGCGATAGGGCCTTTTTGGAGGCTTGACCAATCCAATAAATTTTCTACTAGGGCAAATAGGTTTTCTACAGCATCTCGAGTTAGATGTATATTTTCTCGTATATCTGAAACGGAAAATTGTTCAAATTGTTCGTCTAGTAAGGTTATAAAGCCTTTGATGCCGCCTAATGGGATCTTAAGTTCGTGGGCAAGAATACCAATAAATTTATCTTTAGTAGCATTAAGTTGGCGTAGTTCTTGTTCACGCAAGCGTAGATCGAGATGGGTACCTACTCTGGCTCGTAATTCTTCAACCTGGAAGGGTTTAGTGACATAATCCACACCGCCAACAGCAAATCCTTTGACGATACTTTCAACATCCGTCTTAGCTGTAATAAAAATGACTGGTATTTCAGCAGTATTAGGGTCCTCTTTAAGACGTTGACATACTTCAAAGCCATCCATTTGTGGCATCATGATGTCTAGGAGGATGAGGTCAAAATTAGTTTTTTTAACGATAGAAAGGGCACTAGCACCATCTTCTGAAAAGCGCATTTCATACCCTTCGTTTTCTAAAGTCTTGGCCATTACCAATAAATTGGCTGGAGTATCGTCAACAATTAATATTTTGAGTCCTTTTTTGTCGATCATGGTACAGATTTTATCTCTTAAGTCATATCTATTAAGTTAGTTTGCTAGAAAACATCTTTATGTTAGATGCCTAAATAGCTACACAAATGATAAATGTATTTTGTATAATATCAAGAATGAACGAAATTCCAAACATTTTAATATACCATTTTAAGTTATTTATAGCAAAGATACGCTACTTAAATAATAGTCATTATACCTATTTTATAGGCTACTGGCTTTAAAATAGATAAGAATTTTAATTTTTTACGACCAAGTTTACAATTTTATCTCAGCACCTTGTGTGGCAACTCTGCCGTTTTTTATCGTTTCTACACAAGCGTGGAAACGATCACAAAAAATCGGTATAATGTCTATTAATCGTAACTTCTCAATAACTCATGGCAAAGTAGAGTGCGCATTGCGCTCCCTACAATGTTTTAATTATAGAAAAAATTCTAAATAACTATATATTGTACATTCTTAAATTTTGAAATTTCTTTTAAGCAACGGTCTAAATATCAAAGTCCATGCACACTACATTTAAGTTACCAGATTTGACTCACGCCAAAATTTTAGTAGTTGGGGATCTAATGCTAGATCGTTACTGGTACGGTGCCACCTCACGCATTTCTCCAGAAGCACCAGTACCAATAGTGCGTGTTGATACAGAAGAACATAGACCTGGAGGTGCGGCCAATGTAGCTATTAATATAGCAAGTTTAGGCGGACAAGTACGTCTAATAGGCTTAATAGGGGATGATGAACCAGGTCGCACTTTAGAAAATCTATTGACCAAACACAATGTAACTTGCAAATTTGAACACTTACAAGGCTTTCCTACAATTACCAAACTGCGCATCATCAGTCGCCAACAGCAATTATTACGCATGGATTTTGAAAATGGTTTTCCAGAATTTGTAGGAGAACGACTCTTAAAAATTTATAAGCAGCATCTTAATTGGGCTAATGTAATAATTCTATCGGATTATCTTAAAGGGACGCTACATAATGTTAAAAATTTGATAGAATTAGCCCAACAATCAGGCAGTATAGTTCTAGTAGATCCAAAACAGCAAAATTTTACCACCTATCAAGGTGCTAATCTAATAACGCCAAATCTTGTAGAACTAGAAGCTGTGGTAGGCAAATGCCCGGATGATTCTACCTTGTTCCATCAAGGAATGCGCCTGATAGAGGAGCATCAACTTGGAGCATTGCTAGTCACCAGAGGCGAAAAAGGGATGACTCTATTACAGCCAAATAAAAATCCTACTCACCTACCAACTCATGCTCGGGAGGTGTATGATGTAACAGGTGCTGGCGATACAGTAATATCAGTCCTAGCGATTGGCTTAGCCTCTGGTTTATCTTTAATCCAAGCCACACAACTCTCTAATATAGCAGCGGGCATTGTTGTAGGTAAACTTGGCACCGCAACGGTTTCTTTGGAAGAATTAGAACATGCGGTGTGCGAACAATGGACTCCCAATAAAGGCTTGGTTACAGAATCTGCATTATTAACCTTAGCAAAAGCCGCTAAAAATCAGGGAGAGACCTTAGTATTTACTAATGGCTGTTTTGATATTTTACATGCAGGACATGTAGCCTATTTACAGGATGCTAGCCGTTTAGGTGATCGTTTGATAGTTGCGATCAATACGGATAAAACGGTACGCGATTTAAAAGGACCAGAACGTCCCATTAATCCATTAAAACAACGATCAGCAGTATTAGCAGCTCTAGCCTGTGTGGATTGGGTTGTGGCGTTTAGTGAACCTACCCCAGAGCGTCTTATTTGTAAATTGAAACCAGATTTTTTAGTAAAAGGTGGTGATAATATGCCGGATAATATCCCGGGTGCTTCATGTGTACGCCAAGCTGGTGGCCGGGTATTGGCTTTAAATTATATATCTGGTTGTTCAACTACTAATATTATTCGACGTATTTTAAACCATGATGGACCGTAACCTATCAATTATGACTTTAGAATATCGGGACTGGTTCAGTCTAATATCTTGACTTAAGTATTTTATTATACTACACTATTTAGATAAAGATTGCAACCTACTTACGATTGAATATAACTATTAAATTATTTAATATAAGAGGAATAATCTATTAATATCACACAAATAAAATGTCTAAACTGTAATTTGTACAACATCACAAAAAATCGCACCTATGAAACGTCTAATAATGGCAATCGTAGCAT
>LFCU01000183.1 GCA_001044195.1 Candidatus Achromatium palustre
AACATCATAATTATATTACATTATTTTTATAATAGTTGTAAGGTCTCACAATAGACATTATTCGAAACCCCAATTATCGCATTATAATTGCTGGCCTGAAAGATGGTTTGAATAATGTCTGATAGAAAATTTAAAAAGCAAATTTTTTAAATTGACACTATCACACTATCTAGGACAAAATTTTGGGACGATTTTAGAGGATAGTATAATAAAAATTGTTTTTAAATAACAGAATGTTAGTTGATAAATTAGACTGAACCAGTACCATAAAATCATTTGTGATACTAAATAGAATATGCTATTTACCTCACATATTATCAACTGCTATAATTATTAAATTTTAAGCCGGTGTAGCTCAGTAGGTAGAGCAACTGATTCGTAATCAGTAGGTCAGCGGTTCAAATCCGCTCATCGGCTCCACACCATTATTTTAGATTATAATTAAACACTAACTTCTAACCTCCTAACAGGAGGGAAATTCTATAATTGGAGCTTAAAAATTAATGCATGTATCAGTAGAAAAACTGGAAGGTTTAAAGCGGCGCATGATTGTAGAACTGCCGCGAGAAGAGGTTGAACAAGAAATAGAACAAAAGCTTAAAACATTCGCTAAAACATTGCGTATCAATGGCTTTCGTCCTGGAAAAGTACCAATAAAGATGGTGCGTAGCCGCTATGGTGCTAAAATTCAGGAAGAAGTATTTGATGAATTAATGAAATCAAGCTTTGAGGATGCTGTTAATGAATCCCAAATAAATTTGGTGGGTACGCCGCAAATTGAAAAGACAATGGAGCTAAAGGCTGGGGACCAAAACTTTGCATACGTAGTAAGTGTTGAAGTCATTCCAGAACTACCCACTGTCTCCATCACAGATTACACTGTAGAAGTCCCAGCGGTTACAATTACCGATACAGATGTAGATAACATGATGGAATCTATACGGAGCCAACATAAAAATTGGCAACCTGTAACTGGTACTGTACAACAAAATCATCGTGTAACACTGGCATATACTAGTGAATCTGCTAAATCCCAAGATTCAGAAATTGCATCACAAATAGATTGTATCTTAGGAGAAGATAATGCTATTCACCCTATAATAGCAAATGGTATAATAGGGATGTCTATTGGAGAAACACGTACCTTTGAATTACCTCCAGATGAAAATCGTCCAGAGCCACAAAAAGTAGATATCACCGTTGAAACCATAAGTGAAGGTATATTACCAGAACTAAACGCCGATTTTATGACGCAATTTGATGTAACCGATGGTGATATAGAAGCATTCAAAGCCAACATACGTGAAGGAATGGAGATAAAATTAGACCAAAAAATAAAATCCTTAGTAGGGCCGCAAGTTATGGATATTCTATTAGCGGCCTATAAAATTGAACTACCAACTACATTAGTAGACCAGCAAAAAGAGAAATTACGCAATGATATCGCTCAAAGCACCACCCAAAAGCTTGAGATTGATAAAAAATTACTTGAAGATTTAGCAGTTCGTCAAGTGGCTTTGCGTATTATTATGGATGGTCTGGCTGCGAAACATGATATTGTTTTAGATACAGAACGAGTTCAACAAACTGTAGATAGTTTAGTGAGTGGATATGAAAATAAGCAAGAGGCCTTAGAGTATTGCTCTGAAGAGCGCGCCACTATAGAAAATGTAGTTATGGAAGAGCAAATAGTGGATTTGGTGTTAGATGAGGTGACTATAGTAGATAAACCTATGTCATTTGATGAAATTATGACAATGTAGCATCATCATTAATAACTATCTAATCCATTAGTTCTTATAAAGTATCTATAAATATCTATTTAAATCATCTATAAATAGTATCTATATCTGTAAATAGTATCTATAAATAGTATATATGAAATAGTATATATCAAATTAATTTCTATTAAATCTTAAATTTTAAGTACTAGCACTTTCAGGTAGACCTTGTGCTAGAAATCTTAAAATTTTTAATTTTATTAGAACTAGACATTATCCGAAACCTCTTTTTCTCCCAACAACTTGCGATAATTGAGGTTTCAGATAATGTCTAATAAAACGACGCAATAATTAGCGAGATCTTTTATGCACGATACCATTACCAATTGGAACCCACAAAGTGTAGGCGGGCTGGTACCAATTGTTATAGAACAAACCGCTCGTGGGGAGCGTTCTTTTGACATATACTCCCGTTTACTTAAAGAACGGGTAATATTTATCATTGGACCTATAGAAGATTATATGTCCAACCTTGTGGTAGCCCAACTGTTATTTTTAGAATCAGAAAATCCCGACAAAGACATCCATCTATATATCAATTCGCCTGGCGGCTCTGTATCTGCTGGTCTTGCCATCTATGATACTATGCAATTTATTCGTCCTGATGTTAGTACCATGTGCATTGGACAAGCTGCTAGTATGGGAGCATTATTATTAGCAGGTGGGGCTGCTGGCAAAAGGCAATGTCTGCCCCATTCCAGAATGATGATTCATCAGCCTTTAGGCGGTTTCCAAGGTCAAGCTACAGAAATTGCCATTCATGCCAAAGAAATTTTATTGTTACGTGAAAAATTAAATTTAATTTTAGCTAATCATACAGGTCAAGATTTAAAGAAAATTCAAAACGATACCGAGCGGGATCGGTTTATGAGTGGCGAAGATGCTGTTAAATATGGTCTAGTAGATCAGGTTTTAACTAGTCGTACTGATGATTCAATAAAAACCAAAGAATAATACTTGACGTTTTTATACTTAACTATATTAGTATATAGTAGAGTGTGTTGGGTTGCAAGCAGACGCAACCCAACCTACACTGCTATAATAAAATCTAAATATCGCATAGGAAGCTAAATAAAAAATGAATGACACAATTTTCAATTTCAAGTTTCCTAAATTAGCTTTATTTGGCAAACAGGAAGATGTATCCCCAAAAAGCGAAAGTGCAAAATCATTAAAAAACGAAAGAAAGCAACTCACGGAATTAAAAAATTGGATAGATACACTACCTATTGCCAATATCCCAAGTGCTGCTAAACAAGTTTATCGCATGTTAAAACGTATAAACAGAACAGCAATGGATGCCAAAGTTAGATTTCAATTTATTGAATTATTGCTTAATCCTTTAGAAAAAATCTTATATGGATTAGAAAAATATTTATTAAATACCGTATTACCATTACCAGATCTAAATCAACAGATGTTAGCGATAAATGTAGATTTAGTCGAAGAGTTGATCATAGCTTATAAAATAATAATCCATGATCTAACTAATAAAAATAAACTTAAGCATATAGAACGTAATTTACTAGAAACCAGCCTGTTTTATGGGGTGTATCATTTATCTAATCTGCTTTACACTACAGCATTATTATATCAACCACCTCCTAGTGATGTATGGCGTGAGTTACATAAACTATTTCTATTTGCTGACAATAATGAGTATACATCACAAAAATTTAAGGTGCGTTTAGGGCAAAAGAATGAGGATATAGTAAGCTCTTTACGAGACATCTATATAGGAACATTATTATTTGCAACAGCAAATACTACTAAATTACACTCCCATGAAATTCAGGCTTTATATCAAGTGGTTCCAGAATGGAGTAATATTGTACAGTTGCAATTGTTACAAAATGCAAAATCTGCAAAGACCCATTTTATTGTAAATTTAGATAATGATCAGCCTCCGAAACGTGGTAACTTAAAAGAAAAATATATACTATTTAATGCCTTGCAACTGAATACTAAGCCTTTAGTTAAGATCTTAAAGGATTATAGGGATAATATAGCAGCACAACCAGTAACCAAAAAATCTCTTAAATTTTTGCCACCCCAAATGCTATCCCAAGCTATGTTAAACAATTTAATTCAGGCTTGGGATATTGTACCTCATCGAAATTTTACTCGCACCAGATTAAATCTTGATCTTTCTTTGATAATTGGGTTTGATGCTATTTTTGCAACTTTGAAGCCGCAAGATAATTTGGATGCAGCACAAGCATCAACGGATGAACCAGTGGATGAGCAAGTGCTATTAGATGAACAGCTATCAGATGAACAGATATGGCTATCTATAGCTCAACACACATCTATAGACCAACAAACGCCAAGCAATCAAGAAATCTTCACAAACACAACAGATACAAAATTACCTACTAATATCAAAGATAAAAAATTTGAAAATATATTTAGTTTAAGTCTAGAACCATCTAATCATGATGATGATATTTCTTTTTCCACTGAGTATTCTTCAGACTCCCAAACCATTTTAGATGAATCTCAAATTGTTGTAACTCAAGATACAGTCTCACCCCATATTACACTTTCAACTGTGAACGAAAGTATTGGAGGGTTTTGTGTAGAATGGCAACGCCAAAATGCACCTAGTATAAAGGTGGGAGAATTAGTGGGCATTGTAATTCCTCTGCTCCCCAATAATATTTCTTTAGCCAGTATTCGCTGGATATATGACATTCCTAAAAAGAGCTTCCAAGTAGGATTACAATTACTTATATCTAATGCTGAAGCTATAAACTTATTATTTTATGAAAATCTAGAAAATACCTTGGTACCTATCCCAAAACTTATTCCTGCATTTAAAAGTACCAAAGAACCTTGCAGTCTAATTACATCACTATCTACATCACGCTTGAATAAAAACAATTTTTTTATTAAAGATGCCGAAATTGAACGTCATATAGAGCTTAAATTGATAGATAATAATGGTGCGTATGCTTTCTTTAATTTCAAATATACAGATTAATCGTTCCCATGCAGAGCTTGGGAACGATAAGGAAGAAGATATTCTAATAAGTTGGGTTGATGATAAGGCCATCAACCCAACCTACAAAACCTAGGCTTGAGGATCTTCCTCTAAAGTATAAAGTTTTTGGGATGGTATAACCCCACGGACACCACCTTTAGGATTTTCGACATCTCCTTGATAACGAGGAATCACATGGATATGTAAATGAGGAATCGATTGGCCAGCCCATTTGCCTACATTAATACCAATATTATAACCGTCTGGTTGATATTTCGCATCGACTATTTTTTGGCCTTCAGCCACTAATGTCCAAAGTTCCTCACGCTCTGCGGCATTAATATCAAAATAGCTGGCAAAATGCCGATATGGAATTACCAGAAAATGTCCTGTACTCACAGGGTGTCGATCATAGCAAGCAAAACCAAGTGTACCTTTAACCAACAATCTTCTACCAGGTTTGGATACACAGAATCTACATGATTCATCGGGTGCAGAAATAGAATGAGTCATAAATTATCTTAATAGATTATTATAGATTATTTAACTATTATCTAAAAAACGAAAATGGTTATTAAATTCAAATATATAGACATGTATGTCTATTTAAAATTGGCAACGATATTTTAGTAACAAAAATTTTTTTACTTAATTTAAAAAAATTAGTTGACAATATAATCAGAAACTATTATAATTATAATTAAGTGGAATGAATGTATACAGATCTTAATATCTATCAATCTTTTAGCCTTATAGAAGTTTCAAATTTAATTACTCTATTATTTAATAATATTATTACTATTAGATAATATAGATATAAGAGTAAGTAGTTTTTTAAATTAAGTTAAAAAGTATTACATTAAATTTTGAAAAAAATTGGATAGATACAATGGTCTGTTAGTACCTTTAAACCACCCCCTTTAGTATGTTAAACTTGATGATATCTTCAAGTTAGTATTTATAATCATCAGGAGATCCCTGTGATAGGTAATCCATTTGCAGAAATCAACTTTATAGAACCTGCGGTAATGCAGGCCTATGTTGTCGTCATGGTACTTTTAGTTATAGCTGGTACTATTCTCGACATTTTGCATAAAAAAAGTGCCAAATACTTTTTTTTGAATGCGAAAAAAGCACAAGAAAGTGCAAAACGTCCAGTTAACGCTGGAACCAAAATATCTTTAATGGTCCAAACACTTCTTAACGAAGTGTTATCTGCTGGCGAATTCGCCAATCCAAAGCGTCGTATATCCCACCTTTTCCTTATGTATGGATTCATTATATTCGTAGTTTCCACGGCTATTTTGATTTTTGCATACGCAGGTGTTAAAAATGCAAGTATCGTTCCTATATTATGGCACCTAGGTGCTTTAATGGTGTGTATTGGTGGTTACTGGTTTTGGTTGTTTCTGCGTGCTGACGTTTCATCGGAAGGTAAATCATGGTATCGTTTGGCGCAGTCTGATCTTTTCATCGCCTCCTTACTCAATACTGCAACTTTTGCTTTGATATGGTCAATCTTGCAATCTGCTGGTGCCTCTGGTTGGGATACTTTATTCTTTGCCTTATTCATTCTATCAGCCACCGTGTTGTTTGGCACAGTACGCTGGTCAAAAATGGCACACATGTTTTTCAAACCCGCAGCGGCCTTCCAAAAACGAGTGACTAGAGCAGATGGTTCCCAAGAAAACTTACCAGATGTAGGTGACTTGACCGATCCTGAATTACAAAAGCGCTTTCCAGATATTCCAGAATATATGGGCCAAAAGCCATCATATATGGGACTTGGTATCAAAAACGAGGCCCCCAACCATTACTAAGTCGCTACAATTGACTAACCTAATGAGAAGATTGATATGCCAACTTTTGTCTATATGACTAGATGTGATGGCTGTGGATATTGTGTTGATATCTGCCCATCTGACATCATGCACATCGATACTGTCAATCGACGTGCCTATAACATTGAGCCTAATATGTGCTGGGAATGTTATTCCTGCATAAAGGCTTGTCCACATAATGCTATTGACGCTCGTGGTTATGCTGACTTTGCCCCATTAGGACATTCAGTCCGTGCTATTCGCGATGAGGAAAAGGGTGTTATTGCCTGGCGCATTAAATTCCGTAACGGCAAAAAAGATCTCAACTTGCTAGCACCTATTACAACCAAACCTTGGCGTGAGCATATTCCACAGCTTGCTGATGTTCCTGGTCCTAATCAGGAAATGCGTAATAGCCAGCTATTATACAATGAGCCTAAATACATTCGTCTCGATGATGGTGGTTTACACACCCTTGAGTCTAATGGTCTAAAACTGCAAGCAGGAGTATGTGACTAATGGCTTACAAAACCATCGTTGAAGATGGCATTGACATTCTAGTATGTGGTGCTGGACTTGGTGGCACAGGAGCAGCATGGGAAGCCCGCTTCTGGGGACAAAACAAAAAAATCGTAATTGCTGAAAAGGCCAATATTCACCGTTCTGGTGCTGTAGCCCAAGGTCTATACGCAATTAACTGCTATATGGGAACTCGTTTTGGCGAGAATAATCCTGAGGATCACGTCCGCTACGCCCGTATCGACTTAATGCACATGGTACGTGAAGACTTGCTATTTGATATGGCACGTCACGTTGACTCCACAGTGCATCAATTTGAGGAATGGGGATTACCATTGATGCGTAATCCTGAGACTGGAGCCTATCAACGTGAAGGACGCTGGCAGATTATGATTCATGGTGAATCATACAAGCCAATCGTTGCTGAAGCTGCTAAAAAATCAGCCGATAAGATATACAACCGTATATGCGTGACCCATTTATTAATGGACGAATCTAAAGAAAATAGGGTAGCTGGAGCTGTTGGCTTTAATGTGCGTACTGGTAACTATCACGTGTTCAAATCTAAAGCTGTGGTCGTCGCAGCAGGTGGAGCTTCCAACATCTACAAACCACGTTCAGTCGGTGAAGGTGCCGGTCGGGTTTGGTACGCACCTTGGTCATCTGGTTCCGCTTATGGACTAATGATCGGTGCTGGAGCCAAAATGACCCAAATGGAAAACAAGATCGTTCTTGCCCGTTTCAAAGATGGTTATGGTCCAGTTGGTGCCTACTTCTTACATCTTAAGACCTATACTCAAAACTGCTTAGGCGAAGAATATGAATCTAAATGGTTCCCAGCACTAGAAGAAATGGTTGGCAAACGCTATTTGGATGTCGCAGCTTCCCACAGAAGCCATCGCCCCATTCCAACATGTTTACGTAACCATGCCTTCATCAGCGAAGTCAATGCTGGTCGTGGCCCAATCCACATGGTCACCATGCATTCCTTCCAAGATCCACATTTAGAAGAAATTGGCTGGCACAACTTCTTAGGAATGACTGTTGGCCAGGCCGTGTTATGGGCTGCCACTGATGTAGATCCAAAGAACGAAAATCCAGAATTAACCACTTCTGAACCTTATGTCATGGGTTCTCATGCCACAGGATGTGGAGCTTGGTGCTCTGGCCCTGAAGATGTTTCCCCACCAGAATACTTTTGGGGCTACAACCGAATGACTACAGTTGAAGGACTATTTGGTGCTGGAGATGCAGTTGGTGGTACTCCACATGCCTTCTCTTCTGGTTCATTCACCGAAGGTCGTTTAGCCGCTAAAGCAGCCTGCAAATACATCGATGATGGTAAGGCCGAAGGTATCAAGGTTTCTGAAAAGCAAATCGAAGATCGCCGCGCTGAAGTCTACAAACCTTTAGAACACTATAGAATCTATCGTAACGAGATAGTAGCAGGCACAGTCAACCCAAATTATATTAATCCACGCCAAGGCTTAGACCGGCTACAAAAGCTCATGGATGAATATTGTGGTGGCGTAACAGTCAGCTATATGACCAATGAGAAGCTCTTAAATATCGGCCTTAAGAAGATGAAGCTTCTAGAAGAGGATCTAGAAAAAGTTGCAGCCGAAAACATCCACGAATTATTGCGGGCTTGGGAGCTGAAACACCGTCATCTTGCCTCAGAATCTGTGATGCACCACACCCTCTTCCGCAAAGAAACCCGTTGGCCTGGTTACTATTACCGTGGTGATGCAATGAAGGTCGATGATGATAATTGGCATGTGCTTACTGTATCACACCGCAATCCTAAAACTGGTGAATACACCATGGAAAAGGCACCTTGCTATCATCTAGTCGCAAATGACAAATAATTTAGCATGAATCGTTCCCACACTCCACGTGGGAATCCATCCTGAACGCTTAGGCGTTCTAATATTTAAGTTCAACCAAGACTTCACACTTAAAAAGATCAGCATACATACATAATGTCGATCTTTTTATTTTCCTAAAGTAAGGTGGGATTCCCGCCCTACTTGGAACCATCCACTCCATCGCCAGAATGCACATCTCTTGATTCTAATAACTTGCAATGATTATCATTAAAAATCTAGCCTCCAATAACTTTCTTATTCGAAACCATCCACCAGGCTAGTAACGATAGAAAATTAGGATTTCGAATAATATCTATTACATAGGTTAAATAAAATCGGAAAGTTGTTTTTGATCAAATCTTAATTTACTGATTCTAAGGCTTTCTATGGGTAATAATATCCTACGTATAATTAGCTTTATAAGTATTGATAGTACACACTTATCCTGCTCTTCTTGGTCATAAGTTGCTTTTGTTCATAATTTTATATAGCATTATCAAATACATATATGCCCACAGAAAGCGGTAGAATCAGAATTAAAATTAGTTTCCACGCTTTGCGTGAAAAAGTGTAAACTGAAGGATACCTGCCTAGGTACCAGATGACTGAACCAGTGCCAAAAATTGTTATACTTGAATAAAAAACATTTTTTGATTGGCAATTACTATCATGGTTATCAAGACAAACGATTGGTAAAAATAAAGCTTTATAGTTAAAATTTCTCTTTATATCCACAACATGGTTATGGAATGAAGACTACTTTTCAACATAGGCAAAATTTTATAAATTACACCCTATTAACCTCGGAGTCTTAAGATGTCTGTACTAAATACTAAAATTAAACCCTTCTCTGCTACAGCTTTCAAGGCTGGTGAAAAAGATTTTTTTGAAGTTACTGAGAAAGATGTTGATGGTAAGTGGGCTGTTTTTTTCTTTTATCCGGCTGATTTTACTTTCGTCTGCCCAACTGAACTGGGTGATCTGGCAGAGCATTACGAAGAGTTCCAGAAGCGTGGTGTCGAAATTTATGCTGTCTCCACCGATACTCACTTCACCCATAAAGCCTGGCATGAGTCATCTGAAACTATTGGCAAAATCAAGTATGCAATGCTGGGTGACCAAATGGGCATTGTGACTCGTAACTTCGATTGTATGCGTGAAGAAATGGGACTGGCTGATCGCGGCACTTTCCTAGTTGATCCTGATGGTATCATTCAGGCGATGGAAATCACCGCTGAAGGTATTGGTCGTGATGCTGAAAACCTGCTAAACAAGATTAAAGCTGCTCAGTATGTTCGTAATCATCCTGGCGAAGTATGTCCAGCAGCCTGGAAAGAAGGCGAAAAAACCCTAGCTCCTTCTTTGGACCTAGTTGGAAAAATTTAATTTAAAGGACTTAAAATTAATAATGCCAGGAATATACACCTGGCGTGTAATCGTTCCCATGCTCTGTGTAACGTTTAATTTTGGAACGCAGGAGCGTTCAGGATGCGTTCCCACTCAGAGCATGGGAACGACTACAAATAATATCATAAATATGTTATCATACATACACTTGGCTTTTAACTGAGGAACTGTGTTATGATCACCCCGGAAATCAAACAGGCCCTTGTTGGTTATTTTGCCAATATGCAAAAGCCTGTTACGCTGGTGTTACAAACCGGAGAGCATGGAAAGCGTACCGAGCAGTTTGATTTTCTTTCATCCATTGGTAGTATTTCGGATAATGTCCTTTTTACAGAACGTGATGTTGGATTGCGTAGCCCTATTAGTTTTTTGCTAGAGGTTGATAGCCAACCTACTGGCATTGTGTTTTCTGGTATTCCTGGAGGACACGAATTTAATTCCTTGATTCTGGCGATTCTGCATGCATCAGGAAGTGTAATGAAGCTGGATGCTGGCATTGTTAATCTGGTCAAGCAGGTCAGTAAGCAACTAAAATTTGAAACATTTATCAGTCTTAGTTGTCATAATTGCCCTGATGTGGTGCAGGCACTGAATCAATTTGCTTTACTAAATCCAAATATTTCCTCCGAGATGCTTGATGGTGGTTTATTTCCCAAGCTTATTGCAAAGCATGACATTCAAGGTGTTCCGACCGTCTATCTTAATGGCAAGATGTTTGCCAATGGCAAGATAGATGCTGCCCAACTGTTTGACAAGTTAATTGAGTTTGAGCCTGAGATTACTCAATTAGCCAATCAGCCTTCGCTTCCCTTGCAGGATGTCACAGTTATTGGTGGTGGTCCAGCAGGTACAGCAGCAGCAATTTATAGTGCGCGTAAAGGTCTCAAAGTGACTATGATTGCGGAACGACTTGGAGGTCAGGTGAAGGATACCATGGGCATTGAAAACTTGATTTCAGTTCCCAAAACTACGGGTCCAGAACTGGCTAGTGCCCTGCAAACCCATATTAACGAATACGACATTACGGTTAAGGAACATTTGCGTGTCACCCACGTTGAACAGGGCAATGTGAAGAAAATAGCTCTGACTAGTGGTGAGCTGATTAGTTCTCGCACTCTGATTGTGGCGACTGGTGCACGCTGGCGCGAACTGGGAGTACCAGGTGAGAAGGAAAATATTGGTAATGGCGTAGCTTATTGTCCACATTGTGATGGTCCATTTTTCAAAGGCAGGGATGTTGCAGTCATCGGCGGTGGTAACTCCGGTATTGAAGCTGCCCTTGATCTAGCAGGGATTGTTCACTCGGTAACGGTGTTTGAATTTCTGCCCCAACTCAAGGCTGATCAGGTGCTAGTCGATCAGGCGATTGCCCGCGATAACATAACCATTATCACTAATGTAGCCACCAAACAGATTCTTGCTAAAGATGATAAAGTTGTTGGTGTTGAATACGAAGACCGTGCAACAGGCAAAATCCAAAAAGAAGAACTGGCTGGTGTATTCATTCAGATAGGTTTGGTTCCAAACAGTCAGATCGTAGGCGATATCGTCAAAACTAAACCCTGGGGTGAGATTGTTATTAACGAAAAATGCGAAACATCTGCGCCAGGAATTTATGCTTGTGGTGATGTAACTACCGTGCCTTATAAACAAATAGTCATTGCCATGGGCGAAGGTGCCAAAGCCTCACTGGCTGCGTTTGAATATTTGCTCACTCATAAGCCAGAGGTTGATAACGCCACTACTATATAACAGAATGTATTAACAGAAAGCGAATTAATTGAATTTTTTTTTGCCGCTTTTTAATTCTACTTTGTCATATTAGAATTTTAGGTTATATCCATTTCCACACTCTGCGTGGGAATGCCTCCTGAACGCTCCTGCATTCCAAATTAAACGTTCCCACGCAGAGCGTGGGAACAATGTGACAAAGTAGAATTTGAAATAATGCCTAAATTGGGTAGAAAATAGCAATGTAAAAAATTGTGATCTTTATCAAAAAAGGCGGGATCGCTTCGCTCTCCAGCCCTACATCTACCCATCCTACATGAAACTGATAGCTGGTAAGTTGATAGACAAACTCTAAGTTATTGGGGAAATACCACAGGCTTAATTAATAACAATGTCTTGGCTTTCACTAAATCAATGCACAAAACCAATCTAATGGTGACTCCTGAAACAACTAATAAAATAGATTTGTTTAATGTGCTACAGGATCTATTGGCTAATTACTATGGGGCACACACTAAGCCACTAGCAAATTTTGATTTTCCCATAGCAACGTCAAAAGAACTCTTGGAAGCTCTCTCAGTCTTGCAATCTGAAAACTACACCACTATAGGTGACGGAATATTTCCAGAAGACTATCAAGATGTGAGGTTACAGCTTGTTGAACATTTGCAAACCCAGAACAACTTAGCAATTGCTCGAATCGATCAAGATACTATAGATATAGTTGCCGTGCTATTTGAGTTTCTAATTAATGACCCAAGTATACCCAAGGCACTTAAAAAACTTATCGCCCCCTTACAAATCCCTTTACTAAAAGTAGCAATCTTAGATAAAACTTTTTTTAATGAAAGCACCCATCCAGCCAGAAACCTAATTAATAAACTTGCCCAAGCTGCTGCAGGATGGTTTGATGATGGAGATAGGTCCACCAAAAGTCTCTATGGACATATAGCATTTATTGTACAGCAAGTAATATTAGGTTTTGAAACCGAATGTGAAATATTTACAGATCTAAGCGAAGAATTTTCTGCTTATTTAAAACGGGAACAATTAGGAGCCGAACTTACAGAACAACGCACTACAGAAATCACTAAAGGCAAAGAGCATCTGTGGCAAGCTAAAGAGCAAGTAACTACAGCACTAACCCAACGTCTCTCTAAATTCCAAGCCATGCCCTTAGTAGTACAAACTTTAATAGAAGAAGGTTGGAAGAACGTATTATTACTCACTTATTTACGCTATGGAACCAAAAGTCAACAGTGGCAACAACAACTTGCTGTAGTCGACCAATTAATTTGGAGTGTTCAGCCTAAAGTTAACAATGAGCAACGCCAAACCTTGTTACGCCTCATTCCCGATCTATTACGTCAACTTACAGAAGGCTTAAATGGAATTTCTTATGATCAATATCGGATGACTCAATTAATTAATGAACTACAATCTTGTCATATTGACTGTTTAAGAGTTAAAGATTGCTCCCAAAGTCGCCTCTTAAATCCTGAAAAGTCAATAAAACCCAAATTGACACATAACAGCCAATTAAGCCTTAGTAATAACACCAATAAAATTCAAACCACGAATCAAATCTTACAATTAGTCAAAAATCTGCAAATTGGGACATGGATTGAAGTAACTCAAGATGATGGCCGTCAAGTTCGCGTTAAATTATCATGGAAAAGTGAAGTCAGCGATATCTATGTTTTTGTAAATCACAAAGGCAAAAAAGTATTAGAGATGACCACTAAAGGCGTAACCAAGATGTTACAGCAAAATCAAGCAATCCTATTACATGATCTTGATATCCCCATTATGGAACGCGCTATCAGTGCATTATTAGTGAATTTAGGTGCCTTATCTAAATATTCAGCACGGGATATTAGTGCTTCATAATTTAGTCATGTGCAATAATCATTAAAGTGATAATTGGGACTTTTGAGCATCGCGGTTAAGTACCAGGTATGCCAATTATACAAACAAACTGTATAGCTTGTGGAAAACAACTAACAATACCAATATTCTCAAATGCTGGAATGTTCTGTAATATATGTTCCTATCAACGAATATTCAGAAAAAGAATCATTATTACAGGAATCACCCAAATGAAAAATGAACATATTTGTGTTAGTGGTATTGATCCTCAAACTTGGCGTTTTGTAAGACCTGTATTTCAAACTGGACTACAACGCAACTTTACTATGGAAGGAAGCACACAAATAATCAACCATTTTAATTTAGTTGAAATGGAGTTTAAATATTACCAGCCCGGATACGTTTATCATACTGAAGATTGGATCATAAATGAAAATTTTGCTCCAAAATTTATTAGACGTTTATATGATCAAGAGATTGTAAATGTGTTAAATATAATGGCTATATCAGATTTAAATCAAGCCATACAATTACAAAATCAATCTTTATTTGTAGTAAAAACACGCCAGATATTAGATCTTTGGGACGAAATTAGTTATGGAAGGTTTAAAGTTCGCATAACTTTTGTTGACAATGCTGGAACGGTGCATCAACGTATTCCTGTAACTGATCTTCTAACATTAGCATTTATAAAATATCAAAAAAGCAAAAATGGTATTTACGCACCTGGCTTAATAAACTATTTCAATAGAAATCCGTATCGCTATATTCGTATCGGTTTAACAAGACAATTTCGAGGTAAATATTGGAAACAGGTTACAGCACTCATTACTATTCCAGATCTTTTTAATAGATATACGTTTTCTTTCTATGAAAATCAAATTGGCACCCAAGTATGATTTACTCAATTGGACATGGCAACAAAAACTTTGAATATTTTTTAAACGAACTAAACTCATTTAAAATACAATATCTAATTGATATAAGGACCAATCCATATTCAAAATATAACTCTCAATATAATCGTGAAATCTTAAAAAGTAATTTGCAACATGCGGATATTATCTATGTGTATATGGGCGCAAATTTAGGAGGCTTACCTGCCGACCCTTCCTGCTATAATGCAGATGGTAAAGTAAACTATAATATAATTAAGGAAAAAGAATTCTTTCAAGCCGGATTGCAAAGACTCATTAACGCATACAAAAAACATTTGGCTGTTGTTTTAATGTGTAGTGAAACCAAACCAGAAGAATGTCATCGTAGTAAACTAATAGGAGAAGAGTTATTAAAAAATAATATTCAAGTTCAACATATTATAGAGGTTAATAAGACTAAAGATCAATCTATAGTAATAACGGGTAATTTAGATCTTTTTACAACTGATTTAGTTTTGACATCTAGAAAAAAGTATTCATAATGGAATTTTTTACTATAGGAGTTTATAATTTTACAGAACAGGAGTTTTTCGATGCATTAAAAGAAAATCGTATCGATATGTTTTGTGATATTCGGCAAAGACGTGGTGTTAGAGGTTCCAAGTACGCTTTTGCAAACAGTAAGAGACTTCAGAATAAATTAGTGCAACTTAATATTAAATATATGCATCTTATTAAATTAGCACCATCAAAAGAAATCAGGAACATACAAAAGCAAGGTGATTTACAAGCAGGAGCAGTTAAAAGAACAAGAAATGAATTAGGTTCATCTTTCTTATCCGCATATAAACATCAAGTACTTGAACATTTTGATTTTGACAATCTTATTGAAAATTTAGAACAACAGAAGGCAAACAGAGTTGTGTTATTTTGTGTGGAAGCACAACCACAAGCGTGTCACCGTTCAATAGTCTCCAATAAATTACAAGAAAAATACCAATATAATGTAACACATTTATGATTTTTGATTTTTAAAAATTTGGAAAATTTGAATTAAATATTTGATATATCCAAAATGATATTAGACATTATTCGAAACCTCACTTTTTATTTTATCGTTACTAGTTTGGTCGAGGGTTTCGAATAATGTCTATTGTAAATGACTATATATTTCTATACGACCAAATCTGAATATGGAAAATTTTCTAACTTTGCCCGTTATGGAATCGAATTAGATGGCCTATGGTGGCCTACACTGCGTACGGCGGGATGAACTTTTACGGTGAATCTTTGGATGTAGGGCGGGAGAGCGAAGCGATCCCGCCGCCTTTTATATAAATTTGCCACTTTGGAATAAT
>LFCU01000275.1 GCA_001044195.1 Candidatus Achromatium palustre
AAAACATCTCCTGATGTTCATGGAAACGTATATATAGAAATATTTTTATATTGTCAATATATTTCTATATTTTTTGTGACCATATTGGACTTTGGACAAAACATCTACCTGTTCCTAAAAACTTGGACAAAGCTGGACATTTTATAACTTATCAATAATTTATGGCATCTGGTACCAAAATCGTAGGGTGCGCATTGCGCACCATAAAATTTGTTATATGTTATTGAGAAGTTACTAAATTACTATAACGTCGCTCCCATCTGTGACAAGCGTTGCATCTTTTGGCTTGTTCTATCTAATAGGCAGCTACAAATCTCGTATACATCATAGGCGGCAGCTTTTGCTTAGGTACAGATACTATCTCCCAAGCCGACTGCTTTGCCAACAAGGCCTTCAATAATTGATTATTAAGTTTATGGCCTGATTTATAACCTGTAAAAGAACCAATTAAACCATACCCTAAAAGATACAAGTCCCCAATAGCATCAAGAATTTTGTGTCTTACAAATTCATCTTCATAGCGTAGCCCATCCGCATTCAAGACCCGATAATCATCTACAACTACAGCATTATCTAAACTGCCACCCAAGGCTAAATTGGTTTGGCGGAGACGTTCTATATCCTTTAAAAAGCCAAAAGTACGAGCCCGACTGATCTCTTTTACGAAAGAAGATGTTGTAAAATCTATCGTTGCCGTTTTGGCACAATCCTGAAAGGCAGGGTGATCAAAATCTATAGCAAAAGCAATCTTAAAACCATTATATGGCTTAAATTTTGCCCATTTATCCTCATCTCTAACTAAAATTTCTTGTTTGATGCGAATAAAGCGTTTTGGAGCTGATTGTTCTTCTATGCCAGCAGATTGAATTAAGAAAACAAAAGGCCCTGCACTACCATCCATAATTGGTATTTCAGCGGCTGCTACTTCTACATAAGCATTATCTATGCCTAAACCTGCAAATGCGGCTAGCAAATGTTCTACTGTTGCGATTCTAGCACCTCCTGGTGCAATCAATGTGGTAGAAAGTGTTGTATCTCCTACATTATGTGGATGTGCTGGTATGTCTATTGGTGGTTCTAGGTCTACGCGTCGAAAGATAATACCAGTATTGCTTGCTGCAGGACGCAATGTTAGGTTAATTTTTTCACCAGTGTGCAGCCCGATTCCGGTGGCTCGTATCACGTTTTTTAGCGTACGCTGCCGTATCATGTTGTGGTCTCAACTCGGTCTAGGCTGCACAGATTTTGTACAGCATTAAAATAAATGGTAAATATCCAAATCATAAAATATGTTTGTACTTAAAGATACAAAAATATAAGATAGAGATTTAAGAATTGGACTTTGGACAAAAAGATATAAATATATATCATAACAACATAAATAATATTTATCTTGTGTGGTGTTAGTTACAGCTTTTAAAATAATGATAAATTATTAGCAACTTCAATATATTAGAATTAATTGCAGGTTTAGTTCTACTTTGTCAGATTAAATCGTAGGGTGTGCATTGCACACCATAAAATAGCATAAATACCTAGTAAAATGTTAAGTTGACGATGAGATCATCAACCCCTCCCCTCTTAATTCCAGGCTAATGATTGCAAGTCTTAACATGTAAAATGACGATCATCGAAGCTATTTATCCAAAGCCCAATTTAAAAGAATTTAAATTAATAATTATTAATAATTATTAAATATTTGTAAAGTTTTTTTAAAAAATTTTTTAAGTTTCTTTTAACTAGCTCCCAAATTTTTTTAAGATCATAATCGCTATTGACGATAACGATAAATTTCTTCTACAACCGGATCTTTAATCATTTATCTCTCCTAGTTCTTCATGATAAACAAAGGATGGGAAGCGCAAATCCTAGATCTTCAATTAGCTTGCTAATTCTCATTTTTGTTTCTGCATTATTGATGTGCTTGAAGTTCCTGTAGGGTGCAATAACCAAAGGGCATGGTACCAAATAGTGAATTCTTGAGTATGTAGGGCGGGAGCATCCCACCATCATAAAGTTGATACTTTTATGTATATATTTTATAAGGCTGGATTCTTCTGTCCTACCATGCTTATTAATTTTTCTGTTACTTCTTGTCTTGCTAATTTTAAAAGTAACCGCAAAGCACTTATGTAATCTATAGACACAGATTCTGAATTTTTAAATACTGCTGCTATATCTGGATCTAAGAAAATAACATTCGTGCCTTGCTTATATGCTCGAAAATGTTTGCCTTGTATACCAGATGAAAAGGCATATTCAGGTAGCATTTCATCATTTTCTATTTCTGTTTTCATAGCTTTTTTGCTCTTGTTTGGTAGCTTTTCTAGCACTTATAATTCGAATATTATTCTCTTGTCTTTCTGTATAAGATACCACAATTAAGTTTACCAGATTTGGAGCATCCAATGCTTAAAAATCTATATTCCTTAAAAGAATGCTTAGGATCAGAAATAGTTAATTCCAATGGATCACTAAAAACTGTCATGGCTTCAGAAAAACTGATGCCATGCTTCTTTTGGTTGTGTGTTTCCTTGTTTTGATCCCATTCAAACTTCACTCAATTAATCTCTTTTTTGTGGATACGTTTATAGGTTATAAATTTCCATGTAGAGCATGGGAATGGTTGTAGGGCGGGAGCATCCCGCTATCATAAAGTTGATACTTTTATGTACATATTTTATAAGGCTGGATTCTTCTGCCCTACCGTGCTAGTTTGAACAGGTACTTAAGGCTGCGTACCTTATTGATTAGATTTTAAGATTGCGAACGTTGCTGAATTATAGTCTGGATTAGATTATGGGTAGATGGATCATGATCATTACTAGCTATCCCTGATTGTAATTCCTTTAGGATCACCCCTGCCAACTGTTTACCAAGCTCTACGCCCCATTGATCAAAAGAGTTTACATTCCAGATCGCACCTTGGACAAATACCTTGTGTTCATATAAGGCCAATAAGGCTCCTAGAGTATAAGGCGTAAACTTATCTACTAATAGAGTATTTGTGGGACGATTACCAGAGAAGACTCGATGTGGTGCTAAGGCGGCTGCCGCTTGGGGAGTATAGCACTGTTTAATTAATTCCTGATAGGATTCTTCGTAGGTGCGTCCCCGCATCAGGGCTTCTGTCTGGGCTAACCCATTGGCTAATAATTTAAGATGATGATCACTAACCTCATTATGGCTATGTACTGATAATAAAAAATCACAGGGAATAATCTGGGTGCCTTGGTGGATTAGCTGATAGAAGGCATGTTGACCATCAGTACCTGATGCTCCCCAAATTACCGGGCCAGTTGCATAATCTACTGGCTTACCAGCTTTGGTGACACTTTTACCATTGCTCTCCATATCTAGCTGTTGTAAATAGGCTGGTAGATAACATAGATATTGGTCATAAGGCAAGATTGCTTGAGTGCTAAATCCTGCAAAATTGGTATACCAGATCCCTATTAAGGCCATTAATACTGGTAGATTTTCTCGGAAAGCTGCGGTTTCAAAATGTTGATCCATCGCATGAGCACCATCTAATAGCTCATAGAATCTTGGCATTCCAATCGCTATGGCAATGGGTAAGCCGATAGCTGACCATAGCGAATAGCGACCCCCTACCCAATCCCAAAATTCAAATATATGATTGGTATCGATGCCAAATTGAGCCACTTTTTCAGTTGCTGTAGAGATGGCTACAAAGTGGTAGGCTATGGCTTTTAAATTATTGTCATAAGCTTTGAGGAGCCAGTCTTTGGCAGTACAAGCATTGGTTAGAGTCTCCTGCGTCGTAAAGGTCTTGGATGCAATGATAAATAATGTGGTTTCTGGATTAAGCGGCTTTAAGGTCTCTATGATATGGGTGCCATCTATATTAGAGACGAAATGTACTTTGGGACCATCATGATAATGGCCTAAAGCTGTAGTGACCATCAATGGCCCTAGATTAGAACCACCAATACCAATATTTACAACATCAGTAATCTGTTTACCACTATAGCCACGCCATGTACCAGAACGTATTTGCTCAACAAATTTGGCCATCCGTTTCAATACGGTTCTGACACGTGGCATGACATCTTGCTTATTGACTATAAATCGCCGCTCGGTTCTGTTACGTAGTGCTATATGCAAGGCAGCGCGTTGTTCAGTGCTGTTAATACATGCACCAGCGTACATCTTATGAAGACTGTCTAGCAGCTCGGCTGCGTGAGCAAGCTCTATTAATAATTTTATGGTGTCTTGGGTTAGGAGGTTTTTGGAATAATCTAGGGTGATACCAACAGCTTGCAAACGCATCTGGTTGGAGCGTTGGGGGTCCTTTTGAAACATCTCTTGGATTTGGAATTTTTTATGATGTATAGCTTGCCAATGTTTGGTGAGTGCTTTCCAAGGTGCGGTTTGTTGGAGCGAGGGCATGGTTAGAACCGCTGATTTATAGATTAAAGAGGTTAATAGGTATAGACATTATTCTGAAATCCTCGTAGACATAAGACGATAATTGATGTGAAAGAATAATATCTATAATAAAAATTACATAACTTTTATTCTTCAGAAATGATCTCAACTTTGATTGCTACATCTACTCCAGTATGTAAATGTATCCCTACATCATGTTCGCCTGTTGTTCGTAGAGGGCCTTGTGCTAACCTAATTTCATGCTTTTCTACTGGATAGCCTACGGTTTGCAGGGCTGCGGCAATGTCAGCATTGCCTACAGAGCCAAAGAGACGACCTTCAGTACCAGCTCTACGGGCCACGGTAATTTTTAGACCTATTAGCTGTTCTTTGCGTTCTTCAGCATCTGCAAGCAGGGCAAAGGCTTGGCGTTCTAGTTCAGTACGGCGTTCTTCAAAGACTTTTATATTGGCATCTGTAGCAACAATTGCATGGCCTGTTGGTAGTAAATAGTTGCGTCCATAACCAGGACGTACCGTTACTTTATCGCCAAGACTGCCAAGATTTTCAACCTTTTTTAGCAAAATAACTTCCATTTTTTAGTGTTCTCAATATAAATTCAAGATTTAAAACAGACTGTTCCCACGCAGAGCGTTGGAACGATAGTCTCAATATTCAAAAAAGTAAATTTTTGGATTAATTATTATAATTTAGGATTAATTATAGAGGGTAGCCATTTACGAAAATCGATCCAGACATCAGTTAACCCAATTATAATCAACAAAAGTATCATCGGAGCTGATACTAATAGTAATAATATATATATTCCCACTAACCATATTATACGTATATTAGGTGGCAATTCAATTCCATGAGCAACAGCCAATCCCTGAATAAACAACAATGGCATGGGTAATACTACTAAATCTCTTATGAAAGATGCTGTTTCAGTGCTTTGATATCCTGTAAGTACCATTAATAAAATACTAGCCACTGCCAATAATGGATTCATTCGTAACGTTCTAAATTCTTCGGCAAAGCCACCAGGATTATATAAATGAGCTTGCCAACTACGAGCTAAAAATAGGCTCAATATCATAAATAGATAATGGATGGCTGCTAACACACTTGTCATCCAAGGTATTAAAGCATGGATTAGCTCTTGCTGATTTTTAGGAGCTAAAACTTCAGATTGCATCAATTCGTGCGTCAATATTTCCAGAATTTGCGTCCAGAGTATTTGGGAATCGTATGTCAATATATATAACAATAATATGCCAGCTATTCCAATACTTAATCCAATTTGGGTGGTAAATGCTAAAGAACGTGTTTCTCGCAATATGGTGCCTAAAATTACTATTGGTATCCACAGCATTATTAATATTCCTAATGCTAATAGACCGTTATTTAATAGCAATTGAGTTAATATCGCACTAGCTATAGTAGAGATTGCAGCTACTATTATGCCTTCTGTGGTTCCGATTCTGAGAGTCACTAAGGCTATCGTTCCAGCACTTAGGATTACTACAGCTGGCAAAATTAGTGCCAATATTGCTGTAACTGTTGCGATCATTGCAGCTTGCCAACGTCCAAGCATGATAAAATTCGCTAAGAATTGCATTATGTTAAAAGCGGCTCCAGCATCTAAAATTTGCCAATTTTTACTTAAAATGTGTAGCTACAAAATATCTTTTTGGGTAATGTTGGATTGCGAAACGGACCGCAATCCAACCTACGGATTATCATAAAATACAAAATTATGAAGTTTATGATTAATTATGATGATCCGTATACGGCAACAGAGCTAAATATCTAGCGCGTTTAATAGCTGTAGTTAGCTGCCTTTGATAACGTGCTTTAGTCCCAGTGATACGGCTTGGAACAATCTTACCGGATTCACTGACATAAGCTTTAAGTAGATTAAGATCTTTATAATCAATTTCAGTAATCTTTTCAGCAGTAAAACGGCAATATTTTTTACGACGGAAATAACGTGACATTAGCAATATTTTCCAAATCAGGCTTTATAGATAAAGCTCATAGTTAAAATCCATAATTAAAATCTAAGAGTGCGATTTATTATGTAGATTGAGATTAATCATCCCCAGTTTCATCTTCAAACGTTGTGGTTTCACTACGATCCTCAGATTTAGCGAGAGGGGATGGATCTGTAACTGCATGTTTACGGACAATTATCATATTCCGTAATACTATGTCATTGAAACGAAAAGAATGCTCCAATTCTTGCAGAGTGGTATTACTGCATTCTATATTCATCAATACATAATGAGCCTTAGTAGATTTCTTTATTGGATATGCTAAATGTCTACGTCCCCAATCTTCAACTCGATGGATCTGGCCATTTTGGCCTTCAATTAAAGTGCGGTACCGTTCGATCATCGCTGGTACTTGTTCGCTTTGATCAGGATGGACTAGCAATACAATTTCGTAATGACGCATAAATCTCCTTATGGATTATAATTAGCTTCCCGTAAATCTCAATATATCAACAATAAGGATACAGTGAAGCAAGGAGTTAAAAAAGATGATTAATAGTTTGTATTCTAAAGATGTGATTGTGTACATTGCAATATAATTAAGTAAGCTATATAAATTACTATATGTATATCAATATATTACTTTTAATTATTTTTGCATTGGGATGGTTTTGGTTTGATAGCACTAGGGTACGTGAGCAGGCTTTAAAAATCTGCCAGCGAACATGCTCCCAATACCAAGTGCAGTTATTAGACCATACTGTTATGATCTATCAAATAAAGTTAGTCAAAACACCCTATGGTTTGCGCTTGAGGAGGGTTTATTCATTTGAATTTAGTGGTAATGGAGAAAGTAGAAAATCTGGCTCGTTAGTAATGTTGGGCATGGAAGTAGAGTACATTATTTTACGAAATCAATAACTATAAGTTAAAATCGATCATGTAATGCCACATAAATAAGGCAGACACATCTATTAAGTTATGCAAACTCTATGAATCATGTCTCATGGATAAGTTCGGATTTATCTTGAATTTTTTAAAAATCTATTTTAGAATTGACAAGTATAATCTATATATATTACTTTGTTAGAGAGATACTATAAATATAACTAATCAAAAAACTTATGGATCAATTTAACATGACTAAATTAAAGGTTCGGAATCACCTAGCCCACTCTCCTTTGTTGCTGCGCAAAGGCGGCGTACATGGTACACATAAAAAGCCTTATACAAGAATTAAGGCTAATTTACAACAAGAGGCTTGGCAAGGTTGGGAGGATTATCAAGATAAGCAAACCAAGCCTCATAGCTTTAGGCAAAAAGATAATAAATTCGCTAATCAGAATCAAAATAAATCTGCTAATAGAAACAAGATTAAGCTTAACAAGCCATCCTATAACAAAGATGGCTTTTCTGACTTAATATCTCAATATAATGCCAAAGGATTGGCATTTTTGCATCCTTCATTTTTCAGTTTACACTTTTTATCGTTTCCATGCAGAGTGTGAGAACTATATAGTTAATTACTATTTATATGTTATATTAATCAAAAACTTAACTTGCTTAACTAGAGATCAAATTTGTGCTACTCATTCCCGCTATTGACCTAAAAGATGGACAATGTGTACGATTACGTCAAGGACGTATGAATGCGGTTACTAAGTTCTCTGACGACCCACTAGCTATGGCACAACGCTGGATTACAGCCGGAGCACAGCGTTTACATCTAGTAGATCTAAACGGAGCCTTCGCTGGAACGCCAATCAACGCAGCACCTATCCGTGCTATAGCCCAAACCTATCCTAATTGTCCTATCCAAGTTGGCGGCGGAATCCGCGATATCAAAACCATTAACACTTATCTTGATGTGGGCGTAACTTATGTCATAATTGGCACTCAAGCAGTAAAACATCCTGAATTTGTTGCTAAGGCATGTAAACTTTTTCCAGGTAATATTATAGTGGGGCTAGATGCCAAAGATGGTTTCGTGGCTATTGATGGTTGGGCTACTGTTACTCAATATAAGGTTATCGATCTTGCTCAACAATTTGCACAGTATGGGGTAAGCGCAATTGTATATACAGATATTGGTAGAGATGGGATGTTGACTGGGCCTAACATAGAAGCTACTTGCAAATTAGCAGATGCGGTTTCTATCCCTATAATTGCCAGCGGTGGTATTACCAATCTGGAAGATATAAGAGCCTTGATAAAAGTGGATCGACCACAAATAATTGGAGCCATTACCGGGCGTGCTATTTATGAAGGCACCTTAGATTTTGCTGCTGGACAAAAGCTAGCGGCTCATGGCCAGATCTAGTTGCCTTAGGGTTGGAACTACCAATGTGCAGCATCATATATGCAGCACTGCTGGGCTTTTATTTTTATGTAAAAAAATAACTTAGATTAAAACGTATCATGAAATTGCCGAAGCTTATTATCCTGCAATTGTTGATAGTATTTATGCAAACGAATCCCCCAAACGATAACAATTACTAGAAAAATACCTATCGCCCAGGATAATGGCAACATTATTTTTTGTAATTGGATTGGAAAGAGCCAGATATAACCAGATAAACCCAGAGTTATGTATAATCCTTGCCACCACCAGAGATCTTCGGAAGAAAACAGTTTTGTTTTCTTAATGAAATAGAAGACGATAATGTAATCAAAGATGCCGACTAGAAGCAAAGGTAATAATAATGCCATTTGGGGAACATAGATTCCCTCAATCTGCATTATGCACATACCGCCAATTACTCCTGCAATTATCCCTACAATGACCCCAGTATCTGTTGCTAAAGTCATCCCTATCAACATCCCTACAATTAATCCTGCAAATCCCCCAATTATGCCCCATGTAATAAGACCTATAATAGTACCCACAAAGAAGCCTACAGCACCCCATGTAATTTTTGTACGCCCTAACTTACCTTCGCTTTTCATTGGATCCTCAAATTCGGGTCCAGCTATCATGACAAACCCTAATTCAAGCATCCATGTAAATGTCAATAAATTTGCTACCTCCATTGGAGTCCATTCTAAATAAAATCCTGTTACTATTATGATGAAGGAAATTCCTACTATTATAAGAGCATCGACTCTTACTCTGTTATCTGGATCGATATAACCCCTTAAAAGTACAATAATTTTTGCTAAAATCCCTATACTTAGCAGGATACTGAAACAGACCATAGGACAGAGTAATAGCTGATAGCGAAAGTACCAGCTTATGCTTAGACTAATTGCAAGGGCCAAGATGAGCATCCCAAGCATGACACCAATGTGTAGATAAAATTTTGAGTTGTTCATAGTTTAAAAGTTTTGGCAACTGCTCCTTAATTTCTAATCAAATCTGTCTAAAATAGATAGGAATATATTGCTAAAAAAGTTTGACTTTGTCATAATCATCATATATTTTATATCAAGTGGGTAGGTTATCCATAAGCCTGAAGGATTCACGCGCCATTATGTTATTGCAACTTATTAACTCACTAAAGATATTTTATCCAATGATAATTAACAAAATACCTTTATTGACGCTGATCGTAGAGCGGAAGAAGACTAAGCGAATCCCGTTGATAGATGCCATAAGCCGTAAGGTGGCATTATATTGAAGTTACAATAAAAACTATTTGGAGAGGTGCCAGAGTGGTCGAATGGGCTTGACTCGAAATCAAGAGATTCCCTTGGAATCCCAGGGTTCAAATCCCTGTCTCTCCGCCAAGCATGACTAAGAAACCTTAAATTTTTATAAAATTTTAAAAGTTGAACAAAGTTACCAATAATTGGACATTATGGGTAATAAACGCAAAACATAATTAAAAGTATTTGACCTCTGTACAAGACAAAAAATAGTAAATAATTGAAAGTAAAGAAAAATATATTTTTAGCGATTCCAATAAAATCAATATGTTATATTTTTAAAAAATAAACTGCTTGTAGGATGGGAGAATCTCGCCATTACGAAAATTTATAAGGCAAGATTATCCCACACTAACACACTTAGTATTTACCGTACATTGAATTACCTAACACAGCACCAGTTAAAGCACTTGCGGACACCATAAACACACGCTGCGCCCATTGCACATTAGCCCATGTAAAAATACTAGTTGCTGCTCCTACTTTGACAACTCTCTTTGCTACTTTAGTGACTCCATATTGAGCAACACGCGAGGCTGGACCAGGAGCTGTTGAGGTTACTACCCGAGCTGTTGTAGTGCCAGAGCTTATTACACCTGCTATTCTGCGAGTAGTAGAAGTTAGCAGGCCCCAAATCCCCCATGCCCAACGCCAATCACGAGTTGCTACGCTATAGACGATTGCGCCAGTAAGAGCACCAGCACCAATAGCCAACCCCCTCTTGACCCAAGACTCTGATTTAGTTCTAGTAGCTGCTGTATGTGATCTTGAGCTAAACATGCTTGCAGCTTTTGCTGGTATAGAGAAGTTGCCAATTAGTAATATTCCAAGCAAAATCGTTATATAATATAAGCTGAGTTTTAATTTTAAAGATGTCATATTAGCACTGGTTCAATTTAATGAATTGACTTAAATTTTTATAGCATGGTACATTTAAATAGTTATAGTATGATGCACTACTCATAACAAGATTACAAATTATTTATGAATTAACAGAGCAACCTTTATTTACCAGTTTACACCTACAAAGTATCATCTCTTTCGCCTAAGCGTAGGAATGCAATTGATAGAATAATTTATCGCATGGATACCGAAACCACAATTAAAGAAATTCAAGATTTGGTAACACAAGCCTATACCCAAATCACCAAAGCTACTGATATTAATACACTAGAACAAACCAGAGTACATTACTTAGGCAAAACCGGAATCTTTACCAATGCACTCAAAAATGTAGGCAAACTACCCAAACCACAACGCCCAACAGCAGGCCAAGTTATAAATCAAGCCAAACGTGATGTGCAAAGCCGTATCGAATCCAAAAAATGCGATATAGAACGAGCAGCTATAAAACAACGCCTTGTTGCAGAACGCATCGATGTTACTTTACCTGGACGCGGCCAAAATAGTGGCGGCCTACATCCAATTACTCGAACCATGCAACGCATAGAAAAGATTTTTCATAGTGCTGGATTTATAGTAGCAGAAGGCCCTGAAATTGAAGACGATTTTCATAATTTTGAAGCACTAAACATCCCTGCATATCATCCTGCACGAGCTATGCATGATACTTTTTATTTTGATAATAAGCTGCTCCTAAGGACTCATACCTCACCAGTACAAATACGAGTCATGACTACCAATCAACCACCACTAAAGATTATTGCACCAGGACGTGTATACCGTCGTGACTCTGATCTAACCCATTCACCAATGTTCCATCAGGTAGAAGGTTTTTTGGTTGCAGAACAGGCATCTTTTGCTGATCTTAAAGGAATTTTATATGATTTTCTTACCAATTTCTTTGAACGCCAATTAGCATTGCAGTTCCGACCATCTTATTTTCCTTTTACAGAACCATCTGCTGAAGTAGATATCCAATGTGTAATGTGTGATGGTAAAGGCTGTAGAGTTTGTAAACAAACTGGCTGGTTGGAGGTTTTAGGTTGTGGTATGATTCATCCTGAAGTTTTTAGACAAGTCAATTATGATAACGAACTTTATACTGGCTATGCCTTTGGTATGGGTGTCGAAAGGTTGGCTATGCTGCGTTATGGTGTCAATGATTTACGAATATTTTTTGAAAATGATTTGCGTTTTTTACGGCAATTTGCCTAAAGCAAATGAATCTATGCTATTCTTGCTTCCTAGCAGTTTGCTAGGACAAGTACATCTCATTAATTTAAAGAGATGGCTTTTGCTCTTACTACATTACTACCCGTACTATCAGTTTTCTATTCAAGATACTAAAGGATGCTAAAATATGATCAGTTATTCTGTACTTGAATACCCTAGATGAGTGCAAATACCTTAGCATATCTTAACAATTATTATGACATTATATATTTACAATTCATTTTATAGGTATTGGACATGAAAAAACAACATCTATACTACTTAGGACATAAATTTGGGATAATATTCTTAAGCTGCATCCTATTGTTCATAAATATTAAAGCTTGGGGCGAGACTACAGTTTTTCGTTACACTGATTCACAAGGACGTACCATATTTACAGACCGAAAAATGATAGGCCCCCAATATAAACTGATCTGGAGTGCAGGCTTAAAAAGATTAGATGCAGCATTTGAAAGGACCCCACATTTACCATTAGCCAGTGTTCTAAAACAAACCCCCACTCAAAAACGTATTTACAAACGCAGGCTGCGGCGGCGTAAAACCAAATACAATACTCTAATAGCTAAAGTAGCGCGTCGCGTTAATATTAATCCCAACTTATTACATGCCGTGATACAGGCCGAATCAGCGTATAAACCTAATGCCATATCACCCGCCGGAGCTATGGGATTAATGCAGCTTATGCCTGCAACAGCAAAACGTTATGGAGTAAAGAATATTTTAGATCCAGAACAGAACGTGACTGGTGGTGCTGAATATTTGCGGGATCTTTTAAAATTGTTTAATAATAATATGCGTTTGGCCTTAGCTGCTTATAATGCAGGGGAAGGAACGGTTTTGCGATATGGTAGAAAGATTCCGCCGTATCGAGAAACTAGAGAGTATGTGCGCAGGGTGCTTGCTAATCTTAAACGTCTACAGGGGTGAATGTTATTACTTGCTAATATTGTGCAATTCCAACTGGTTAGAGGTAAACGCACAAATTAAAAATCATGAATCCTTAATACCTTGGAGTTTTTTGCAGTGCCCAATGTTCATCTGCCAACTATAAAGTGGCGTATCTTTCTTTCCCTTGGCATAACCTTATGCGCTCTATTAATTACCGCTATATTAGGATTGGCTTTCCATGAACATGCTGAATTTGATACCAATATTCAGGTACGTGCTAAACGCCTTCAACTTATGTTGCATCTTATTTTAGAAAAAGATGCAAAAGCCATCAATAGTATTATCGATGTTTTTAAACGCGATCCATGCTTGCAAGACAGTTGGCAAATTAAAAATCGAAATAACTTACTCCAATGTGCCAAACCTATATTTAAAGCTATTCGTAAAAACTATCAAATTAATTACTTTTATTTTCATACGCTTGAAAAACAGGTTTTTTTGCGAGTACATGATCCCAACCGTTTTGGAGATTATATACATAGGGTAACTTTACAGCAGGCTATTTTAAAGCATACTAACATAAATGGCTTAGAACTTAGCCCATTAGGTTCCCTGATTTTAAGAGTTGTTAGCCCCTGGAAAGTTAATGACAAATTAGTGGGATACATTGAATTTGGCATTGAACTTGGTCATCTAACACCTAAGCTTGCGATTAATCTAGGTTTAGAGCTATTTTTGATAATAGATAAAACATTCTTAACCAGATCTGATTGGGAAAGAGGACGCAAATTACTAAATCGTCCCAATAACTGGGATCGCTTTCCAAACGCTGTAATTATAGATAGCTGGAGTTGGCTAGTGGCTCCAAATCTTGATAGCAAACTTAATAAAATTATTCAAAAATCTCTTCATCTAAGTGAATCGCAACCAGTACAATCATTAAAAATAAATAATCGAAGTTTACGTAGCTATAGTTTACCTATTAGAGATGCGAGTAGACGTAATATAGGGCAGATACTTATACTGCAAGATGTAAGTCAAGCAGCAAAAGAAATTCAACGTCTTACTCAAAGACTAATTTTAGCGTTTATTATAACAGGATTGATTTTATTTTTATCCTTCTGGCCATTCTTAAATTATCTTGAAGCTGATTTGTATGCAACTCATCGAGCATTAGAGACCCGTATTCTACATCAATCTCAGACCGAACAACAGTTACGGCACCACCAAGAACTATTAGAAAAAGAGATAACGGAACGCAAAACCCAAGTAGAGCTATTAGATGAATCCCGCAATGCTTTAATAAATATGATGGAAGAGGCTAAGACGGCACGTCTCGCCGCCGAACAAGCCAATATCCAATTACGCCACCATGAAACTAAATTATTAATAGCCCGTTCTCAAGCTGAAACCGCAAGCCGTGCCAAAAGTGCCTTTTTGGCCACTATGAGCCATGAGATTCGTACTCCAATGAATGGAGTTTTAGGAATGGTAGAATTACTTGCCGATACGCCTTTGGATGAAGAGCAATGGGATTATCTAAGAGTTATTCAGGAATCAGGCCGTGCTCTATTAACTATTTTGGACGATATCTTAGATTTTTCTAAAGTGGAAGCAGGGCGTTTAGAATTAGATCCCATACCATTTGATCTGGAACAAGCGGTGTATGATGTAACTAGATTATTAGCACCGAAGGCTGAAAGCAAGGGTATTGAACTGATTTTGAATTACCAGGCCAATTGTCCACGCCATCTGTTGGGAGATATAGGCCGGTTACGACAAATACTCATGAATCTCATTGGCAATGCCATTAAATTTACTGAGAAAGGCCATATTCTAGTAGAAGTATCTGGAACCTCAATTGCAGATAACAAAGCCAAACTTAGCATCCAAGTTTGTGATACAGGCATTGGAATGGATCAACAGCATCTACACAGCCTATTTAAACCTTTTGTCCAAGCCGATGGTAGTACTACTCGCAAATATGGTGGTACTGGCTTGGGATTAGCTATTAGTAAGCACTTAGTTACTTTAATGCGGGGACGTATTGAAGTAGATAGTACTATAGGATTGGGTTCTAATTTTAAAGTAACCCTAGAACTTCCCCTCACCACGCCGCCTGCACCTTTACCCCAAGCACCGCTAGAAAACCTTAAAGGTTTAGTAGTGGATGACAATAAAATCAATAGAGAAGTATTAAGTGGACAACTGCATAATTTTGGAATGCAAGTTGAGGAAGCGGAAAACGCTGAAATTGCTTTAGAAAAACTATACAATGCTGCTACTTACGGTATACCATTTGCTATTGCTATTTTAGATCATCATATGCCAGAACAAGATGGCGAAGCCTTGGCGTATCAAATTAAAGGTATCGCGTCTCTCGCAAACACGCCTTTGTTACTTCTGACATCCGCTGGAGAACGTGGTGATGCGGCTAGAATTCGGCAAGCAGGTTTTGCAGCTTACTTAACTAAACCAGTACATAGTGGCATCTTGCGCCGCACTTTAGCTGGTGCTTTAGGATTAATGCAACAGGGTACAGAGCCTACCTTGCTTACCAGACATCGAGTCTTAGAAGGACGTTTTCAAGATAATAACCTCCCCAATTTTCAAGGCAAAATATTATTAGTAGAAGATGTCCCTGCTAATCAAAAAGTCGCAATTGCGATGTTAAAACGCCTTGGATTAACGGTAGCTTTAGCTACCAATGGTCGTAAAGCCTTAGAACAATTACAACAAGAGCAATTTGATTTAATCTTTATGGATTGTCAAATGCCAGAAATGGATGGCTATCAAGCGACCCAGGAAATAAGAAATCAGGAACAAGCCAGTGGCGATAAAAGAATACCAATTATTGCACTGACGGCTAGTGCTTTAAGCGAAGAACGGAAACGTTGTTTAAAGGTGGGAATGGATGATTATATAGCAAAGCCTTTTGGACAACAGGATCTCATAACTGTACTAAAACGTATATTAAATGAGCAAACCCCAGTTACCAAAAAATTAGTCGTTGCTAATAATATTATCGACAACAATGTAAGTCTCGATTCTAGGGTGCTAATTAATCTTCAGGAATGCATGGGAGAGGATTTTGTTGAGCTAATCCCTGCTTATTTAGAAAGCTGCACCGAAATTTTTGCCGCTATACCAAAGGCTATATCTGGTGACTCTGCAATAGAGGCTGCGAAGACTGTAGAAAGATTGATTCATAGTCTTAAATCAGCCAGTGCCAATATAGGTGCTATGCGTCTTGCGGAGATGTCAAAGATATTAGAGATTACTATTCATCAGACTGGTATACCTATAGATATAGCAGATCAGGTCACAACCTTGCATAGCGAATTTTTGCGGGTACAAGCCTTGTTACCAAAACAAATTATCTAAAATTAAAAAAATAGCAAATATTCTAATTAGGAAATTTAAATGCGACAATTAAGATGGAAAAATCAATATAAACAGGGTGAGAAAAACATTGATCAGCAACATAAACGGTTTCTAGGCTGCTTTAATCAGTTGCTAAACGCGGCAAACCAGCGTGAGCATTGTCAAGAAATGGAAGAATTTCTGTCTGAAACTGGAACTAAAATTGAGGCTTTTCTAAATAAGAAAGATGCTGAGGAGATGTTACCAATCAAGACTAGCCAAGAATTTTATACACATATTGTCCAAAATTTGCCTTTACATCCTTATGGAAGTACTGCATGTAGAAAATGTGGTCTTTGTGATTTGGCACAGGCCAATATTTCAGAACATTTGCAGTCCTCTGTAGACTGTTTGCAACATTCAGAACATCAAAACGTGGCAATGTCTCAATAACTCATAGCAACATAATTTCTCAATTAAGTTATTATCATTATCTCGAAATCATCTTTCAGGCCAGCAATTATAATGCGATAATTGGGGTTTTGAATAATGTCTATTGTAGGTGATGGTCTTAATTGTCAACCCAATATACCAAAAAAACGTTTTATTAGGTAGTATTGGGTTTGTCAAACTGATAGTAATCGAAATCCCTTATCAGTTATAATACTCATCAAAAACATCTTGTAAGGTTTGTGCATTTAGAATAGCCAAGCTCCAGCTCTCTAGTTGGGCAATAATAGATGCTTGTTGCAAGCGTTTATCAACCCAAGGAGGTAATTGTGACCCAAAACGATGTTGTAGCATGTTATGCAGCAAACGACGTTCAGCTCTTCTCTCGCATTGTTGTATACCTTTCTTTATTCCTTTTTTAATCCCTTGTTCTAATCCTTGTTGTATCCCTTGCTGCATCCAATGATTTGGCCAAATTTTATTAAGACGCTCCGAAAGCATCGCATGCATCTCCTGTAGGTCATGGATTTCAGTAATTTCAGTTGTAGCTAAATTTTCTCTAGGACCAACTCTATGCAGCTAAGTTATAAATGACCGTCGGATATGGTTTTGTTCTGGATCCTGTAGCCATTCAATTAAATAATTTAATACTTTTATTAGATCTTCTGGAGTACGGCTGTTTTCTAAACCAAATATTGCTGTTGCTAAATTACAGGTACTAGGTAAAGGGGGTGTGGTCCAAAGGTTAGCGATTTTAGAATAAAAATTCAATATAATTTAGATACATGATATAAAAATATCACTAACGTTTGGGCCACTACCGAATTAGCAATGCAGCGCAAATAAATTGCGCTACATGTGTCAATTTCTATTTTCATGCTACCTGGGCACGATCAAAATTATCTAAATCTGCTGCAATTTTATCATCTAGTGCATCTATTGTATTCATTAACTCATTAGAGAAAGACTTAATGGATTCATACATCTCCCAGGCTTCTGTTGATTTTCCTGCAAGTTGCAAGTCAATAATATCTTTAATTGCATCGTGATATTGAGCATGTTGCTTTTCAAATTGCTGCATTTCTGGTAAAAAGCTATATTTTTCGAAACCACCTTCGGTATAGAGCCATTGTCCAATGGCACACTCTTTGTGGTTGATTGCAATTTGCAACTCACCACCATTCAAGAAGGTTAGCAATTTATTTTTCCAAACTTGATGTTGTAGTTTTACTAAACCACGATTAAATGTAGCCATCTTAATAAATACCTCCTAATCTATTTGCTCATAGACATCTGTCAAGATACCTGAAATTTAAAATTCAGTTTTTACTTGCAATAATCGTAAAAATATTCTATTTTTGTAAAGATAATTAAGTAGGGTTTAATTATAAAACTAAAAAATACATATTGCAATGATATTTTTTAAAAAATTCAATTAGTTACATATAGTTTAATAATTTTATTAAATAATGTAATAATTTAAAGAATTGTTTGCAATCATGATGTGAATTTTAATAATTACAATCAGATAACAGATAAATCTGAATATCTAATTTACATTAAAAAATTTTATAGTTTAAAATTTTTATACAATTGGACTTGCATTCTGATGCTGCTTGCTATATATTTATCAGAATCATTTAATATTAAGATCAAATAAATTGATATTGGGCCTCTGGCGAAATCGGTAGACGCGCCACACTCAAAATGTGGTTGGGCAACCAGTCCCGGTTCGACTCCGGGGAGGCCCACAAGAATTTCTCAAATTAATTATTTAGATATTTTAAAATATTATCTACAACAGCAATGGAAGATGCGACTTTAATTACTCCATGCTTATACGAAGAACGGCTACGTCGCTGGTACCTTATTTTAGGAAGTGACTCTAATGGATCTGATGGAATAGAACTATCCCTTTCTGGGATAGATGCTGGTATAGATGCAGCTCTAACCGCCCTCTATGGTGCTGAAGGAACCCAAAACCGTAAAGGTGGGCTTGGCGGCTCTGCTCTTAAAGTATCCAGATGGCTAGGAGATATTCGCCAATATTTTCCTAGCTCGATAGTAAAGATCATGCAGCAAGATGCTCTGGAACGTCTTGGTCTACGCCAAATGCTCTTAGAACCTGAACTGCTTGAAACTGTACAACCTGATGTTAAGTTAGTTGCATCCTTAATATCCCTAAGCAATGTAATTCCAACACATACCAAAGAAACCGCTAGATTAGTGGTACGCAAAGTAGTTGATGAATTATTAAAACGCTTAGAAGAACCAATGCGCTCTGCTGTAACTGGAGCCTTAAATCGTGCCATAAAAAATAGACGACCTAGATTAGCTGAAATCAATTGGCAACGTACAATTCAAGCTAATCTACGTCATTACCAAGCAGAATATAAAACTATTGTGCCTGAAACGCTAATTGGCTATGGACGCAAAGCAAGACGTAGCCAACGCGATATCTTATTATGTATAGATCAAAGTGGATCTATGGCCTCCTCAGTAGTATATTCTAGTATTTTTGGTGCGGTTATGGCATCCTTGCCAACAGTAACTACACACCTAATAGTATTTGATACTTCAGTTGTAGATCTTACTGAACATCTTCATGACCCTGTGGATGTATTATTTGGCACTCAACTTGGTGGTGGTACTGATATTAATCAAGCAGTGGCTTATTGTCAATCTCTTATTAGGGAACCTGGCAATACCATCTTGGTTTTAATCTCAGATCTATATGAAGGTGGTGTTGAAAATAAATTGTTAAATCGAGCTTATGAATTAGTACAAAATGGAGTACAATTTATTACTTTACTAGCTTTAAGTGATGAGGGTCGTCCTTCTTATGATGAGAAGCTGGCTGCTAAATTGGCCGCTTTGGGAGTACCAAGTTTTGCCTGCACTCCAGATCAGTTTCCTAATTTGATGGCCACAGCAATTCGTAAAGAAGATATTGGGCAATGGGCTGCTAAAGAGGGGATAGCTACTACTCGTGCCGCAATAGATATCACTTAAAATAATGGTTAGTTAATTTTCTGCTCTACAATAATGCTGGGTTGCCAAACGGATGGCAAACTAACCTACAATGCTGATAAAGTGAATTAACTATAAATATTTTAAATTATCCCAAAATATGATAAAAATATTTGCTTAAATAATATAAATAATCCATAATGAATAATACAAGAACACCTCTAATAGTTGGAAATTGGAAAATGAATGGGACTCTGGAGTCAATACAGAGTCTTTTGACTGGAATAAAAACAGACACCGAAACTCTTAATAATATTCAAATAGCAGTATGCCCACCTGCAATATTTATCCCCTACACAAAGGATATGTTAGCAAAAACCAAAATTGCCTGGGGAGGCCAAGATCTATCTGAACATGCTAAAGGGGCTTATACTGGTGAAATTTCTGGCCCAATGTTACAAGAATATAACTGTCGCTATGTTATAGTAGGCCATTCCGAACGTCGCATGTACCAACAAGAAAGTAATGAATTAGTCGCACAAAAATTTGCAGCAGCAATAAAAGCTAATATTATACCAATTTTTTGTGTCGGTGAAACTTTACAACAACGCGAAGACGGTATCACTGAACAGGTTGTAGGAAAACAAGTAGATGCAGTGATTGAGCATGATAGCTGTGCTTTACTGGGACAAGGAGTTATCGCCTATGAACCAGTATGGGCCATTGGAACTGGGCATACAGCTACTCCAGAACAAGCTCAAGAAGTTCATGCGTTTATTCGTGAACGAATTGCCAAATATGATAAAAAGATAGCTGAATCTATCAAAATTCTGTATGGTGGAAGTATGAAGCCAGATAATGCTGCTGAATTATTAGCACAATCAGATATTGATGGCGGTTTAATTGGCGGAGCCTCTCTAAAATCGGCAGACTTTGTTGCTATTTGCAACCGCGCAAATGCACAAGCTGCGGTTTAGATTAAATGCCATTTTATTGCTTTCTAAAATTAGCAATTGATAATATATAGTAAACGTATGGTATTGCGATGCAAACGATATTAGTTGTTTTCCATCTTTTTTTAGCCATTGGGATTGTGGCATTAGTATTAATTCAACATGGAAAGGGAGCAGATGCTGGGGCTGCGTTTGGTAGTGGGGCTTCTGCTACGGTGTTTGGAGCGCGTGGTTCTACTTCGTTCCTTTCTAAAGCCACAGCTATTTTAGCGGCACTGTTTTTTGCTACTAGTATGGCTTTGGCATATTATGCAAGTCAGGTTGGTAAGCCACAGGGTATTATGGATCGTGTCTCTACAAATAAAGTCCCAATACCATCGCCTGAATCTGGTTCTGGAGATAATACTGTACCAATTCCCAATGATACAGTACCAATTGCTAATGACACTGTGCCAGTGCCCGGTGTAGCTGACACTAAAAACCAAGAAGTGCCTGTACCAGCCCCAAAACCTACACCAGTTCCAAAAACTACAGATGTTAAGATAGCACCGAAACCTATAGTACCAGATTCAACTACATCAAAAGCCTTACCCACAGCACCGGTAGTTACAAAAAAACCAACGGAACCAACGGTAAAGAAAGAGCCGTTAAGCAAAAAAATACCAGCAGAGGTTGAAATAACTCCTAAACCTGTGGTAACATCTTCTACAGTATCTTCAGCAAAGCCTGCAATACCTATAGATACTAAAATAGTACCAAGTAAAAATAAAAAAGTATCAGAAGATGTTGTAAAATTACCAGCAGATGCTAGAATAGAATCAAAACCTGTGATAATAGCTCCTAATGCATCATCAGCACAGCCTATATCTACAGTACCAACAACTACAAAAGTACCAAAAGTACCAATAGAAACGGATAAATCTATACAAAAGTAAGATCCTATTTTAATGCCGACGTGGTGAAATTGGTAGACACGCCATCTTGAGGGGGTGGTAGCGTAAGCTGTGTGGGTTCGAGTCCCACCGTCGGCACCAATATAAACATTACAGGATATTTTAAAATAACATACCCTCTTAAAATACCTGAAATACCTGTAAATTTTGTAATTTAGATTTTAAAGATCATTATGCAATTATTGCTTGTACGCCATGCAATTGCTGTAGATCGTTCTACAGCAATACATCCTGATGATGATTACCAACGCCCTTTAACCTCTAAAGGGCGGCAACGAATGCGCGAAATAGCAGTATACTTAAATAAATTAGTACCCCAAATTGATCTGCTAGCTACCAGTCCATTGCTCAGGACCGTGCAAACGGCAGAAATTTTAGCCCAAAGCTTTGGTAATATAACACCTACAAAAGCTTCTGTACTTAGCCCAGGCCAAGGTTCTGATGAAATTAAGACCTGGCTTACTTCCTTAGCCCCAACCGATGAATCCACATATATGCTTGTAGGGCATGAACCGGATTTATCACAATTGGTAGGCTGGTTAAGTGTAGGTGTTCCTAAAAGCGTCATTACTTTAAAGAAAGGTGCAAGTTGCCTATTACAATGTAAAACTCCTTTAGAAGCTGGTACTTGTATGCTACAATGGCTACTTAGTTATAGACAAATTAATCTATTAACAAACTAAAAAAATAACAATAAATTGGCATCCTTCATTTCCAGTTTACACTTTGACGTATCGTTGAAGTATCGTTCCCACGCTCTGCGTGGGAATGCAGTTGGTGACGCTTCGCGTCACAAAAATTTAAATTGTTCACTACTTTTTCGTCAAAGTGAAGGATGCCAATAAATTAATACATTACAAATTATGTCAAGCACTCTAATGTCTACATATAAACGTTTACCAGTTACCTTTGTACGAGGTGAAGGTGCTTGGCTATGGGACAACACTGGTAAACGCTACTTAGATGCCTTAGCAGGAATCGCTGTATGTGGTTTAGGCCATGCACATCCAGATTTAACCCAGGCTTTAAGTGAACAAATAGGCACATTAATTCATACATCCAATTTATACAATATCCAACTTCAAGAAAATCTAGGACAAGAATTAGTACGCCTGTCCAAAATGGATAAGGTCTTTTTTGGCAATTCTGGAGCCGAAGCCAATGAAGCTGCTATTAAAATTGCCAGGCTACATGGCCATAGCCAAGGATTTAAAGAGCCTGTCATAATTGTTATGGAAGGCAGCTTTCATGGCCGTACTATTGCAACTCTTACAGCTACAGGTAATCGTAAAGTTCAAGCAGGGTTTGAACCCCTACTAAAAGGATTCATCCGCATCCCTTATGGAGATATCAAAGCGTTACATCATGTAGCACAATCTATAAAGGAAATTGTGGCGGTTTTAGTGGAGCCAATTCAAGGGGAAGGTGGGATAAATATCCCACCATCAGGTTATCTCCAAGAGATTAAGACAATTTGTGAATCCCATAATTGGTTATTGATGCTGGATGAAATTCAAACTGGCATAGGACGCACTGGACATTGGTTTGCCTATCAACATGAAGATATTATTCCAGATGTTATGACTCTAGCGAAAAGCCTTGGCAATGGAATACCTATTGGTGCCTGCATAGCCAACGGTAAGGCCGCAGAATTATTTGGATTTGGTAGTCATGGATCTACTTTTGGCGGCAATCCTTTAGCCTGTAGAGCCGCACTTACTGTACTTAACGTTATTGAAAACAATTCATTAGTAACACGCAGTGCTACTATAGGTGCAACTTTATTACATGAATTTCGCGAACAATTAAAAGATTATCCTAAAGTAGCAGCAGTGCGAGGTATGGGTTTAATGATCGGTATCGAATTAATCAAACCTTGTGCTGAACTAGTAACTCAAGCCTTAGAAAACGGTTTACTGATTAATGTAACAGCAGACCGTGTAGTGCGTTTACTGCCACCATTGATTTTAGAAGACGCTCAGGCTGACCAATTGTTAAATGTCTTAAGCGATCTAATAAAACGCTTTCTTGCGTGATTATTAAATTGCTGGAATTTAATCATGAGTTCTAATCACTGCTCTACATGTCGCCATTTTTTGACTTTACAAGATCTAACTGTTTCCGAACTTAAATATATCTTAGTAAGAGCCAAAGAATTAAAAGCACTGCGTAATACCGGAAAACCTTACGAATCATTACGCAATCGTACCTTAGCGATGCTTTTTGAAAAATCATCAACTCGTACTCGCGTATCGTTTGAAGCTGGAATGACGCAACTAGGTGGTCATGCATTATTTCTCTCTTCCAAAGATACGCAATTAGGGCGTGGCGAACCTATCGAAGACAGTGCTCGAGTGTTATCTCGTATGGTGGATTGTATTATGATCCGTACTTTTGAACATCAGGTACTAGAACGTTTTGCAGCCCATTCTCAAGTACCAGTCATAAACGGATTAACTGATTGGGCGCATCCATGTCAACTATTAGCGGATCTCCAAACTTGGCAAGAACACCAAGGTAATATTCAAGGACGTACTGCATTATGGGTAGGCGATGGTAATAATGTCTGTAATTCTTATATCTATGCCGCTTGTATGCTTGATTTTCAGCTACGAGTTTCGTGCCCTAAAGGATACGAGCCTGATGCAAACTTGCTTGAACTGGCATCAGAGCGTTGTGTAATAATACGTGATCCATTAGAAGCTGCTTCTAACGTAGATTTAGTGGTAACTGATGTATGGGCAAGTATGGGTCAAGAGGCCGAACAAGTAGCAAGGCGTAAAGTGTTTGCAGAATACCAGGTTAACGAATCGGTAATGGCTCAAGCGAACCCCAATGCTTTATTTATGCATTGTTTACCTGCACATAGAGGCGAAGAGGTGACCGCTGCTGTCTTAGATGGACCCAATTCTGTAGTGTGGGATGAGGCTGAAAATCGCCTTCATTCCCAAAAAGCTTTACTAGAATTTCTGTTATGTTCTTAAGCAATCAACTAGCTTCTAAATATCTGGTGCCGAGGCTCTACCTCGGCACCAAGCCGTAATAGATTGGGTTGATGGCCTCATCGTCAACCCAACATCTTACAGTAATGTTGGGGGTGCCAAACGGAAGGCAACCCAACCTACAAAATTCTTGGAATAACATCATGAGCAATGGCAAATTTGTATGGATTATTTTACTAAGTATTCTATATATAAATTGTTGGAAAATACATCCATTACAAGCCAAAACTATGTATGTAACTGACACCTTTAATATCGCAGTGCGTAGTGGTAAAAGTACGCGCCATAAAGCATTACGCTGGATTCCTAGTGGCACTTCGGTGGAAGTTCTCTCTGATCACTCACAAAGTGGATACAGCAGAGTACGTGTCTCCGGAGAAACCGGTTGGGTATTAACTAGACAGCTAATTGATAGACCAGTAGCACGAGATCAACTAAGGCAATTAAGAGAACGTTTACACGTGTTGCAAAGTAGCCCTGAAAATGCACGCACTCAACTTATTTCTTTACAAGAAGAACATCAAAATTTACAACGAATTTGCAAACAAACTAATTCGGATAAACAAAAATTAGAACAAGACTTAGTCACTATTCGTCGCACCGCTGCTAATGCAATTAGCATTGATCAAGAACGCATAAAATTACGCAAAAAAGTACATAATTTAGCTAGAAAACGAGAAATACTTGAACAAGAACTCAAAGATTTGCGCAATCAAGTGTCATATAGATGGTTTTTAAGTGGTGCCGGAGTTTTACTGTTTGGATTACTGGCTGGTGCTATTCTACCACAGATAAGATGGAGACGTAAAGATACTTGGGGTTCCTTTTAATATTCAATACCAATTTGCGCTGCTATTCCAGCACGAAACGCATGTTTACTATCTTGAACCTCTGTCACTGTATCAGCTACTTCGATTAGGGCTTGAGGGGCACCACGTCCTGTTATTATGACATGCTGCATTGTAGGACGAGCTACAAGAGCTTCTAAACACGCATCTAAACTAATCAACTTATCGCGTAATGGATAGGTTATTTCATCCAGAATAACCATATTAATAGCTGAATCTTTAAGAACTTCACAAGCTAGACTCCAGCCTTTATGGGCTGCTTCCATATCTTTTGCTAGGTTGGCGGTTTCCCAAGTAAAACCAGCTCCACAAATATGCCATTGTATATTAGCCTGGTTACGAAAAAACTCCTCTTCTCCAGTAGTAGCATTATTTTTTACAAATTGAATCACCACTACATGTAATTTATGTCCTAAGGCACGAGCAGCCATGCCAAACGCAGAACTAGATTTGCCTTTACCATTGCCAGTTAATACAAGCAACAAACCACGTTGTTTTGTAGCAGCAGCGATAGAAGCATCTACCATCACCTTTTTGCGAGCCATACGCTGTACATAGTTTTTGGTTGTTTTCATAAAGATAATGTGTCAAAAAAATTACATGATGTGTATCCTAACCGGATATAAGAATGCAGATTGATATTCTCTGCATTCACTTCATGTAATGGATATATGCTTCTTAAGCGATAAGCCTTGTTTTAACTTGTGAGCTTACGGTTTTGCCATCAGCTCGTCCCTGAATAATGGGCTTTAACCAACCCATAATCTTGCCCATATCCTTAGGACTAGAGGCTCCAGTAGCAGCAATGGCTTGCTCTATTAAACTTGCTATTGCATCAGTACTAAGTGCTTCAGGTAAATATTTTTGGCAAACCTCTATTTCAAAAGTCTCTTTTTTTACCAGATCATCACGTTTAGCAATCTCAAATTGGGCAATTGCATCACGACGTTGTTTCACCATCTTATCTAAGATAGCTAACACTTGTTGGTCATCTAACTCAATGCGTTCATCTACTTCACGCTGTTTAATAGCGGCCAAAATCAGACGAATAGTCCCTAAACGAGTTTTATCGCCTGTCTTCATGGCGGACTTCATATCATCTTGAATTTGTTGTTTTAACATAATCTAATGTCCGGCAAATTAGAATTGACGCTCCCAGCGACGGTTTTCTCGTGACACCCTCTTTTGATGGCGCTTTACCGCAGCAGCAGCTTTGCGTTTGCGCTCACTGGTTGGTTTTTCATAAAATTCACGGCGACGCACTTCTGCAAGTACTCCAGCCTTTTCACAGGAACGCTTGAAGCGACGCATAGCAACTTCGAACGATTCATTCTCTTTAACGCGAACATTCGGCATTGAAAATCATTTCCTTAAAATCATAAATTAATTAGTAATGTTTGTTTAAATAAGTTAAATAGATGTTGTTGAATAGTCAATAATCCAGTATCTAGTAGTGGCATTGGTTCAGTCTAATGTCTTGACTTAAGTAGTTTATTATACTACACTATTTAGATAAAGATTGCAACTTACTTGCAATTGAATATATCTATTAAATTATTTAATGCAATAGATATTATCTATGAGTATAACACAAATCAAAGTGCCTAAACTGTAATTTACGGAACTGGTTTAGTCTGATGTTTGAATATAACATCATAATTATATTACATTATTTTTATAATAGTTATAAGGTCTCACAATAGAAAATTTACAAGCAAATTTTTAAATTCACATTATCACACTATCCAGGACAAAATTTTTCTCGACAACTATAACTCGATTGCCAAAATATAGAGATTATCTTAATGCCAAAACCATTTATTGCTGTACTTATGGGATCTGATACTGACTTACCAACAATGCAAACAGCACGTCAGATACTAGATAAACTACAAATTCATAGCGAATGGAAAATAACTTCAGCACATCGTACCCCTGAAGCTACCCATACCTACATAAAAGATGCCGAACATCGGGGTTGCGCTGTATTTATCGCTGGAGCTGGCCTAGCGGCGCATCTTGCAGGAACTGTGGCCGCTTATACTACCAAACCTGTCATTGGAGTACCTTTAGCAGCAAGCCCCTTGAATGGCATCGATGCCTTGCTTGCTACTGTACAAATGCCAAGCGGTGTACCTGTTGCGACAGTAGCTATTGGAGCGGCTAAAAATGCTGCCTATCTAGCCGCTCAGATTCTAGCACTAACGGATTCAGACTTGGCCATGCGTCTGCAACAAGAACGTCTTGCTAATGCTAAACAAGTACTAGCCAAAGATGCAGCTTTGCAAGCTAATCAATAGTCTATTAGGTATAACATTATGGCTGCTAGCCCCTGGCACTTAAGAAATGCTGCTTATGTTATAAATGCAGGTCGTGTTATTGCTTATCCTACTGAAGCTGTATTTGGCTTAGGTTGCGATCCTTATAATAGGCAAGCTGTAGAATCTATTTTGGCACTTAAAGGGCGATCAGTTACCAAGGGGGTAATCCTATTAGCTGCTAATTTTGCTCAAATTATGCCTTTTATTGCCCCTCTTGATACCTTACCAATAGAGCGAATAGCACAAATACATGCCAGTTGGCCTGGCCATGTTACTTGGATTTTGCCTGCACGGGTGGATGTTCCATATTGGCTTACTAAGAAGCACCAGGCTATAAATCAAAAGATAGATCAGACTATAGCTGTAAGAATTACCGCACATCCTACAGCAGCAGCACTATGTTTAGCCTGTAAAACTGCTCTAGTATCTACCAGTGCAAACCGTTCTGGGCAACCGCCATTACACACTATATTGCAAGTGCGGCGTTGGCTCCAACGTTTTCCCCATACTGTTGATTATATCTTACCAGGAGTGTGTGATAGAGCTAAACAACCTAGCCAGATTATCGATGCTATAAGTGGTAACATCTTACGTTAGAGCATGGCTAATGAGAAAAAGCAGGACAATTAATAGCAGAAAGCGAAGCACTACGATATACGTCTGATGATGTCTTAGATCTAATGCAAAACAACGATTTACTACCTGATGCTTGCGGCCATTCCAATGATGGACAACATCTTTATCGAATGGAAGATGTAAAAAAAGATAGGGCTAATTCTACTTTGTCACATTAAAACTTAACTTATTAATTTCCAAAGAATTGATGCAAAGTGTTGTTTTCAATAAAATAAAGGTCTTATTTGGTAATCTGACAAAGTAAAACTAACTGGATAAGATATATCTCAAGATCGTAGGATGTGCATCGCGCACCATAAAGTAAAAGATATTTTTAAAATGTTGGGTTGACAAAGATCATCAACCCAACCTACGGTTGTCAATGTGACATAGAATTAAGCATTATTAAAAATCATTAAGCAATTACTCAATGTGCCGCCAAATATTTTTTCACACTACTGCCATACCAATGGCCTTTGCCAGACACCGTAGCAATGCCTTCAAGATTAACAGCAATTCAGAGTCCAAAAATAATCTCATAAAATTCAATAAGTTAAAGCCAATTAAAAATATCTTTTTTCCAGTAAACCACGAGCACCTTTCTTATCTCAAGATCCTACAAAAACGCCGACTATTTCTTTGGTGTCTACGTCTAAAGCTAAACAAATCCATTGTTTGTTTTTTTTACTACGGACAAATGACCACATTTCATCACACTGAATTGTCAATGGACC
>LFCU01000136.1 GCA_001044195.1 Candidatus Achromatium palustre
ATAAGAATTGTTTTTAAATAACATAATGTTAGTTGATGAATTAGACTGAACCAGTGCTAGATAATGCAAATTTATTATTTCATTGCTATTCAATTAGTTAAGATTTTTTTTTAAATAATGCTTGCTAAATTTTAGTAAAGTGCTATATCATCAAAAAACTATCTGTACCATTTCAACCCATATATAAATTATGTGGGCGAAGAATATCTACACACAATACCTAATTTCGGGGTGTAGCGCAGTTTGGTAGCGCGCCTGCTTTGGGAGCAGGATGTCGGGGGTTCAAATCCCTCCACCCCGACCAACATAAAATTATAAAGAACAGAATCACATCAATACTTGGATGTGAATTCTAAATCTAGCGGTTGTATATTAAGGATTATGCAGGACCCTTTACTTGTTGTATGCTCATGCCCAGATCAGTCCACAGGCATCAAAATAGCTGAAGCTTTAGTTACAGCCAATGTAGCAGCCTGTGTTACAGTACAAGGAAGTACAGCTACATCTGTCTATCGTTGGAACGATAAAATAGAACATGCAACTGAAGCTATCCTCCTAATCAAAACAACAGAAAGACGTTATCCAGAATTAGAACACTTAATCCAGAACTTACATCCATATCAGGTTCCAGAAATCATTGCACTACCTATTACTATGGGATTAAATGATTATTTATCTTGGGTTGAAAAATGCACCAACAGCACCAATTAAAACCACAACCCTATATAGCCTTACTCTTATATATAACGCTCTTATATATAATACCAACTCTGATTAATCTAAAACCTCTTAGAATAACCCCCATTAAAGACGCAGTCGCAGCATCCTTTTCTATAGATATTTTACCTACAAATGCAAACTTACTGGCTGCAAATACCAACTCCAATCCATTCGCTACAGAAATCTTACCGCCAGAACAAGCCTATCGTTTTAATGCCACAGTTAAAGCTCCTGATCAACTCAGATTAAATTGGAATATCGCCACAGGCACCTATTTATACAAAGAAAGTTTTAAATTAGAACTTGGTGCAACAACCAATGTAACTTTAGGCCCTATAACTTGGCCTGCTGCTATCATAAAACGTAATACTATACGCCCTAGTGGAGAGATAGGCGATATCGAACTTTATCGTAATACTTTGGAACTAATAGTTCCATTACAGCGTATTAATAAAGCAGCCACACAAATTAAACTAATTGTTAAATACCAAGGTTGTGCAGAACGCGGTTTTTGTTATCCACCAATTACTAAAAGAATTCTATTAAACTTACCAGCGATTTCAGAAGGAACACCGCTTACTTTGCCACAAAATGTTGCCGCACCTGAAAGTACAGCACCTAACACCTTTTCAAAAATAGCTCCTAAACAACCCCTATCTGCACAAGACCATCTTGCTACAAAACTTACTACTGGCAATCTGTTTGGAATCATTATCACCTTTTTAGGATTAGGGCTATTACTAGCCTTTACACCCTGCGTATTTCCCATGATCCCCATATTATCTGGAATTATCGTAGGCCAAGGCCCTGATATAACTCCCATTAAAGCCTTTAGATTATCCCTAATCTACGTCCTAGCAATGGCTCTTACTTATACATTGGCAGGAATACTAGCTGGATTATTTGGACAAAATTTGCAAGCTGCATTTCAAACTCCATGGATTATAGGTAGCTTTGCTCTAGTTTTTATAGCATTAGCATTGGCGATGTTTGATCTGTATGAAATCCAGCTACCCACAGCTTTGCAAACCAAGCTTACTATATTAAGTAACAAACAACAAAGCGGCAGCCTCATAGGAACTGCTATCATGGGAGCCTTATCAGCCCTTATAGTTAGCCCTTGTATTGCACCACCTTTAGCTGGAGCACTTATCTATATAGGCCAAACTGGAGATGCGTTCATTGGTGGTGTAGCCCTATTTGCTTTGGGTATAGGCATGGGAATCCCCTTATTGATTATAGGAACTTCAGCTGGACAATTCTTGCCTCGTGCTGGAATCTGGATGAATGTGGTTAAGGCCGTTTTTGGAGTATTGCTGTTAGGGGTTGCGATCATACTATTAGAACGCATTATGCCAGCCTTCATAACTATGCTGCTTTGGGGCACATTGTTGGTATGCACAGGAGTTTATATGGGGGCGTTTAATATCAATACCCACAGTGCCTCTATCTATGATAGTTGGGGCTGGGCTAAACTTTCGCAGGGATTAGGTTTAGTATTATTCATCTATGGTGCTATGATCTTAGTAGGAGCAGGGGTGGGAAGTAATGACCCATTACGGCCTCTACAACCTATAAAATATACAGAAAGTACCAACATAAACAATAGCCATATATCATTTCAGCCTATAAACACCTACACCGAATTTACCCAAGCATTAACTAATGCTAAGCAACAAAAACGCCCAGTCTTAGTAGATTTTTATGCAGATTGGTGTGTAAGTTGCAAAGAGTTAGAACAGAAAACTTTCGCAGCCCCTAAAGTAGCACAAATTTTAAATAACTTTGTTTTATTACGCATAGATGTTACTGCTAATAATGCTCAAAATATAGAATTAATGCAAAAATTAAATATTGTAGGTCCACCTACCATATTGTTTTATGATCGCAATGGTATGGAACAACGCCATTTAAGAATAGTTGGTTTCATGCCTGTGCAACAGTTTCTTAACCATATTGCTAAACTTCAATCTAATATAAAAGCTATTTGATAATGAAACCTAAAAGTCTATTCCTATTTATATTAATCATATTTGCGGGTTTAGTTATAACGCTTTTAGTGTATCAGAAACTGTTCAAGTCGAGAAAAAATAGCACTTATAGCGAATCGTTAATTCCACAACCTATCCAGACTTATAGCAAATTACCTAAATTTGATTTATTAGATATCAATGGTAAACTCCAGGCATCTAACCAATGGGAAGGTAAAATTCTAATACTAAATTTTTGGGCAACATGGTGTGGGCCATGTCTTCGCGAAATACCAGAATTTATTCAGCTTCAAGAAGAATTACGCTCACAGGGACTCCAATTTGTAGGAATTGCTATTGATGAACATGAAAAAGTACGGAATTTTGCTACAAAAACTAAAATTAATTATCCAATTTTGTTAGGCGATGATCCACAGGTTTTACGTCTATTGGCACGATTAGGGAATCGTTTTGGTGCTTTACCATTTAGTATAATCTTTGCTCCTGATGGTGTGATTATCCATAGAGGTGTTGGAGAATTAACAGCGGATACCATAAGAACTAAGATAGCAGCTTTGATACCAACTTCTAAATAACAAAGCAACCTACAGAAAAATTCTAAAAAACTGCATAAACCAATTAACAATCATATTCTAATATATATAAAATTATATAAAACCCATAAGATATTAAAATATTGATTCTCTTGAAAATAATCACAAATACCTATACGATAGACTGCATACACAAACTTCAAACATTTTGAGAATCGAAATGATGAAATATATTATTACTGTTGTTTTAGCAGCTCTGTTATTGCCGTTATCCGCTTATGCTGAGATTACTACTGCAACCTATTATGCAAGGATGTTCAATGGTAGACGCATGGCAAATGGCAAAATCTATCTACCAACCAAAATGGTTGCAGCCAGCAATAAATATAGATTAGGTACTAAAGTTAAGATCACAAATCGTCGGAATGGCAAATCTGTGATTGTTACAGTCAGTGATCGCTGTAAACCTGGTGTATGCACTATTGATCTTAGCCCCAGAGCATTTAAGAAAATAGGAAGATTGCGGCAAGGAAGACTTCCTGTACGTGTTTCAAGAATTAGAGGTTAATGGTGTCTACTATATTTTTAAGTTATTCAAAACTTAAAAATATATTCTTAACGAAATGGCAGTCTTTTATTTCAATTAGAAAGTCGTGAACACATTAAAACTTTGCTGCCATTAAGTGCCATCATCTGCATTACTATGCAGGATGCACGAAAAAAATCTGAGTGATATTATAGTACACTTAATGCCAAGGTTCTCATCTTGGCACCTTTATTTATAGCTTTAGTATAGATCACAACTATGTTCTACTAGAGACTACATTCATCATAAGTTAAAGCACCACCCAAATTTCTCTTCAAACAATCTTTTCTACCACTGTTGTATACAAAAAAATTGCCATACAAATTTTTGGTTTTAAGGGATATCCTTCATTTGCTTCCAAAAGTACTTTACACATACGATCATTCCCATGCTATGCGTGGGAAAGTGAAAACTGGAAAGTAGAAGTAGAGATTATCTATGAAGCAGTTGGGCGGCGTTGTTCAGGCCGCAACTTGGTAGTAAAATAATCATCAGCAGCATCAAAATCTACTGTTATGCCTTCACTGGTTACTAATGGTTGTTCATAATCATTCCAACCTCGTAAACCCGTCTTAAGACTTATGACATTTTGATACCCCATAAACTGCATTTGCAAAGCAGCTAATGCACTGCGATGTCCAGAACGGCATACCACTATTACTTCTTTGTCGCGAGCCTGAACTAATTCAGGGACCGTTTCATCATATTCCCATTCACAAGCAGATTCTAGTACGCCACGAGGTACATTAATAGAATCTTTAATATGCATAGCTGCAAATTCATAAGGTTCCCGTATGTCTAAAATTAGCATGTTGGGATTTTCAGCTTGACGAGACTCTAAATCCCAAGGCATTAATTCTTGTATATTGGGTAGGCATTCTTTAACTAATTGTTGATAAGTTTTCATAGGTTTTTATAGGTTGTATAGTTTTTTGGGGGAACTTGTACTTTTAACGGGTAGCAAGTTGCAAATAATTAGGTACTGCTTTATGGCAAACACTTTGCTGGACTGCAAGCACAGCTGCTGCTACTCGAGAATGGACATTAAGCTTACGCAAAATCGCCTTAACATGGAGTTTGACAGTCCCATCTGAAATACCTAGATTACGAGCTATAACCTTGTTACTCTGACCTTCCGCGACTAGACAGAGTATTTCTAATTCTCGTGGGGTTAGATCGTCTATAGTATGGTCTTCAGTTTCCATAATAGAGCCACCATTATTATTACCTTGCACAACACGCGCTAAAATACTAGCCAATTCTGGAGCCACGACCGTTTCACCACGGGTTACTCTATGCAGTGCTGTGACTAATTCATCTGGCTCCATATCTTTAAGTAAATAGCCTTGAGCACCTTGTTGTAATGCTACAATGATATCTTGCTCGTCACGACTGGTTGTAAGGATTGCAATAGGTAGTTGTTGATTTAAGCTTTTTAATCTTTGGAGAATTTCTAGTCCAGATACATCTGGCATACGTAGATCTAGTAATACTACATCTGGTCGCAGGGCTGCGGCTTGGTTAAGCCCTTCAGTGCAACCATTGGCAGTTGCAACTACGTTGATTCCGCGTCGTTCTAAAAGTTCTGAAAGACCAACGCGGAATAGTGCGTGATCATCTATTACTAGGACACGCATCAATAACTAACTCCTAAATTTTGGGAGCGTTGCTCCGGTTTGAATATAAATTCCACTCTAGTTCCTTCTCCTAGTTCGCTATCTATACGCAATTTAGCTCCGATGCGTTGAGCACGTTCTTGTATTATAGCAAGTCCAAGATGTTCGCCAGAGCTGCCATCTCTATTTACTGTGGGATGTTGAAATCCTTTTCCATCATCTTCTACTAAAAGGACGTAACCTTCCAAACCCTGACAGCGTAGTAATATGCGCACCGTTTTGGCTTGAGCATGTTTGCGTATATTAGTCAAAATTTCTTGTATTATGCGCAGCATTTGGGTCTCTTCCATAGCAGTTAATTGGATGTATGGACAATCATGTTGCAAAAAGGCTAAAATGCCGGTGTCCTGTTTAAATTTAGTCACTAGTTTTTCAATAGTTAAGAGTAATCCTCCCTGATTTAATGGTGCTCGAAAGTTACCAATAAGATGGCGTAATTCAATATTGGCATCATCTAAGTTGGTGTTTATTTGTTGAAGCTGTTGCAAAATAATGGGTGGGGTTTTAATTTGTTCTAGGCTTTCTTGGAGCAGGCGTACTCGAAAACGAAGGCTGGCTAAAGTTTGCGCTAAGGAATCATGTAGTTCATGAGCCATTGAGGTACGCTCTTGTACAATAGATAATTGTCTGGCTTGAGTATCGGAGCGTTGTTTTGCAATTGCCATTCCAAGATGGCTACCAATAGTAACTAACAGTTCTAAGATATCTTCGCGTGATCCCACGCCTGGTCGATCCACCCATATCTGATAAGTTCCTAGCTGTTCATCATGATAGTCCAAAGGAATATTCAGACATTCAATGGCATCAGGCCCATACATAGGACGACCTAAGCGTTTTGAGCATTGTTTAGGATTTTGGTTGCATAAGATATTGCCAGGAATTAGAATCTGTCCACAATGACAAATACGCATTGGTAATAGTTTTTGTTTAGTTAAGATCTGATTATTAGTGTCAATACAGACTAAAAGTTGTTGTTGTCCATCCTTGGAGATTAACCGTGCTGTAGCAGATCGACCATTGACCATTTCTTTTAATATTCGTAGATACCTGATTAGGAGTTCATGTAGGTCTTGTGGTTGATTAATACTGGCTATTGCTTCGTAGAGAATTTTTAAAGATGCAGTCTTTTGTGCTAAACGCTTAGTCTGTTGTGCCACTCGATTATCCATATCTTCATATAAGTCTGTTAGTTCGTCATTTAAATCTTGTACGATCTCGGCAAAATCGCTGAGTCCTCCTATTTGTTTAGCATCCAGATTGATTCTGGAACCACCTTGGCAAATCCGTTCTATCTTTTCTTCTAGGATCTGTAAAGGTCGCAATAAGCCTTGATGGAGTCGCCAGACTGCTATGCCTAAGCCACAAGCTCCAATTAATGTCAAAATAAACAGGGTCACGATTGCTGATGATAACTCATGTTTAAAAATCCATATAACTAAAGCTACTAGTTGTAAGGCTAGTAAACCACTTGCAATGGCCAGTGGTAGTAGTATTTTAGCACGAGATAATATATTTAGGCTACTTTTAAAATCTATTTCAGGATCAAAAGTTGGTGCTAATGTAACCTGGTTATGTGGGGTTGGTGGATTATCAACTACTGGCGATTTTTTCATACTAAGATAGTAGGGTGCTAAGATAGTGCGCACCGCGCACCTTTAATAGGGTAGAGGAAATTCCAACATAAGACATCTTGCCAGGTGCGCAAGGCTTATCTTACCTGGCTGTGCTATTGTCCAAATATTCCATACAATATTTTTGTTTCAGATCACTTGAATATAAAATTTTAAAAGCCTGGATATAATAGTATGCATCAAATCCAGATAAATTACGATTAATAAAGACAAAATTGGCTTGTTGCTGTGGTAACATATTGTCATTATCATCTAATATACAATAATTATCAATGTGATGCCCCCAAGTTCGTAACCATGCATCTATTTGTGCGCCTCTGCTTTTGGTTTGTAGCATTGATTCAAAATTTGCTGGAGTACGCCAACTTTGTTCTTTATGAGGCTCTTCAGCAAAAAACTTGAGATGTATTGGTATTGAGTCTTGCTCAGAATCTAGCATTGTATTTAACATATCAAGCGAATTAATAAGTTGCGTGGCAATAGGTTCGGCACCATGTAAACGCCATGATGAGGATATCACTATTTGAGCTTTAGTTTCAAAGCAGAGTCTATTCAATAAACCTACAGCTATAGGTGAATAGAAATGCTTTTGTTTGTCAAAAGTGATAAGTGCTGTTGTAGGGGCTAAAACAGTTCTTGACTTTTCGTATACTATCATATATTATCTCCTACTATGAACATGATCAAAGTAGGCAAAGCCGCTAAAATGCTAGGTGTTTCGATTCAGACACTACATAAATGGGAAGCAACAGGTGAGCTGCTACCTGATCGAAAATCTAAAGCTGGAACCCGTTATTATGATGCTGAAAAATTATTAAATTTAAATAATGAAAATGAGCTTACCATTGGCTACGCACGGGTTTCAAGTCACGATCAAAAAGAGGACTTGACACAACAAGCTGATTTGTTAGAAACTTTTTGCGCTGCAAAAGGTTGGTCTTATAAAATCATTTCTGATTTAGGATCGGGAATGAATTATAGAAAAAAGGGCT
>LFCU01000200.1 GCA_001044195.1 Candidatus Achromatium palustre
TTTCACAGGGATGACAGAATCCTGCCACTTCGTCATTCCTGCGCAAGCAGGAATCCATACTCTAAATAACAGCCTTATGTTTCCAAGTTACAGATATGGAAACATAAGTAATTCATTTAAGGTACTGTGGCAATAGCAAAGTCTGCTACTGCTGTACCGGCGGCAATTGGATGTTGGCGGCCTCTAGTAATTTTAGCTACTTTGCGTTTAACGTAGGTTTCTAGTTCGGAGCGGTGAATGATACCATCATGGTCATAGTCTGCTTGGCCACTAAGTCCGTCAAGTAAGGCTTTAGTAAAAGCACCATGTCCCCAGTGTTGACCTTCAATGGATTTTTCGTCACCAGTACTGGAGGCAAATATTAATACTCCAGTGTCAGCATCCGCAAATTCACGCACTAGGCTTACGGTATTGATATTGCGTGCAGCTAGTTTAGTTGTGCCGCCAGCAATTCCAGTAGCATGACAGGTATCAGTCCATAGCAGTACCTTACCAGGTAAACCTTGGAGATGATATTGAATATCTGTCCACCTAATTGCTGTGGTAAACAGGCGTTTATGGTTGCCATCGTGTGGTAAGAGGTAGAAGGTATTACGGGAATCTGTTACTCCATGTCCGGCAATGAATAGCAGTGCTAGATCATCCTGAGTCATTTCATTTAAGAAACTTAAGGCATCAAGGATCCCCATTCTAGTAGCAGCTTTATCGGTAACGATTTTGACTTTAACTTGCTGATAAAGTTTATTACCAGTTTCTTGGCGTAAACGTTCTGCAATAGTTTGGGCATCTATGTTAGCATACCGTAAGTTGATGCTGGAGTCAGCATAGCTGGATATGCCAATGGCTAATAGATATAGAGTAGGTTTGCGCCAATTAGGGACTTGGTAATTAACCGTCCAGTTTAAGGGGATTGATTCGCCGGTTTTATTGCGGGCAATGGCTTGGATCTGGTTAATTCCTGGGCTTAAGGTGATGGTTTGGGTAATGGTGCGTTCAGTATTGCTGCCAGTATTAATGCCACGAGTAGGACGACCATTGACAGTTACAATCAGGTGACGGGTGTTTTGGTCAACAGCAAATACTAACCGTTGTTGAGCGGTAGTTACTGTATCTTGGATACCGTTGAGAAGACGTGGCGTAGCAGGCAGGTTAGCCATAGCTATAGTTAGGGTTTCTGCCTTTTTACGCCTACGTTGCCAGGCAGCTAGTGCTTTCTGTTCTGAACCCAGTTGGATAACTTTAGTTACTAGGTCTGGTTGATAACGGCTTTGTTTAAATTGTCCTGCTGGATAATAGTCCGGGGCATATTCTGGGCCACGATTTACTTGCCAGCCGATCATATTATCGCCATTGGGAGAGGCAGCATAATAGCCAGATGGAGTCCAGGCTACCCATTCGCCATTTTTATGCCTAAATATAGTCAGCAATAGTTCCCGGGTGGCTACATTCCACAAGCGCACGGTTTGATCAGCACTACCAGAGACTAGTAACTTACCATCGCTCGCCACCGCTACGGCCCAAATATCACCAGTGTGACCCACAAAATCGCCTAATTTTTGTCCATGGCGATTATAAGCAGTTAATACGCCACTACCACCACCACTGATAATCGTCTGGCCATTGGGAGTAAAACTATAGGCTCGATGATCATAACCATCGGTAGGGCCACGTTTAATCCGTGCCTGGACTTGACCATTATGCCGGATCTCTAAAATAGCATCCCCACCATAATTACCACCTTTACGATGCTGTAATGACCAGGCACCAAGGTTAGCTAGTGCCCGTTGCCAATTAACATTAGCCTGGCCTAAGCTACTGGGACTACCTAGACTCGGAGCAATGGGAAGTTGGTATTCTAAAGTAGTTGCTTGATTAAGTGCGGTCATATGTTGGTATCCCCAAGCCAAGCGGTTACCATCGTTACTGATGCCTACCGACCACACGGCACCACCGCCACCAGCTAACTGCTGCTGTAATTTTCCAGTGCGTGGATCCCACAGATCAATTACGTTATTACCACCTCCAGCGGTAGCAACCAAGTGGCCATTAGGAGCAAAAGCGGTGGCTAAAACAATATTATCATGGCCATTGTACCGCTGGAGCTGGCGACCATCTGGCACGGACCAAAGATGACAATGAGTTGGAGCACTGCTAACTCCTGACACCAACCGTCGGCCATCGGGGCTAAAGCTTAACGATCCTACCTGGGTACCCTGATCAGCCAATTGTTTGATAAAGGCACCAGTACGCCCATCCCAGAGGCGAATGGTATGATCCCAGCTACCTGAAGCAATGGTACCATCTGGAGCTACTGCTACTGCTCGTACCTTATCCGTATGGCCGGACATACGGGCAAGCAGCTGGCCATCAGCCACTGACCACAGACGTAGATCATGATCATCACTTCCAGTTACCACTCTTTGCCCATCGGGGGTAAAGGCCACTGCATAGATATCATCAGTATGGCCGTGTAGAGTATGCAGGAGCCGTTGCTGCTGGAGATCCCAAATTCTTGCTGTAAAGTCTCCACTGCCAGATACCAAATAGCGACCATCCGGGCTAAAGGCGAGAGCATAGATCACATTGGTATGACCACGCAATAAGCCTAAGATACGCCCGGTAGCTAGATCCTGGAGGCGGATAACATCGTTTGGATTTGAAAACCATCCACCCACAGCCACAGTCCGGCCATCCGGAGCTAGAGCCATAGCATAAATTTTGCCCTCTTGACCTGCCCGAATCTGGCCGCGCAGGATTCGTGCTTGGCCAGGATGATCTAAATCCCAGACACGGATCGTTTTGTCATTACTAGCTGATACCAAATACTTACTATCCGGCGTGAAGGCAATATCCTTAATTATGGCCTTATGGCCACCTGGATCTAATTGTAAAATTGGTGGTGATGCTGAAGAAGCATGAGTATAGGCAGCTAACAACAGCATTAAACTCAAAAGTATGATTTTTTGAGTCATCTGCAGTCTTATACTATAGATTGACATTGACATAAAAGATTATACTGCTCCTGGTTATAATTTACTATTAGTGTAGATTTATATTATAGACTAAACTCTCCCACTATAACATACCAAAATCTAAATTTATATATCAGACATTATACCTATTCTTATAACCAACTGAATTGCATAGATAAAAATTTTTATTCTACCACTTTCTGTGGGTAATACTATTTTACGTATTAAGTAGCTTTATCAGTATTGATAACACACAGTTACAATCCTTTTTTGAATATAAATAGCTTGTGGATCACAATTTTATCTAGTATTATCAAATATTTATATATCCATATAAAGCGGTAAAATCAGAAGTTTCCTTTTGGATCTTAAGATTTGGGCTTAAACCTGTTGGATACATCCACAAATTACGGGAACGTTATGAATTGGTATAATGTCTATAGATTAGGACAGAAACCTGTTTATCCATCTTACTTGGCTAAAGTCCCATAAAATTTCAATAAGAATTAATAAATTCACCGTGAGTAAATAATTATGCAAAAAAGATCCTGGCAAGCATATTGGCAATCATTATGGCAGCATGTAAACAAAACCCCTCAGCCGTGGCTGCCAGGTTTATACAATGGACGAATATACCGCTTAGAACTATGTGGCCTGCCTCATAATGCCAACCTAAACAAAATTGCAGATGCTTTATGGAGTGAAGAGTATACAAGTGACGAAAATATAATTGCTGAAGTCCCAAGCGGCAATACAAACAGGCGATTACGTGAAGCTCTATACCACCACCAAGACCTCAGAACAGACAAAACTGTAGATGGCCGCCCCATAAATAGCGAAAAATGCTTTAGTGACATAGTATTATGTATACCCGAAACTCTATGGGAATCTCATCAATCCTCCAGCGGCTTAGAAAAACTTGGAGCTGCTGTCCAAATCTTAACCCGCTATCATAAAAGAGACTTCGTTGCTTGGCTACCACTAAATCGTCCCCCGCGCTATTTTGTATGTCCTGATCCTAAACTAGCCCCAGGCCGAGTCGCATTTCTATTTGGAACTGGCATACACATTCCAGATCCCGACGATGAGCTAGAATTCTACATTTCACCTCGTTTCGGTGGTAGTGGGGGCTTACTAAACCCCGTATTGAATCTATGGCGTATCCAAGACAACAAACCCGCTGAATATATAGAAGGCCAACCCATAGGCTTTTATAAAGGTCAAGAATGTATTCTATTAACCCCATACACAGACGCACCACTGAACAGCATGTTGCCGATGTGGGGCTGGAATGACAGCAATGAGGCTTTTTTAGAAATTCATCGCCGAGGTGATAATTTTGTAGCCTTTTGTGATACAGATGCCAAAGTAGTTAATCTTACCGAACCTGGACAAAATCAAACTTTTGAGCGAGTCTCTCACAACCAAAGTTGTGAAGAATTATTTACTGGCCAAATCTTATCAGTAGAATTAGTCAAGGCGGATGCTAGTGCGGCGTATAATGATGGTACATCCTTATTACGTCCGGCTCGTCTTACTTCTCATTATGTTTTAGAGCTAGAAGCGATAATTCTACCAGATTTAGAGGATATACAGGGCTTTCGAGATGGACTTAGGATAGATCGTTGGATTATATGGCTAAATGCTAATGGTCTCTTAGCCACTGCAAGTCAGATTCGGCGCAATCCCAATTGTTTATTTCGTTTATGTCACAATCGAGGAACATTGTGTCTTACTACACCACCTGATCCTAAAACTGGTCTGGCGCAACAGGAATATAATTTGGCCTTACCTATAACGCAAAATTATGATATTGGTAAGGCTAAACTTAGTCCTTTGCCTGAGGGTTGTGCTGGATTGGGTTGTTTGTATTTTAATACTACCGCTTCAGTGCATAACAGAATACGTTATGCTTTGGATGATATAACCCGCTGTTTGGGAAGTCCCACTAACGAAGATCTTACTCAACAAGAACCCCGTATTACTTTGAATCAGCTGGCGCAGCCACAATCTTTAGAATGGAATGTTCCACTTAGGGCTGATAATAAACGTAAGCAATGGAGTTTTGTTAATCTCTGTCTTTCTGGAGAACATGCTAAAGTACAGATGGATGAGGCGTACGAATGTCTATTGGCAGAACCTGTTACGCCAAGGTGCCAATTGCAGCATATTGTAGGCAATGATTGTTGTTTGCAAGAGCCTGTAAAGGATGGTAATATCAAGCTTAATCCTGGAGATGGTTTGTTGCTTAGATATGTATTATTGCGTTTACAAAAGGTAACTGATAAAGTCAGATAGGTTGGTAGTATGTACATATTGTATCAACATGTAGATATTTATCATTATTTTTATGCACTATAACTTCCCAATCAACTACAGTTATGGCATCATGCCACAATTAAATAATGCAACAAATAAGCTATCGTATTGCAAACCGTCTATATCTAAATATTACGGATCGCTGCACCTTAACCTGTGCCTTTTGCCCTAAAAATCAAGGCAATAAAACAGTACGAGGCTATGATTTGACGATGCAGAATCGCCCTGATGCGGATGCCATAATCGCAGCTATCGATGATCCTATAAACTATGCTGAGATTGTATTCTGTGGTTATGGAGAACCAACGTTACGACTTAAAACCCTGCTTGAAGTAGCTGCGTATATTAAACAACATCAAGGCAATGTACGAGTCAATACAGATGGATTGGCCAATCTAGTACATAAACGCAATGTGTTACCAGAACTTGGACAATGGGTAGACGCAGTTTCTGTATCCTTAAATGCCCAAAATGAAATGGTATATACACAACATTGTGTTCCTAAGTTGCCAGGTTCGTATCCAGCCATGTTAGAGTTTTTAAGGCAGGCACCGCAATTTATTCCTAGTGTGACTGCGACTGCTATTGAGGGTTTGGCCGGGGTAGATATTGCAGCTTGTGAAAAATTGGCGCATAGTCTTGGGGTAAAATTTCGGCATCGAACATTAGGTATCGTTGGATAAAAAATCATGCATACTTTTTATGGTTCGCATCTATATAGTTCAGATAACCCGTTTGATTTAGGACAACCAGAGGCTTATAGAACTTGGCGAGAACAAAAATTAGCTCATTATCCACAACGCTTGAATGATCTGATAGTTGAAATTGGTAATATAGAAAAGCTTACAGCAGCAGAGCATCAGGCCATCTTAACAGGTTGTCGTCAAGCTAATATGGCAATTTATGCTACCAATACTTCTAATATTACTAATAATCCTATCAATAAAGACCAGATTCGTTTATTGGGTTCACAATTTGGTTTAAAAACATTAGATCATAATCCAGGAGCCGATGCAGATGCCATAACAGCACTTACAGTTCAAAACGATACCTATCACCGTGAATATATCCCGTATAGCAATAAAGCAATCTCTTGGCACACTGATGGTTACTATAATATAGCAACACAGCAAATACATGGTATTATCCTGCATTGCTTATATCCTGCTACTACAGGTGGCCATAATAAATTACTAGATCACGAGATGTTATACATAGCATTACGCGATGCTAACCCTGAATATATTCAGGCTTTAATGCACCCTGAAGTTATGACAATTCCAGCGAATATAGTAAATGGCCAAGAGACACGTCCTGCAAATAGTGGCCCGGTATTTAAGATTAGTGCTACTGGCTCTTTGCACATGCGCTATACGGATCGAACCCGTAGTATTATATGGCGTGATGATCCCATTACTCAAGAAGCGGTTGCAGCATTAAAAGATTATTTGCATAACTCTGGGACTTGGTGTTTTGAAGCATGTCTTGAAGCTGGGCAGGGTTTGATTGCTAACAATGTGTTGCATACTCGCAGTGCTTTTGAGGATGGCGTAACTCCAAGGCTGTTATATCGAGCACGTTATTATGATCGTATCCAAGGAACGTAAAATGTAACTTCTCAATAGCATCAGACCTTACCACCTATCAGTTTACATGTAGGATGGGTAGAGCCAAAGCGAAACCCATCATTATTGATGCGCTTCGTACCTCAGCGCATCCTATGTATAAGTAGCTTTACAAGTATTAATAGTATATACTTACCATCTTTTTTAAATATATTAGACATTATCCGAAACCCTCTACCAGATTAACAAACATAAGGCTATTGTTACTCGATGTTCAAAATTTAGAAAATGTTTATATAATACAATTGAAATTTATAATACTGGATTCCTGCTTTCGCAGGAATGACGACTTGATGAAAAATCTGCTTGGTTGAATGACCCACCCGTCATTCCTGCGAAAGCAGGAATCCATACGCAATTTTTTTTAAGCCAAAAAACTGGATAGTCAAGTAATACAAATATATTTTTTGGTCGTTTCATTCTGCAAGGCATTTTGTATGGTATATCCTATAAAACCCTTGCAACACATGATATTAGAATATTAACAGATACTAACTTTTGAGCATCGAGTGTTAAGGTATAGATTCCTGCTTTCGCAGGAATGACGGTTTATAGCATTATCGAATACAAAAAGCGGTAGAATCAGATAATGAACGCTGTATCTAAATATCAACTTATATCTCCTGAGGCATATTTACTTAGTGAAAACGATAGTACAAGTGGCGTAAAATATGAATATGTAGATGGCCAAGTCTACGCAATGGCTGGAGCAAGTAGAGAACATAATATTATCGCAGGTAACTTTTTTCTTAGCTTAGGAACCCATCTTAAAGGCTCACCATGCCGAGTTTTTCAATCTGATATGAAAGTAGGGATTCGTTCTCTAAAGAAAGAACATTTTTATTATCCTGACATACAAGTAAGCTGTATTAAGGAAAAAGATCGGTATTACAATACCTCTCCATGTCTTATTGTAGAAGTATTATCCGATAGCACCGCAAGGATAGATCGCCATGAAAAATTTATTATATATAAGACGCTACCATCTTTACAAGAATATATCCTATGTAGCCAAAATATTCCTTTGGTAGAATTGTATCGTAGACGCACAGCATGGAATGCAGAATCTTATCAGCTAGGCCAGACATTTACATTAGAATCAATCGAGTTAGAGATAAACGTGGATACTTTATACGATTATGATTGAAAACACATAGGCGCGATTAGCTTTAGCAAGATAGGATGTGCTTAAGGCAAGAAGCACCTCATTAGAGATACAAAAAAATTTGATTCTACCGCTTTTTGTGGGTAATAATATCCTACGTATAATAAGCTTTATAAGTATTGATAGTACACACTTATCATAATCTTCTTGGCCATAAGCTTGCTACCTATCAATTTTATATATAGGATGCGCTGAGGCACGAAGCCCATCATATATCAATTTTTCTGGTACCAAGGCTTTGCCTTGCTGGTGCCAAGATGTAACGATAAAAGGTATATTTAATCATCATGGCTGACAATCTATTACTCACAGTTGCTACTCGGGCCGT
>LFCU01000152.1 GCA_001044195.1 Candidatus Achromatium palustre
CTGATTCTACCGCTTTCTGTGGGTAGTACTATCCTACGTATAATTAGCTTTACAAGTATTGATAGTATACACTTACCATCTTTTTTTGAATATATTGTGCTTATGGCTCATAATTTTATATAGCATTATCAAATAATTATATGCCCACAAAAAGCGGTAGAATCAGGAAACCTCCGTTCAGCTCAATAAGCATAAGGCGATAGTTAGGGTTTCAAATAATGTCTATTAGTTTTTAATATATTAAAAGGTTATAATATATTAATATTATTGTATTTTATTGATATATATGATTTTTAGCTTAATTTTGTGATGTACATCACATTCATCAAAAACTGAAATTGTATTTGTAGGTTATACCTCTTATAACCAAATCGTAATTGACAAATGCCAATGGGAGACCACATGATTGTGGACAGTCATATAACAACAAATATAATTGAGGTCTTATCTCATGAATCAAGTTCAAATGGGGCATTTTCGTGATTTGGTTGCGCAACGGTTTGGTTTGATTAATATTCCCTTAGGCGAGGAACAATTAGCACAACGCTTGCAGAAACGAATCAACGCTTGGGGACACCAAAATTTGGATGGATTTTTTTTTCTTTTGGCAAGTGATACCCAGCAAAGCTATCAAGAGTGGCGCAATCTTTTGCCGTGGTTGACTACAGGCGAGAGCTATTTTTTTCGTGATGATGGGCAATGTCAATTACTAAAAAAGACACTTATTCCTCGCTTATTGGCAGAATCGCAACAAAAACTCCAACAACGTGGTCTATTAAGAATCTGGAGTGCTGGTTGTTCTACCGGTGAGGAACCATATTCTCTTGCTATTCTATGCGATCAGCTTCTTGCCTCTTTTCCTGATGAACACTATAAAGTAGAAATTATTGCTAGTGATATTAATGAAGAGTGCCTAGAGCAAGCCCGCGAAGGCATCTATAGTAATTGGTCGTTTCGCCGCACTCCTCCAGCATTGAAGCAGCAGTATTTTACCCCATTAGGAGCTGAATCTTATCAATTAAATTCCCAGATTCGTTCTATGGTAAGCTTTGAACGGTCTAATTTAGTATATGATACTTTCCCCAATATAGCATTAGGGCTTGCTGAATTCGATCTGATTCTCTGCCGCAACGTATTTATCTATTTTGATCAAGCGACCATTGCCAAAGTAGTGGCGAAAATGGCGAAGAGCCTCCGCATTGGTGGCCTATTGCTTACTGGACATGCAGAGTTGGGAAATTCAGCGTTACCTGGTCTTGATAAACGTCTATATCCAGAATCTATGGTTTACCAGCGTACTCTACAAGTCCCAAAACCACCACATTTGCCAACAAATAAAGCTGGTATATTCAGTAATGATATTCTTTTTAATAAGCAAAATATGCATTTTCAGACAGGTTTTAGCTCGCCATTTCGTTCTAAACCATCCGCACAGGATGTATTGGAACAACAGTTAAAGGATTTAAACCAACTGTTATTAACAGGCAATAATAAAGCTGTTCTAGAGCAAAAAAATGCTATACAGGGCACCTTTACTAGCCTTGATAATAATCAAAAAACGCAATATTTAAAGCAACAGTGGCATCTCATTATCGCTCGTGCTTATGCTAACCTTGGAGAATTGCTGTTGGCCCGGCAGATATGTTACGATTTGCTACAGCATGACCCTTTTAGTGATGATGGGCATTATTTACTCGCCCATATCGCACATGAACAGGGTGATTTAGAAGAAGCCCAGCAATATCTGAACAAGGTGTTATTTTTAAATCCCTCTCATGTAGCCGCTCTGATGGAGATGGCAGAATTGCGTATGCATGCAGGCCTTATCGAGAAAGCACAGGCTTTACGGCAAGCAGCTTTATCTCATTTGGAAACCTGTTTGGACAATACCCAAGTGCCATTCCTAGAAGAATGGCCAGTTGAAGTTTTGGTGCAACAATTGCGAGAATATCTTCCTCTGCAAGCCGTAGATAGGGATGGATTTTTTGCGCACTAACAGCTCCATTAAAATTTTTCTAAGAAGAGGTTTTTTTCTATGCGGCATAAAATGAAGGTCAATCAATTAGTTTTAATTGGTTTTGGCATAGTATTTGCCATTATGATTGCTATTGAGGTTGTCTCTTACATTAATTTAGAGACATATAAAAAAGAGATAAGTTGGGTCACTCATACATACGAAGTGAAGTTGATGATTGCTGGAATAAAAAAGACCCTAATTGATGCGGAAACAGGGCAGCGTGGTTTTTTGTATACCAAGCAAGAACGCTGTTTAAAACCATATAATGCAGCATTAAAAATCATTAAATCTCAAGTTGATAGCCTGCAATCTGAAGTCAATGACAACCCAACACAAGTGGCTCGTATTGAAGAAATTCGCAAGCTAATTACTATTAAGCTAGATGAGTTGGCCCAGACGATTAAAATTGCTAAGGCAGGGGATCATCAGAAAACGCAGGAACTTGTCTTCGCAAATTTAGGTAAACGGACCATGGATACTTTACGAGCGCATTTGGATAAGTTGGAAGCTGCTGAAAGGGAGTTATTGGAGCAACGTATTGAATCTGCTAATTTTTATCTTTATTTTTCCAATCTTGTATCTATAATTAGCACCATCATTGTCATTATTGTGGGCTTTTTGGTCTCCTGGTATATCTCCCGCAGTATTATGCTTCCAATCAAAGGAGCAACAAGTAATATCAGTAGCTCACTTGCCCAGGTATCTGCTGCTTTAGCAGAAAGAGAACTAACTGCCGCAAAACAGTCTTCAGCTGCCAATCAAACTGCTACGACTATGGATGAGTTAGATAGATCAGCCGATAACTCAACAAAGCAGGCACGTTCTGTAGTCCAAAATGCCCAACAAGTTATGGACTTAGTTCTACAGGGTATACAATATATAAATAAGGTTGGTGAGTCCACTATAGAACTCAAAACCAAAGTAAATGGTATTGCAGAGCAAATTTCGCAACTGGGTACAAAAACCAACCAGATTAGAAATATTATCGATTTGGTAAGCGATTTAGCCGGGCAAACCAATTTATTGGCCTTAAATGCTGCTATTGAAGCTGTTAGGGCCGGAGAGCATGGTAGAGGCTTTGCTGTAGTGGCTACTGAGATTCGCAAGCTTGCGGATGAGAGCAAAAAATCAGCCGAAGAGATAAATAGCTTGGTAGTTGACATTCAACATGCAACAGATTCAACCGTTATGGCGACCAAAGGCGGAACCAAAATGGTTGAAGACGTTGCACGTATCGCAACATCAAGCGTCGAGTTGCTTGACAATATTTCAACATCAGCAAACAACAACCATCATAGCGTCCAACAAATCTTACTGAATATGGAACAACAAGCTGAGGCAAGTCATCAAATTTTGCAGGCTATAGCCGAAATTAGCAATGGTGCTAAAGAAATTTTGGCAGGTGTCTCACAAACCAAAGACAGTATAAAAGTTATTACCAATGCATCACAAAACTTGACTGCAATGGTATAATTTGCTGCTAATGATGTCTCGACTTTAAATATTGACTTGTAAATGTATTTAGGTTTAGCCTCGATTCAGTAATGTGCTTGCAGAAAAAGACAAAGCCAGTACCAGCACTGAACTTGCGGCTATCCATGAACCAATTACCCTGACAGCAATTTTTTGCCAAATTTTAGTATTGAAATAGTAAGCTAGTGCCATAGGATAAAGAAGCAACAAGTGTATTCCCACTCCACTACCAAATAAAGCTGCCAATTTTTCTTCGCCCGATAAAGTTTCATAAGCTGAATCCATACCAATAGCAAAACCGGCTAATGCTACTATACATGTGAGCAATAACGACTGTATAGCTGAATTGATAACGATTAGTAGCCCAACAATGGCAGCGCAAATTAAAATAGATAGTTCTATTTCTCCACCAATAGATAACCATGCTGCTAAAAGCCCCAGCATAGTGGCGATAAAGAATACTGCTAGGGCAATGTGATTTTCTTTTGGTCCCTGTTGTCCTAATAACAATCCTAACGCAACAAGTAACAACAGGTGCGCAGGTACTACGGCAGGGTGTAACAAACCATTTAGAAGGGCAATATCAAAACTACTAACCTCTACAAACAAGATATGGGCATAAGCTACATGAGGCATTGCTGCCAATGCAATCAAGATACCAAAAGTCCTATATCCTATGCTCATATAATACCTGCAAGAAAACCTATGCCAGCCAAAGCAATGCAACCGCCAGCTATTTGCACAGCAATTTTCCCAGCAGGCCAGTATTCAAGCAATCCAAAGATAATACCCGATAAATGTAATAAACCAGTCGCAATAACAAAACCAATACTATAGGCGAGAGGATTAGCTGCACTTGGTAGCTCTGCACCATGTGCATAGCCATGAAAAATAGCAAAAATCCCAACAAGTATCGCTGCTATCCAAAGGGGTGGTCGGGCAGCACAAGCAACCATAGTACCCAAAACTAAAGCAGACAGTGCAATGCCAATTTCTATTGCAGGTATTGGAATGTTGATTACGCCAAGTGCGCCACCAAAGGCCATAACTAGAGGAAAGACCATAGGAAGAATCCAAATTGCTGGACTGCCCAAAAATGTTCCCCATAATCCTACTGCTATCATGGCAACAACATGATCCAAGCCGAAAAAAGGATGCATAAAACCACTTATGAATCCTCCTGCAATACCAACATTTTCATGGGCATTAGCAATACCTGTAAGGGTTAAAAAAACTATAGCACATGCAAGAATAGAAACTTGTTTCATTTTGTGGTACGCAATGCGCATTCTACATTAGGTTATTAATGTCACAAAGTAGAACTGTAACATCTCAATAACACCTGGTAAATTTTATGGTGCGCATTGCGCACCCTACGATTTAGGCACAAGATGCCATACGCTATTGAGAAGTTACGTAGAACTAATGTACAACGATATTTAAAGTAGCTGTTGCTAAATGTGGATTCTGCTTTCGCAAGATATCCCCAATCTCATCAATAGAATTAACTGAAAGTGGAGATAAATCTTCTGGTTGTATGTCAGAAATTGCTATATTTTGATGACTAGCATAACAAGTAACCTGTTCTGTACCTGTTTTATCAAACAAAATTTTGTATCCTGAACTTTTGGCAGGTAGTATGACGATCTGATTACCTTGAACCGCAGAATCGGGTCTAAAACGATTGGGAAAGATACGAACTATTTTTCCCCAGGCATCTTGATAATAACAAAAGACAAAGCCATCTTCATTAGTTTGTAAATGGGTAGTAAGTGTATCGCCTACATGATATTGTCCATGAGTATTGCTGCTTATCGTCACTTTTAGGGTAGTAGGATTAGGAGTAGAAGGATTAGAATCGCCATGACTAAAACCACCTACCATAATACCTAATACCATACTCAAAATTTGTGTAATTAGATGCTTTCTTTTCATTTACATTGATCCTTAATAGAGTGAGTCAATTGGGTTTAAGAGTCCCCATGGTCAACCCAATATCTTAATATTAATGTTGGATTGCTAAAAAGGATTTAAAGTAGCAATCCAAAAATATTTTAACATTTTTAATTCTACTTTGTCAAATTAGATCGTAGGGTGCGCACCGCGCACCCACCCTAAGATTACCACAAGTTAAATTTGGAATCGCTATATTTTAGGCAATAGTAGGATGAACTAACTGATATCTTAGTCCAACATGGCAATGGCACCGTTTCTCCACAATGTTGTTGCTTCGAAATCTGGTCATAAAAATTACATAATTTTTTATCTGAAATACTTTCAAGTTGTGAAGGTGTGAGGTAAGAATTACAATGTTTCCACAAGTAAGCATTGGTATCTTGTAGAGTCTTGTTTTTATCTGGCAAGCCTTTATTCCACAAATCCACAACAGTTGAAGTAGCGAATAAGCCTAAACTGCGCTGCATATTAATTAACATGCAGGCATCATATAACTGGGCGTGTAATGCGTTAATTTGCGTGGGTGGTAAAACTATATTGCGACCAGATTCCTTATATAGCCTAACTTTAAGCATTTCTAATAATTCATAAAGGCGTACAAATAGTGCGGCATTTTTAAGTCGTTCATCACTAAAAGAAGAGATCAAATGAGTGGATTTGTTGATATAAGTTATTGCCATACCATGTGTCATATATAAAGCTTGATTGAGATTAAGCTCTATTAATTGCAAAGTTTGTTCAGCAGGTTTTCCAGCTTGGGTTCTTTCCTTGGCAGTAGTGATGATCCCAGCAACACGGGCGCGTAAATCATTTAACTGAATCTGTTTAGTTTCTTCTGCTTTATTGGCAAGAATGCCAAGTGATTTGGATATATCAGTGGTATATTTTAAGATTGTTAGTAGTGCCACATCAGCAACGCTTGATGTTGCCCAAGTTAGCAAATAGGCTATTAGGGCTATTGAAGGTAATATTTTATATCTTAGATATGAAATTTTCATATAGCTACACTCAATTATATCATTAATAAGGTAAAATGCAAAGGATAACAGAATAGTAGGGAGAAAAGTTCATCTAACATTGTAAGATGTTTTGGATATTATATTATATAGCTTATGTTTAGTTTACATAAGAATGTCCCGTTGTCAACTTATGGCTTTAAAATAGAAAATTATTGCAAATTCGTCAACTAATTTTTGTGAACCTTGATTATCAAAATTCACTAGATTAGTTTGATTAAAATTCTTGGTAATCATGACAATCAAATGAGTGAATCATGGTCCAAATGCCAAAAATGTTGTATTGACGATAAGACCATCAACCCAAAATTAAGGTATTTGATAAGAGCAAAAAAATGGCTACAAATGAATATTTACACCAAATAACAAGCGAATCAGAACACAATCCTAATACTTTATCTGAAACCATTAAACAACGCGAACTTGAAATTGATACCTTAATAGGCAGTGCTAGAGCAATATTAGGAATCGAGGATTTTGAACAATCAGCCCGTCATATCTTTGATTACGCATGTCAAGCCACTGGAGCAACCTCTGGATATGTCGCATTATTAACTCCTGAAGGCGAAGAAAATGACGTAATTTTTCTTGAATCTGGTGGTTTACCTTGCACTGTGGATCCTAATCTCCCTATGCCTATTCGAGGTTTGCGAGCTAATTCTTATCATAGCGGCAAAGCTGTATATCATAATGACTTTATGAATAGCGAATGGGTACAGTTTTTACCAGAAGGTCATGTTTTTCTACAAAATGTCATGTTTGCCCCTCTTAATATTGATGGTAAAACAGTAGGAATTATGGGATTAGCCAATAAAGATGGAAATTTCACTGATCAAGATGCTCGTATCGCTGGTACTTTTGGAGAACATGCCGCTATAGCCCTCAAAAATAGCCGTATCTTAGCAGATTTAAAACAAGCTCGTATTAAAGAACAAGCTGCAAATCATGCTAAAAGTTCCTTTTTAGCCCGCATGTCGCATGATTTACGTACCCCGTTGAATGCAATGCTGGGTTTTTCCGAACTCTTAAATCTATCATCGCTTACCGATGAACAGGCAAGTTTCACTCATAACATTCGTGATTCAGGCAAAATTTTGTTACGTTTAATAGATGATATTTTAGATTTAACACGCATCGAAGCTGACCAACTAGAGCTTGTCAATGAACCATTTAGTCCTAGAAAAGCCATAGAGGAATCGATACAACAGTTTAGCTGGCGTTATCAACAAAAGGGGTTGGAACTCTTTAGTTCAGTTTCCCAATTGGTGCCTAATATGTTAGTAGGTGATGCCTGTCGTTTACAACAAATCATCAATAATCTCTTGTCTAATGCTCTCAAATTTACCAACCAAGGTGAAGTATCTCTCAAATTTAGTGCGCAACTAGATGAGGATAAATACCGCTGCCGTTTGGTAGTCCAAGATACTGGGCAAGGCATTCCGGCAGAACGCATTGAAGAACTATTTTCTCCATTTGTGCAGCAACATGCAAATTATAGTCGTCTGGATCATGGCTCTGGCTTAGGACTGGCTATTGTACAGGGTCTAGCACAACGCATGGGAGGCAATGTAGAGGTTAAAAGTAAAAAAGGGGAAGGCAGTACTTTTATAATAAATATATTACTAAAGCAGTTAGTTACTCATAAAGACGCTGTGCAAGTTGAGCAAACTAAGACATCTAGTACAACAATAGCACAAGGGATACGGGTGCTAGTTGCAGAAGATAATATTCCTAATCAGATGGTGCTTAAAAGCATGATTAAGAATTTAGGGCATTTTTGTGTTATGGCAAATAATGGAACGGAAGCACTTGAGCACATTCAGAAAGACAAATTTGATCTCGTGTTTATGGATTGTAATATGCCAATAATGGATGGCTTTGAAGCTGCCAAACAAATTCGTACTCAAGGTATAAGATTGCCTATAATTGCGCTTACAGCTTATGCTATGCCAGGGGATCGAGAGCGGTGTCTTGCGGCTGGTATGAATGATTATCTTGCTAAACCTATCACCATGCAGCGTCTTGCTGCTATGTTGGCAAATTATATATCTCAAAATTAGGCATGTAGGTTGGTTTGCCGTCTTTTTGGTAACCCAACATTACCTATTAGACATTATCCGAAACCAGTCATTCCTGCGAAAGCAGGAATCTATACCTTAATAATATCCTTATGTTTGTTAATCTGGTAGAGGGTTTCGGATAATGTCTATTATTTATAGTAATGTTTTTTTATGTGAATGCGATTTAATATTTGCCGATATTTTATTAAATGGGTTAAATCTTTTAAGGGAGTTTGATGGATGGGATGCGGTATAGAGGGGGCTATCTCAATAAGTGGAATTAGCATAAAATCTCGTTCTAACAAACCAATATGCGGAATCACCAAATCTGGTTCAGCAATAACTTGATTTGCATACAGTAATAAATCCAGATCAATAGTTCGTGGCCCGTTTTGTAAAATCCGGGTACGATCTAGTTTATTTTCTATATCTTGTAAGGCTTTAAATAAATCCCGATGCGATAATTCAGTCGTACCCTTAATTACTAGATTAATAAAGTTATTTTGCTGAGTAATTCCCCAAGGTGAGGTGTTGTACCAAGAAGATTCTTGAATTAATGTAAATTTAGGAATGGTTCTAATAAGCTCTAAACTGTGTTTAATATTTTTTTTAGGTTCAATGTTAGAACCTATAGCAATAAATACTGTTAGCATTTTCATAAAATTTGGGAAGTTTTTTAGCAAATATGGTGTGTTAAAGCAAGAAGTGTATCAATTTTATAGTTCCCACGCTCTGTGTGGGAGCGATAAAAATTGCCAAGAGTTATTGAGAAGTTGCCATTTAAAACACAGTTACAAGATTATAATGGAAAAAATGCACCGTATCCAAACCTACAATGCTGCAAGTTGTTTAGCAGTAAGCAAAAATACCCCTTCACCACCACGTTCAAAATCAAGCCATAAAAATGGTATTTCAGGATAGGCTTGTTCTAAGGCCGTGCTATTAGTGCCAACCTCTACAATAAGCGTCCCATCTAAAGTTAAATAATTTAAGGCTACATCTAAAATGTTCCGTACTATATCTAGTCCATCAACTCCACCAGCTAAACCTAAAGTAGGCTCCTTTTGGTACTCTAACGGCAAAGTCTCTAACTCTGCAATAGGAACATAAGGTGGATTGGAAATAATTAGATCATATTTAGTTTCTGGCAAACCAGTAAACAAATCAGAATGATAAAGCTGAACACGTTTTTCTAGCCCAAAAGATGTAACATTATATCGAGCGACGGCTAGAGCATCTTCTGATATATCAGCCAAATCTACAATACAATTTGGAATATAGTGAGCAATAGCAATACCAATGCAGCCGCTACCAGTTCCTAGATCCAATACGCGATGAATATTTTGTGTGTCAAGCCATGGATGAAAATCGTCTGTAATTAGTTCTGCTATAGGTGAGCGTGGTACAAGTACCCGTTCATCTATGTAAAAATTTAAGTCCGCAAACCAGGCTTGCTGCATCAAATAAGCAGCAGGTTGGCGTTCTGTTATACGACGTTGTAATAATTCTATTATGGCTTTCCGTTCTTTTGAGGTGATATGTGCATTCAAGTATAGTTGCGGGATATCTTGGGGTAAATGTAGTGCATGTAAGACTAAACTAGCGGCTTCATCTAGGGCATTATCGGTTCCATGTCCAAAGAATAGTTGAGATCCATTAAAGCGACTGGTACCCCAACGAATATAGTCTAAGATAGTATGTAAGGAATCCGGTGTTAAATCCATATTGGTTAATCTGACATTAAGGTTAGAATTGCTATTATGTAGATTATAATGATTTGTTTAAAAAAATAAATTTAATTCTACTTTGTCACATTAAAACTTAACTTATTAATTTCCAAAAAATTGATGTAAAGTATTGTTTTTCATAAAATAAAAGTCTTATTTGGTAATCTGACAAAATAGAATTAAAGTATTTATATTTATTACATCAAAATAGCATTTTGCAGTATTTTTTCTTTTAAATATGCAAATTTTTTTGATAATTTTTTGTCTATATACTAGAGCAAATTTGGGTTATTTTTGTGTTACTGTTGCAAGTCAATTATGAGGTATTAAACAAATTTTGAATGTAGATATTAGACCTATGTCTTAAATCAAGAAGATGGCCATTGATATGATTAAAAAATTACAGCGATTTAAAATTTGGATTTTGGTATTAATATTATTCGTGTGTAGTGGAGTGATATTATTCTCGGATATTGGTAAACAGCTACTTTTAAGTAGTACGGCTTTTGTAGTTATAGATGATGTGGCTACAACTTACAAAAATGTACCGTTAGAGATTGATGTGCTTGCTAATGATCAGGGTACTGAATTACGTTTAAGTAGTTTTGCCGCTGGTTCCTATGGTTCGGTTAGTATTAGGAACAATAAGATTATCTATAATCCTAAGTTAGATTTTACTGGTAGTGATAAATTTAGGTATTGGGTGGTAGATAAGAATAAGCAGGAAGCTTCAGCGCAAGTTGCTATTAACGTAACTTTAAAACAGTCATCTATTTCGCAACAGCAGTCATTATTCAAAGCTAAACCACCTAGAATTGCTCAATCTAAATCTATAGCTGAAACCAAACGCAAAGCCGCAGAAACTAGACAGCAGCGTAGACTAGCAGCTAAGACTAAGAATGAAGCCATAGCTAAGGCTAGAGTTGAAACTAAACACAAAGCCGAAGCTAAACAGCAACGTAGAATAGCAGCTAAAGCCGAAGCTAGACGTAAAGCCGCAGAAGATAGACGGCAACGTAGGATAGCAGCTAAAGCCGAAGCTAGAGCTGAAGCTAAACGTAAAGCCGCAGAAGATAGACGGCAACGTAGGATAGCAGCTAGAGCCGAAGCCAGAGCTAAGGCTAGAGCTGAAGCTAAACGTAAAGCCGCAGAAGATAGACGGCAACGTAGGATAGCAGCTAGAGCCGAAGCCAGAGCTAAGGCTAGAGCTGAAGCTAAACGTAAAGCCGCAGAAGATAGACGGCAACGTAGGATAGCAGCTAGAGCCGAAGCCAGAGCTAAGGCTAGAGCTGAAGCTAAACGTAAAGCCGCAGAAGATAGACGGCAACGTAGGATAGCAGCTAGAGCCGAAGCCAGAGCTAAGGCTAGAGCTGAAGCTAGACGTAAAGCCGCAGAAGATAGACGGCAACGTAGGATAGCAGCTAGAGCCGAAGCCGCTAAGGCTAGAGCTGAAGCCAGACGTAAAGCCGCAGAAGATAGACGACGCTATAAATTAGCTGCTTTAGCAAAACAGCGTCGAAGAGCACAACGTCGGGCATCAAGGCAACAACGCTCTGGATTCAAAGGAAAAGCCAACGAATTACTTTCAAATATAAACCGTTGGCTTAGATAAAAATAATCAACACCATCTTAATCCTACTTTGTCAAATTAGATCGTAGGGTGCGCATCGCGCACCATACATGCATCGTAAGATGTTGGGTTGTCAATGTGACAAAGTAAAATTAAAAAATCATTTTTTAAAATACTTACTTAATCTTTGGTACAAATTGATTGTGCCAATACCAAAAATATTATATCGGAATAAGACTGATGCTAAACCCCAAAACACATTTAAAACTAATCTGGTTATACTTACTTATAACCCTACCCTCTAACACCCAAAGTGCCTCCTGGGCACCAATACAACCAAAAGACATTAATCAAAAACAACTAGCAGCACAACGCCAAGGAATAGAAGAACTAAAACAACTATTCTCCAAAATAGACCAACGCATTGCAAAAATCACCACAATACAACAACGCATCGAAACCCTAATCCACAACCCCGAAGCCACAACCACATGTACCGCCATCGACATGTTGCGATATACAGAAACAGAACTAAAAGCAAAAATTAAAACCGCCCCTACCGATGAAGACAAAGCAAGACTACAGAAAAAACTCATAAAACCC
>LFCU01000116.1 GCA_001044195.1 Candidatus Achromatium palustre
CCGGGCGATAACGGTGTGGCGTGGGGGGGGGAAAAATCTTTGTAATACTAACATTAATTTTAATCTTTAAAAACAAAACCGGGAACCTAAAATTTTTTTAGAACGGGCTTAAAAATTAAAAAAATAGTTATATTCCAAATATTCCTTATCAATACTGGTGCGAATATCCTATTCCAAATTAAAAAAGTGGTAAACTCCTTTTGGAAGGTAATGAAGGATGCCTAAATAACATAATATTATCCGATGAATTAGACTGAACCAGTCTCTCTACCCTACAGTCGTTCATTTTTCAACAAAAAAGAATTTACTCATCAAAATGTTTCAAAACAGCAAGTGCTGCTCCAAATAAAGCTATCTGATCATTTAAAATGACATATACAGGGATATTTTGCATTATGGATTGCATCCTACCTTTAGCAAAAAACGCTGTTAAAAATGTAGAGGATTGGAGCCTTGGTAATACCTTGGGTGCTATACCACCCGCTAAGTATACACCTCCTGTAGCCATAAGCTTCAATGCACAATTACCAGCTTCACGACCATACATGGATACAAACATTTCCATTGTCTCTTCACATAAAGGACAAATATTGGTTGTTGCAGCATTAGCTATGCAAGATGCCCCAATACCTTGATCCATACATTCTTGTACCGAATTTGGCAAAATAGTATTATTATAGTATTGACATAAGAATTCTAAGATATTAGGAATCCCTAAACCTGATACCACACGCTCCCAACTTACATGTCCATACCGTTTAGCAAGAAATTTTAATAACTCTTGCTCCTTTATATTACTAGGGGCAAAATCTGTATGGCCCCCTTCAGATGGGAATGGATAAAAACCACCATTCTGTCTGCAAACCCCTGCTTCCCCTAAACCAGTACCAGCAGCTATAATGGCAAGGTTGCCTTGTGCATCAGGAGTGCCTTGATTCAAGGTGCATATATCACCTGCATTTAAAGCTAGAATGCCATATGCAATCGCTTCAAGATCGTTGATGATATAAATTATGGGTATATTTAAAGCACGTTTTAAAGCATGTGCATCAATATGCCAAGGAAGATTAGTAACTTCACAATATTGCTGCTGCACTGGACCTGCTACTCCCAGACTAATTGCATCTGGAGTCTTACCTAAAATGGTTATGGATTCAGTGATAAGATGTTGTAAATTATTAAATTTAGGGCTAGATAGAGTAATGGGGTTGTGCTGTTTGCAAATTTGGATTCCGTTCTCAATAGTTTCCATAAAGGCGAAACGGGCTTTTGTAGCTCCTATATCACCACTTAAGATAAGCATAACTATCTGTCAACTCTTTATTTGTTTATCTTAAAAAATAATTTAGATACGATTAGTGGAGTGTAATCATAACAATAAAGGCAACATGTCTATGAAAATTATGGATGTGCGATTACACTCAACTAATCGTACCTACAATTCTGGACTTTTACCACCTATCAGCAATTGGTTAGTTTCAAATTGATGTTTATCTATTAGTTCTAATTTTAATCGTACTTGCAAACGCCGCAGTGTATCTTGATCACAATTGTATTTAGTTAACACTAAACTGTGTAACCACCATGAAGATGGTAAATTAAAATTGAGAATTACAAGTTTAGATGTTACAAGACTATTTCCTAAAAGTTTAGTTGCTACACAATTAATACCTGATGCAAATTTTAGAAACCAGGTGCCTTGTTGATCCCAAATAGCTTCTTTAATACTCCACGGATAATATATACGCAATATGTGTAAATCTGTCTCTATACTAGCTCTTATTATCAAAATACTTACTAAGATACAGCGTATTATTATAGAAATGGGTAAATTTGCAGTGATAATTAGCCCAATGGTATAAATCGCGAATAAACTTACACCTATTACCCAGGAAAACGTTGGTTTTACTTTTAGTGGCGAGTAAGTAGATGAAAGCGTTCTTGGCATTATTTAATATTGGTGCGCAATGCGCACCCTACGATTTCGAAAGTTTAATTATGTAAAACATCGGCTCCTGGAGGAGTACGGAAACGGAAAAATCTATTGGGTAATTGCAGATTACGCTTGACACGATTAAATGCAAATTGTGTAGTTTGCCCTAAAACATCAACCATCTTAAATTGTTCTAAATATTCATCCCTAAAACCTAGATCGATTCTAACTATCTCACTATTTTCTGATTTAGGAATTAATTTAAGCCAATGTATATTTTTGTAAATGCCAACATTTATAACTTTAAAATGCCGTGTTATAGGTTCTTTGCCACTTAAAAGTTGCACTGGGCTACCACGTAAAGCATCCTCTTGAGCTTGATGAGATACTTGAAGTAATTCAGGATCATAAAGCCATATCCTAGACCCATCTGCTACAACCTGTTGGCCTTTGGGATCACTATAATCCCACCGAAATAGATTAGGACGTTTGAGATAAAATTTGCCTTTTGATACTTGAGAATTATGGCGATTAGCAGATGTAACCACTTGAATAAAATTAGCTTGGAGGGTTTGCAAACCATTTAAAAAGTTATCCAAAGGCGTGGCAGCCTGTAGGCACATAGCCATTGTATATAAAATAATACTGACTATTGTTGGGTAGAGTTTCATTGGAATTCCATTGGTTAAATTTTTTAAATAGGTATTATGGGATATTGCTTATTTTTCTATAGTAGTCGGTGTCTCTATGCTACTTTGAGTATCCACATTTTCTTTTATATTAGAATCGATATCTGCATCCATCATAGATATCCCATCTTCGGTTATGTTTTCTGTAGTAGATAATTGAGCTTTAGGTGAAAACAACCACAGAAATGGGAATATAAAAGGCCATAAAATAAACAACACCCCAGCACCCAAGGCATCCATAATATTTAACCAAGAAATTCTAAACAACAAGGTTAGACCAAACAATAAGGCTAATACTAAGGATAACACAACGCCTAAAGGTGAAATAGTTATTAATAATATTGGAGTCAAAAAATCACCTAAGATTCCACCAGAGCCTAAACCCAAGGGCATCCTTATAATATATGTTATAGATCTATAGAATTCACCATAAATATAAAGATTAGCTAAGACAGAACCTGCGACTAAAGTTATAACAAAACCCAGCCATTTTAAAAGAAATCCATAAATTTTGTTAGAAAAATTATATTTATAAAAAGCTAATAGGCTATGCCATAATATGGTGATAGGGAATAAAAATGCTAAATAGCCAAACAGGTATACTAAAAGATCAGCACACCAGGCCCCTACTAGTCCACCAGCATTTTTTGTATTGGAAATATTGGGAATTGCATAAGACCAGCCTGGATCCTGTGGGTCATAAGTTATCAAGGCTAATACAAGATATAGACCAACACTAAATACTATCCATAGAGAAATTTCGCGTACTATACTACTAAAGTTAGAAGGATCTCTTTGAGGTTGTCGTCTGGTATGGGATTTAGAAATCTCCATAGAATTTTTAGAGATTTTAACTGCTATTTAAAAGTTGGACAAAGTTACCCATAATTGGACATTATGGGTAATAAACGCAAAATATAATTCAAAGTATTTGACTTAAGAATAATCATCATGTATTGTACATTAAGTGGATAGGTTATCCATAAGCGTGAAGGTTTCACGTACCATTATATTATTGTAACTTATTAGTTCGCAAAGTTATTTTGTCCAAGGATGATCAACAAAATACCTTTTACGGTAATTCCGGGTGCTTTTAAGTATGAATGCATAATGTTGTCAACAAAGGTTGACCGTTCGGTTGGGACTGCTCAACCAGGACTCTAGTTACATACTGTAAATCATTTATTAACAGAGAGCGAATTACCTAATTTTTGGATGTCCAACTTTGTCCAATTTTTTAGGAACAGTCTAAATGCTAACTATAACATATTCTAAAAACTACCCCAAATTACCCATCAAGTATTTGGATTAATTGTTAGAAAATAATGTTTTAATGTTTTTTAGTATCCTAAAATATTTAGGAAAAAATTTGGTGCCCAGGGGCGGAATCGAACCACCGACACGAGGATTTTCAGTCCACTGCTACTACCGACTGAGCTACCTGGGCTTGTATTGAAGAATCTATTTAATCACTATAAATTTAAATTGTCAAGAACTTTTTATAGCCTTTATTACCTTGTTAATAAACAGCATAGTCTAACAGAATTCCAGTAAATATGCACATTCCAAAATAGTTATTGTGCAAAAAGGCAGCCAAACAATCTTTGGGATCTCGATTACGTATTAGATATTGTTGATAGAGAAATAATCCAATTCCTATAATTAGGCTACTATAATAGGGTATATTAAGCTCTGTTGCAATGCCTATGCTAACTAAGACTAAGATCATCAGGCCCTGTAATAGCCCTATAATGAGACGATCATTCCTACCAAACAGAATCGCTGTAGATTTAATACCTATCTTTAAATCATCATTGCGATCTACCATCGCATATTGGGTATCATAAATTATTGCCCACAAGATAACTGCAAAAAATATTTGCCACCCTAAAATGGGGACTTGGTCCCTAATAGCTGTAAATGCCATAGGAACTGCCCAGCCAAATGCTGTACCTAAGACTAGTTGAGGTATATGAGTAATGCGCTTCATAAAGGGATAGATAGCTGTCAGTAAGACAGCTATAAAAGACATGGCAATGGTTAAAAGATTCTGAGTGAGTACTAAAGCAAAGGCTATGAGGCTTAAGATTAGGAATATGGCTATAGCTTCGTTAGCGGTAATTTCTTTGGTTGCCAGTGGGCGGTTGCAAGTACGTGCCACATGCGCATCAAAATTGCGATCTGCATAGTCATTAATGGCACATCCTGCAGCCCGCATTAAGATTACCCCTAAAACAAATACTATAACTGTGCTTGTTGGAGGGGAACCTGCACCAGCAATCCATAAACCCCATAAGGCAGGCCACATCAGTAATAGAGTGCCAATGGGTCGATCTAAGCGTATTAATCTGGCGTAGCAAGATAATTTGCTGTTAAATTTTTTTAATAAATCTTGTGGCGAATATTTATCAATATAAACTGTCATATTCTGTATATCGTTGGTAAAAAGATTTCATTAACTAACAGTGGTTTATTGGCTAAAAAAAATAGGGTACGACGGCCCCATAAGATTTGAGGTGCTGTGGTATAGCATTGAGCCTGTTTGAATAATGTGTGGTGTGGTAGTAAGCAGGCTATTTGTACATGATGGCGTTGTATCGTTGGATCAGCAAATAGGATAGCTCCTAAGGGCCGCTCTCCTAAGTGTGCTAGTTTATTTTCTGCACCGTGTAAGGTAGTTAATGGTATTAGAGTACGAGCAAACACCCAGGCCGTATCTGAGCACTGTAATTCTACTTCTCGTATTAAAGTAAGCACTCCATGACGTAATTTTAGCATAAGGCTTTCGCTTGGATACGGTCGTTTGATTATTTGTTTGCGAACTTTGACTTTAAATCTGCCATTTATGCAGTTACGCTGCATATTGCGAGTTAAAGAGCCATTATCTAATAGCCAGGGTTTTAAATTGTGTGGTATTTGTCCATGACGTAATAGTTCCCAATCGTGCCATTTGGGTTCTTTTTGTTGATAATTGAAATATGAATTAATAGTCACGAAAGCAGCACGTGGAAATGATACGCAAATTGTGGGAGTATCTCAAATAGAAAGTTGATTTGTTATGGCTTGTGAACAAATAGTGCGTAATGCTTTGGGAATAGAATCTATATTGTAGTTTATTCCGGCTAATGTACGCACTGGCCACATACCTATAAGTGCATTAGTAAGAAAGATGCTTTGAGCCTGTTCTAGTGCTTTAGTTGTCACTATTCCTTGTTGAATTTTCATTCCTTGAGATTTGGCATAGTCTAACACTAAACTACGCATTACGCCAGCAATGCCACTTGCGGTTAAATCTGGTGTTAATAATTGGTTATTATCGAGCACTAGAAATAAATTAGTCTTGGTCCCTGATATCCAATGGCCTTGGGTATTACACATTAGTCCTTCTGCTATATTTGGATCAGTCCATTCCATGCGAGCTAAGATTTGTTCTAAGCGATTGAGATGTTTAATACCAGCCAAAGCTGGATTGCTACTTATAGGGGTTTGGCAAAGCTGCGCTTGTACGCCATTTTGCCACCAGGATTCTGGAGCGTTAATTGGTGGATGAAGCATTAGGATAGAGGTAGGTTTTGCTTTTGAGGGTAGCTTATAGCCGCGTTCTCCGATTCCTCTGGTAATTATTATCTTTAGGGTTCCCTTCGTGCAGTTTGCTACAATTTTGTGGGCATCTAGGGTTAATTGTTGAAAGTCTATAGGAGCAATCTTGAGAGTATTACAACCTAATTGCAGTCTAGCTAGGTGACGCTCCCATAGACATGGGAAACCCGCCACCACACTAATAGTTTCAAATAGGCCATCCGCATATTGGAGTCCACGATCTCCTATCAAGATAGTGTCTTGATATTGGCCATTGATAAGCGTGGTGGTATGCAATTATGGGCCTATTTGTTGAAAAATTTAAGTTATCTTTTTAAATACTAGCGAAGCATTAGTACCACCAAAGCCAAAAGAATTGGAGATGGCAACGTTAATAGGTATATTTCGTGCTGTATTTGGGACATAATCAAGATCACATTCGGGATCTGGAGTGTCATAGTTGATAGTAGGCGGCGCTACCTGATCCCGCAGTGCTAAAATAGTAAATAGGGCCTCAGCTCCTCCTGCGGCTCCTAGCATGTGTCCGGTCATAGATTTGGTAGAGCTAATGCTTAATTTATAGGCATGATCTTTAAAAGCGGCTTTTACTGCTAGAGTTTCTGCCAGATCACCTGCTGGAGTTGAAGTGCCGTGGGCATTGATGTATTGCACGGTTTCAGGTGCTAATTGGGCATCTTCTAAAGCCATGAGCATGCATTCTTTAGCTCCCATGCCATCTTCGGATGGAGCTGTCATATGATAAGCATCAGAATTCATGCCGATACCTGCAAGTTCAGCATATATATGGGCATTTCTAGCTTTAGCATGTTCATATTCTTCTAATACCAAAATTCCAGCACCATCGCTAAGTACAAAGCCATCTCTATCCTTGTCCCAAGGACGACTAGCTTTGGCAGGTTCTGCGTTACGAGTTGATAAAGCTCGAGCAGCAGCAAATCCTCCTAATCCTACTGGAGTTGTGGCCATTTCAGCACCACCTGCTACCATAACATCAACTCGATTGTGGCGAATCATCATGGCAGCTTCGCCAATATTATGTGCTCCAGTGCTGCAAGCGGAGACAATAGCAAAGTTGGGGCCCTTAAAGCCGTATTTAATGGACAGGTCTCCTGCTGCCATATTGACTATGTTTGCTGGCACAAAAAAAGGGGAAATGCGGCGTGGCCCACTAGTGCGGTAGGTTTCATAAGCGCGTTCAATGCCACCGATGCCACCAATACCTGAGCCAATCGCAACTCCAATGCGTCTTGAGTTTTGTTCTGTTACTTCTATGCCACTATCTTCCCAGGCTTGGATCCCTGCTGCCATTCCGTAATGGATAAAGTAATCCATTTTTTTTAGATCTTTTTTGGGAATGTAGCGAGTAACGTCAAAGTTATAAATGGGACCACCAAATTGGGTGGTGAATCCAGATATATCAAAATGGGTAATGGGTTGGATGCCACTTTCACCGTTGAGGATGGCCTTCCAGGCAGACTGTACGTCCTGTCCGACCGGCGCGACCACGCCCAGTCCCGTCACTACTACTCTTCTGCCGGTCATCATACGCAATTTCTCATTAATAATGGGGACATGAACAGTCGCAATTGCTTGGGATATGTCCTAAATATATAAAGGATCTTTCCAATAAAATATTGTTTTTATTGTAGGTGCTTTCATTGTAGGTTATCCAAGTTTGGACTGTTCATTAAAATAAATCAAGCCTCTTCTTTAATATTCAATCAGTTACGCAGATCACAATAATGATTATACATACACAGTATTATATCAAATGGTATTAATCAATAGCTTTATTTATGGGCATTAATATAATCTATTGCGGCTTGTACTGTAGTGATCTTTTCTGCTTCTTCATCAGGAATTTCGGTATCAAACTCTTCTTCAAGAGCCATTACAAGTTCTACTGTGTCAAGAGAATCTGCACCTAGGTCATCTACAAATGATGCCTCTGGTACGACTTCTTCTTCACTGACCTCCAATTGTTCAACAATGATTTTTTTGACACGTTCTACAATATCACTCATGGTCTCTGCCTCAAATAATTTACAGACTGTAATATTTAAATTAGTCCGTTATTCTATATGTAATTTTGAAATTTTCAATAAGTTAAAATAATAGGTTGAGTTACGTCCGTTTGCAAGCCAACATTTACCTTACAATAAATATTTTTATAAAATCTTAATCCATATACAGACCACCATTTACATGTAAAGTCTCTCCTGTAATATAACTACCAGATGTCGATGCTAAAAATAGAACCGCTTGCGCTATATCCTCTGGTTGCCCAATGCGTCCTAATGGGATATTAGCCAATAAACCTTTAATTTGTTCATCTCCCAGCGCACGAGTCATATCAGTATCAATACAGCCTGGTACTACGGTGTTTACTGTAATGCCTCTAGATCCAACTTCCCGTGCTAATGATTTTGTAAAACCAAGTAAACCAGCCTTAGCTGCTGCATAATTGGTTTGGCCTGCGTTACCTGAAGATCCAACTACAGAGCCAATATTTATAATACGTCCAAATCGTGCTTTCATCATACCACGTAAACAGGCTTTGCAAATGCGATATACTGCGGTAAGATTAGTGTCTATTGCCGCAGTCCATTCTTCATCTTTCATGCGCATTAATAAATTATCGCGAGTAATGGCTGCATTATTTATTAGGATACTGGGAGGGCCATAAGTAGTTTCTATAGTGCTTATTAGGGTTTTGATAGACTCAGGGTCATTAACGTTCAATGTGTGTCCGATACCTTTTAGCTCCTGAGCTTTAAAGCGTTCGCTGATGGCAGCCGCACCTGATTCTGTAGTTGCAGTACCTATTACAGTGGCTCCAGCTTTTCCTATAGTATCTGCAATGGCTGAACCAATACCACGACTGGCTCCAGTAATCAAGGCAATTTTGTCATGTAACATCTGGTATTTCCTTTAGGGCCTGATCCAAAGTTTCAGGATCATACAGGGGCCAAACTTTTATATTAGGATCAATGCGCTTATTTAAACCTGTTAATACTTTGCCAGGGCCAAATTCTAACAAATTTGTCACTTTATTAGCGGAAAATTTTTGGATGGTGTCAATCCAGCGTACTGGATTATATAGCTGCATTGCCAATAGTTTGCGAATTTGTTCTGGATCTTGTGTGGTTTGTACAGTGGCATTGTGTACTATTGGGATCTTTGGTGGTTGTATCTGGATTTGGGTTAATCTTGTGGTTAATTGTTCAGCGGCAGGTTTCATTAGAGCGCAATGTGATGGTACGCTAATTGGCAGTGGTAAAACTCGTTTAGCACCTGCGGTTTTAGCAAGTTTGCCAGCCTCTGTTACGGCACTGGTATGGCCTGCTATTACTATTTGTCCTGGAGCGTTGATATTGACAGCTTCTACAATACCTTTATTATTAAGTATTTCATTGCATATTTTTTGAACTTGGATTTCATCTAAACCTAAAATAGCAGCCATTGCGCCCTGGCCTTGTGGAACGGCCTGTTGCATAAACTTTGCTCGGTCAGCTACCAATGTTACGGCATCAGTAAAGCTAATTGCTTCAGCACACACTAGGGCACTGTATTCCCCTAAGCTGTGCCCTGCCATCAATACAGGTTTTATGCCATTACGTTCTTGCCAGATTCTCCATATAGCAACTTCAGCCGTTAATAGAATTGGTTGAGTATTAACCGTATTATTTAGATTTTCTTTGGGGCCTTGTTGGGCTATTTGCCATGTGTCTATTCCAAGAAGTTCTGAGGCTTCAGCATACGTATCGCGCACTATAGTATAGGTATCTGCAAGTGTAGACAACATGCCTATAGATTGGGACCCTTGGCCAGGAAAGATTATTCCTATACTCATAATGAAATATTCCTATACTTCTTGGAGGTGTGCCGCTCCTAGAAATCATATACAAGATCTAAGTTGAAATGATGGGTTTCGCTTTGGCTCTACCCATCCTACATTATTTATCAATCGTTCCCACGCTCTGCGTGGGAACGTCTTCCATATCGTTTCGCTACACATTATCATATATTTTAATCAGGTAGGGTGGGCACGGCCTCATCGTGCCCACGTGGTATCATAATTTGTCCTGTTTGGTTTACTTGGGCAAAAGATATAGCTGTTTGCCCACCCTACCTAAAATTTTACCAGCATAGCACCCCAAGTAAACCCTCCACCAAAGGCTTCCATTAATACACGTTCTCCCTGACAAATCCGACCATCACGTATAGCAACATCAAGAGCCATTGGGATGGAGGCTGCTGATGTATTGCCATGCTCGGCAACGGTAATCACGACACGTTCCATAGGCAAATTTAATTTACGAGCTGTAGCTTGAATAATACGTATATTGGCTTGATGGGGTACTAGCCATTGTATATCGTCTCTAGTCAAATTAGCGGAACTTATAGTTTCTTCTGCAATGCGTTCTAAAGTACGTACTGCAAATTTGAATACTTCATTGCCACGCATAGTCATATATAATGGATTATTCACCGCATCAAATCCAACCCCAATACCAGCCGGAACTTCCAATAATTCTTTATAGCTACCATCGGCATGTATTTTACTGGTGATAATACCAGGCTCTGTAGCTCTCTTTAGTACCACAGCCCCGGCACCATCTCCAAATAAAACACAGGTATTGCGATCTTGCCAATTAATAATATGTGATAATACTTCAGTACCAATTACCAAAGCACAATTGGCAGCACCAGTGCGTATGAATTGATCAGCTATAGTAAGAGCGTAAATAAATCCTGTACATACGGCTTGTATATCAAACGCAGGACATCCATGAATCCCTAGTCTTTGCTGTATAATACAAGCAGTGCTGGGAAAGACTTGATCTGGTGTAGTAGTAGCTACTATAATGAGATCTATATTATTCGGCTTTACTTGAGCCGCTGCCATAGCATTAAGAGCGGCAGGTTCTGCAAGATCACTACAGGTTTGTCCAGGTATTGCGATGTGACGTTTTACTATTCCAGTACGTTCCTGAATCCAAGCATCAGTTGTATCTACTATGCCTTCTAAATCAACATTGGTAAGCACTTTTTCTGGAAGGTAACTCCCAGTTCCAATAATCTTAGAATACCTCACAAACTAACCTTGGGTTTGGTACCACTTTGAAGTTGGTTGGCCACTTGTGCTGCAATACGCTGCGGTACATTTGCTGTTACCTCCTGTCTGGCAATGGCAATGGCATTACGAAACGCTAGGACATCAGCCTTGCCATGACTCTTAATCACAATGCCACGTAATCCTAATAAGCTAGCACCATTATAGCGTCTTGGATCAAACTGTTTTTTAAAGGCTTGTAATACTGGCATAGCGAATAGTGCAGCTAGTTTAGTAAACCAATTTTTATGAAAGCCATCTTTGAGCCTTTGACTTACCATTTTAGCTACTCCTTCGCTAGTTTTAAGTGCTACATTGCCTACAAATCCATCACATACTACTACATCTAGATCCCGCAGATAAATATCATCACCTTCTACGTAGCCTATATATTTTAATCCTGAATTATCTAATAGTATATGAGCTTGCTTGACTTGTTCGTTGCCTTTGATCTCTTCTTGGCCAATATTGAGCAAACCTACAGTAGGGGTTGCTATATTTTCAACTGCTGATACTAATTCGCTGCCCATTACTGCAAATTGAAATAGGTGTTGTGCTGTGCAGTCTACATTAGCACCTAGGTCTAGCACATAAGTTCTGTCATACAAAGAAGGAATTGCAGTCATGATAGCAGGGCGATCTATTGCTGGCAGGGTTTTGAGTACAAACCTAGCAGTTGCAGTTAAGGCTCCAGTATTTCCAGCACTAACACATGCGTCAGCTTGGCCTTGTTTTACTAGGTCAATTGCAACTCGCATGGAAGAATCCTTTTTACCACGTAGTGCTTTAGAAGGAAGCTCGTCCATCTCTACTTCTTGAGTGGCAGGATGAATATGGAGGCGTGGTTCAGTATTTTGGTGTGGAATTTGGTTTTGTAAAATTTCTTGGTTGCCAACAAGAATTAAGTGTGTATTGGGATCTTCTTTTAGATATTCAAGAGCAGCAGCTACAGTTACTGATACGCCAAGGTCTCCTCCCATAGCGTCCAAAGCGATGGTAACTGGTCTATCGCTATCCTTTTGTACCGATTCCTTGGAGTTCAATGGCCTTACTCCTTAAGTTTTATTTGTAGAGACAAAGGTTGGATCGGATACGTCTACAAGTTGTGGGAACCATAAATTATCGTTCCCACGCTTTGCTTAGGAACGCATCCTGGACGCTCTGCGTCATAATGATTTATATGGTTCCCGCAACTTGTAGACGTGTCAGTTATCTTGTTATCTTAATAGATAGTTATAGTTTAATTATTTTTTGGTTTTAACTGTTACAATACTGTTACCACGATAAAAACCATCAGGAGCTACATGATGCCGTAAGTGGGTATCTCCAGAAGTACGATCTGTGGATAAGGTTGGCCTTTTTAAGGCATCGTGAGAACGCCGCATCCCTCGCTTAGATGGAGTCTTTCTATTTTGCTGTACAGCCATAATTATTTTGCACCAAATTATTAAAAAGTTCTTAAGGGGTTTAATACAATAAACTTTATCCGAAACCCTCTTTCAAATCAATATTCATAAGGCGATAACTGAGGTTTCGGATAATGTCTAATTTAAACGTTTCCACAGTACTGTGGAAACGATATTGTAAATTCTACTTTGTCTTATGGACAACCGTAGGTTGGGTTGCTAAACGGATGGCAACTCAACCTACAATGCTAATTTTCAAACCTGACAAGTTTCACCCTCCATATCTATTGGATGTGTAGGTACATAAGGTAAAACTAATATAATCTCATCTTCTATTAAATCTAAAATTGATAATTTAGATTTATTATTATCCCTATTAGCTCTAGTTCTATTATGCCTATCAAAACTATTATCAGATCTAATATTACCATCTTTAAATATCACTGGCTCATACATATCTGGTAACTGCTTTGCAGCCTCATAATTCGATACTAAAGCCAAATTAATTTTAGTATCTATAGTATTTGCAACAGGTTTTAAACACCTTTGACAGGTTAACCATAGTTTTCCGTTGATATGTCCTTTAATACAATATCTTTGTTGAGTATCGCAATAAAATTCTATGGCAAAGTATATTTTGTCAATAGAATTATCTATCAATCCAGGTATGCGTGTAAATTGTGAGGTTTCTATAATACCATCAATACAACGCCCTTGTTTAAATTCTTGCCAAGGATTGATTAACATAAGTCAGATGTTGGGTTGCGAAACAGCCTGCAACCCAACCTACTCAGAAAAAACTTGATCAAAAATACTACTCTGCGGTTTTTGTGGTATTTGGATCTGATCAAAACGAATCCCATAACGCCGCTGGGCTTCCCGCATCTTTAAAGTCAAAATATTATTCTCTTCCCTAAGACGCTTTACCTCTTGTTTAAGTTCCTTGATTTGCCCAACCAAAGATTTGTTGTAACCCGAGCGACAAGCAGACAGCGACACGATGGCCGCCATCGTAATTAATAGCAAATAGATACGCATAGCGTAAAAAATATTAAGCACCATTGTTTGCCAAAGGTGATGCTGCTGGGAAACGCTTACTTTCTTCTATCAATGCCTCAAGCTGTGCCATCACCGCTTCTACCGTTGCATCAATATCCTTAAAGATACTCCCAAGCTCATCTTCAACTACTTTCAAAGTATACCTAACCTCTAAAGCACTCATTACATCAGTAACTTTAGTAGCTTGAGCACGAAGCCTATCTATACCCTTTTTAGATGTTTTAAGACGGGCTGCGTATCTTTCAATACTGGCACGGAGTTCGGCCTGTATTGTAGCCCGTAAATCAGGATCTGCGATACGATTAGCCCGATTGGCTAATTCGGTATATACACGATCCGCACCATCTACTAAGCCTAAAAATTTGTCATATAATACCGAGATGCGTCCTTGAATCTCGCGCCATCTGTTATAAACTTTGGCAAATTCATTATCTTTACTTATAGCACTTTTTAGGGCTTTTTGGAAGACCAGTAGGGTAGCCCTACCTGATTTAAATTCGCTTTTAACGGCGCGTTGTTCAGCTTCCAGTGCTAAGATACTATCTTGAAATTCTTGTTTGACACCTGCTAAGGTACTCATAGGTGTAGGCGGTTGTGGATTTTGCTCATTACACCCAATAAGCATCGCGGTCCAAACTAGAATACTACTAAGAATTAGGTATTTCAAAGTTCTAAATGCTCTAAAATCTCTAAATAACCGATATTCGGCTGAATGTACCATCCAGGCTCTCCTAAATAAATAGGTTTATTCTTAAGTGTGTTACAGGTGTTTTATGGTAACACAAGTTAAATATTCAGTATGATAAACTGACATGATTTCTATATATCATAATATTTTTAATGCTACCTGTCAGCAAAATCTAGCCAGAAGTATAACTTCTCAATAGCGCATGGCAAATTTATGGTTCGTACCTTTGGATGCGTTTCGTGCTTCAACGTATCCTATATCTATTTCAGCACAAAAATGCCATAAGTTATTAAGTAGTTATCCAGAAGTCAAGCGAATTTCAATACGGCGATTTTTGCGATAAGCCTCAGGAGTATTTTTGGAATCTATAGGGCGTAGGTCGGCAAAACCTGCGACACTTAATCTTTTAGCTGGAATACCTTGGGTGATTAGAAAGCGTACTACTGACACTGCACGGGCAGTTGATAATTCCCAATTAGATGGAAATTCGTGAGTTTTTATAGGTACTTTATCCGTATGACCCTCTACTTGTAAGATCCAATCTATATCTTGAGGAATATTAACAATAAGCTCTTTGAGAACTTTTGCTAGTTTGGCCAGTTCCGTTTTGCCTATTCTATCTAGGGTCGCTGAACCTGAGCCGAATAATAACTCAGATTGAAACATAAAACGGTCCCCTACAATACGTACTAAGGTATTGCCTGCTAGGACTTTGCGAAGGCGACCAAAAAATTCGGAACGATATTGTTCTAATCGATTAACTTTACGAGCTAAAGCTATATTAAGCCGATTATTAAGATCTTCAATTTGGACTTGTTTGTTAGCCTTATCATGTTCAGAGACCTTTAGGGCTTGAGCAATCTCTTGCAATTGACTGCGTAATGCCTTTAATTGCTGATTTAATAATAGGACTTGCGCTTGGGCTTCGCTATTTAATTGATGTTGCTTATCCAAAGCCACATCACGGTCTTTAACTAGAGTAGATAGACTTTCAATCTTGCCAGTAAGCTCAAATTTCTCTTCAGTTAATGCAGTAATGATTGCTGATAATTGTTCAATATTTTCAGAAAGTTTTAGATTTTTTTGTTGTTCTAATCCTAATAGTTTAGTCAATTCTGCAATACGTTTATGTAGATTTCCCAATTCTGATTCTTGATTAGATACTTTTTGTGATAATATAAATTGCGCAAAAGTAAATATCATCAAGACGAATATAACTAAAATCAATAAAGATGAGAGCACGTCTACATATCCTGGCCAAACATTTAAGCGACGGCGGACGTGTCTTCCACCTGCACTCATTTATTTAGTCTCCAGTTCTTCAGCAGGCGAGATATTATTAGGCGAGCGTTCATGTAATAATTGTTTTAAAAGTTGGCGTTCCGCTTGCAATTCGTTAATTAATGTGGTTATGGTATCAGGTGCAATTTCCGTATTTTCTATATCTTTGGTATGTTCTGTATCTTCTGTATTGTCTGTGAATAAATTTGAGGCATTGGAATTTGTATTTTTATTACTACTAGGCGCGTCTATTAATTGAGTTACACCTGAGAGCCATTCTTCTAAGCCATTAAAAAATCTATTTTGGGCGTGACTCGCTTGAATATCTAAAAATCCTAGTACTAGAGATCCTCCTAGACCAAATAATGAAGAGCTAAATGCAGTACCCATACCACTTAAAGGGGTCTGCAATCCCATTTTGAGATTGCTAAAGACGCTGTTAAGATCACTATTGCCACCTATATCAAGGCCATTTATAACCTGGCCTACAGCAGATACAGTGCCAAGCAATCCCCAAAATGTACCCAGCAACCCTAAAAAGATAAGGGTGCTGGTAATATAATGGGAAATCTCGCGTGATTCATCTAAACGCTCGTGAATACCATCTAAAACTGTGCGTAATGATAGGGCGGAGAGGCGAAAACGGTCTTTACGTAAGCCAGAAATGTGGCGTGCTAATGGTTTCAGCAATCGTGGTTCTGTAGCTAAAGAGAGGCCAGCTTCGCCAGTACGAAATAGTTTGATCCAGTCAATTTCTATTTGCAACACCAGAACTTGTCTAAAGTTGACAATAATGCCTACCAGCAGTACTGCAAGGATCAAAGAATTAAATCCCCAATTGGCTAAGAATGCAGTTTTAAGGGTTTCAATCAATAAAACACATACCCCAAATACTATTGCAAGATAGATTCCCATCCAAAATAAGGCTTGACGTGTATTACCCATTTTTGATTACACAGTTTTAGTTAAGATATCACAAGCACAATAGGCTTAATTATATAAAAGCTCTATTGCATAAAACTTTATTTAAGAGGAGCTGGTTTTTTTAAAGTTTCAGAAGATGCTGACCAAAAATCTAGTTGGTTAAAGATCCAACCACCTATCAATGCCCCAACACCTAATGATACCGCATAGATCACATCAGCTCTTGCTTTGGCATCTCGAGCTGCAGTAGCAGCCGCTACCTGATCTCCAAATACAGCACCAGCGGCTGCCGCTTCCTGTACTGCTGGAGTCATTACTGAAGCGGCAGGTACAGTTAAATAGCTACCTACTAGATAGTCTACTAAAAACGCACCTGCAACTGCTCCAGCCGATAATATTATAATATTCGTAAGACTATAGCCAGAAGATTTTGCTTTTGGAGCTTGAGCTTGACTGACTAAAGGGAAAATGGTTAAAAGCATTATTATCAATAGTTTACGCATTAATAAACTTCCTTTCAGTTTATAAAAGTATGGGTCTTTAGCTTAAATATATTCTATATATTAAAGTATTGCTAGTGAAGCGGAAGTGTCAAGAGCCAATATATTCTTGTAAAAAACATTATTGTAGAACAATAATGCATCCAAAATATATTTTAAACGATAAATTTTATATTTTTATAATATATTTTTTGTATATCTTAAAATATATAGGAAATTTGTATATCTAAAATAATAATTTTTAAGTCTCTGTAATTTTTTAACCCATATTTTGAATACGTTTACAAGTTGTAGAAACTTTATAAATCATAGGGACAAGTGCCAAGGATGTGTCCCCACAGCAGAGTGGAAACGATTAAATGCTGTTGCAGACGAAGATAATATTAAACTGGAAAAATAAGATTATAAAACTCGACTATCAGTTTTCTAATATTGACTTTTAAATTAATTTAGCTTCGTATGACAAATGTAGGGCGGGAGAGCGAAGCGATCCCGCCTTTTTTTGAAAATGTCACAATTTTTTACATCTCTATTCTCTACTAAATTTAGGCATTATGTCAAAGTAGTAAATTTATATAGAAGGCGGGATCGCTTCGCTCTCCCGCCCTACAAATTTATCAAGTCAAAAAACTGGATAGTCGAGTAAAATACCACAATAGTGTGAGGGTCCATTAACTGGACTCTCATCTAATATACCAAATTTAAAATTTAGTCAGATTTACATAGCTGGCTTTAGCTATTTTATGGCCGTTTTGGTGTTTGATACTCAACCTCTTTTTGCCAAGGTTCCCAAATAGTTTCATATCCCACAAAACCCTTTTCAGTTTTCTCTTTTTGACGAGTCACCATACGATCTGAATGGCCATCAGGAACTTTCATGTCAGCTTTTACATCACTCATACATCACCTAATATTTATACAAACACTGTAAATTTAAGATTATTTAGTGCTCAATTGAAACACATTACGAATAATTATTATATCCATACCATATTAATATGTCAATAGTTATTGATATTTTTATGTACTATTGGATTTTTAGCCAGCTAGATAGGGTACGTATCGCATGAAAATCATAAGTTAATGCGGCATCCTTGTTTTCAAAAGTACTTTACACTAATTGTTCCCAAACTCTGCGTGAGAATGATAAAAATAGACAATCATATTACTCGATGTTCAAAATTTAGTATTAGGCAATATTCTAATTCATTACGCTATAAGGCTTCTGTGGGATATAACGTATAAAACATTGCGTAGAGCTAATCAAGTAAAAACCTAATTAAAATATGTAATTCCAAGATATTTAAGTATACAAGCATTTTCTAACTTTTGAACATCGAGTATTAAAGTCTTAAGATTATACCAAACTCAAATTATATGGTATCCTCAAATATAACAGACGAATAATTACAGGAATTTATTATGTCAGAAATTGTTGATATCCGCGCTCGAGAAATCTTAGACTCACGCGGCAATCCTACCCTAGAGGCTGATGTAATCACTGCAACAGGTACGATGGGACGTGCTGCTGTGCCCTCTGGAGCTTCTACAGGCAGCAGAGAAGCACTAGAATTACGTGATGGTGATCCCACACGCTATAATGGCAAAGGTGTCTTAAAAGCCGTAAGCCATATTAATACCAGGATTCGTCAAGCACTATTGGGGATGGAAATTACAGACCAAACAATGCTTGATAGACGAATGCTCGAACTAGATGGCACTGAAAATAAAGAAAACCTTGGTGCTAATGCCATACTAGGAGTATCTCTAGCAAGTGCCCATGCAGCGGCTTCTGAAAAAAAATTGCCACTGTACCAATATCTAAAAACAGTAATATCAAATAAAGCACCATCAGCTATAGCAACCTATCATCTGCCAGTACCAATGATGAATATCATTAACGGCGGTGCCCATGCTGCTAACCGTTTAGACTTCCAAGAATTCATGATCTTACCTGTGGGTGCTAGTTCGTTTAAAGAAGCAATACGCTATGGAGCTGAAATCTTTCACGCCCTAAAAAAAGTACTTGCGAGTAAAAAACTCAATAGTGGTGTTGGCGATGAAGGTGGTTTTGCTCCTGATTTAAATTCTAATATTGAAGCTATTGAGCTGATTTTAGAAGGTGTTGAGAAGGCAGGATTTAAAATTGGTCAAGATATCTTTTTAGGGCTTGACATAGCGAGTTCGGAATTTTATCAAGATGGATATTACCAATTAGCCTCTGAAGGTAAACACTATTCTGCCGCAGCATTTGCCGACCTATTAGTAAACTGGGTAGAGCAATATCCTATCATTACCATTGAGGATGGGATGGATGAGAATGATTGGGAAGGCTGGCAGATACTAAGCGAACGTCTTGGGAATCGTGTCCAATTAGTAGGCGATGATCTATTTGTTACCAATACAAAAATATTACAACGTGGTATTGATTCCAATATTGCTAATGCAATCCTAATCAAAGTAAATCAAATTGGTACTCTTACCGAGACTTTGGATGCAATACAAAAGGCTCATGCCGCAGATTACCGTGCTGTGATATCGCATCGTTCTGGAGAGACCGAGGATACGAGCATTGCTGATTTGGCAGTAGCTGCTAATACTGGCCAGATCAAAACTGGATCTCTATCCAGGTCAGATCGGATCGCTAAATATAATCAGCTTATGCGTATTGAAGAACAACTTGGGAGTGCTGCAATATACGCAGGACGTAGTGCCTTTAAATTTCTTTAATAGAACTATAAAAAATCTCATGCGTAGCATTGTACTAATCTTACTACTATTACTTATATGGTTACAATATAGGCTATGGGAAGGGCCAGGCAGTATAAAAGATATGCGCTTCATTCAAAAAAACGTGGAATTGCAAAGCCAAAAATTGCAACGCTTAACAGAACGTAACCAAATCTTAGAAGCTGAAGTGTTGGATCTAAAAAATGGAACAGAAGCCTTGGAAGAACGCGCCCGGTCAGAATTAGGTATGATTCGCCAAGGTGAAGTTTTTTATCAAACCATAGAAAAGGCAACTACCAGTAAAACTACACCTAAATTGTGAAACCAGAACCACAAGCATTTGCAGTTATTCCAGCTGCTGGCATCGGTCGTCGTATGGGTACTTCAGTACCCAAGCAATACCTAACAGTACATGGCCGTTTAGTAATTGAACATACTATAGATTGCCTATTAACGCATTCTCGTATTCAGGCCATTATTATCGCCATAAACTCTGAGGATATTTGGTGGCCAAATACTGATTATGCTACTAATAGATACGTGTACACAGTGACTGGTGGCAAGGAACGCTGTAATTCAGTACTCAATGCCCTAAACCTATTAAATAATTTAGGTTTAGCCAAGGATGATGATTGGATCTTAGTGCATGATGCAGTGCGCCCTTGTTTACTCCATACAGATCTGGATCGCTTATTTGCAACCCTAAAGGATACATCAATTGGTGGCATATTAGGCGCATCAGTTCGTGATACAATGAAGCGGACTACAGATAATGGCATAGTTATCAGTACTGTATCACGGCATAATTTATGGCATGCCTATACTCCGCAGATGTTTCGTTTTAGATTGTTGCAAGATGCTTTAACTTTGGCTCTGCAGCAAAAGAATATAGTCACTGATGAGGCTGAGGCTATTGAATTATCTGGTCATAGCCCCATTTTAGTTGCAGGCGATATGGATAATATTAAAATTACCCGTCCAAAAGATCTAAAATTAGCAGAAATGATACTTGCTAATAGAAATACCTATAATATATAACTATAATGATTTATACCCTCAACATTTCTTATCAACACTAATGTAAGTATCTGGTTTCTCATTAAAAAATGTAAGTTAATTTTTGAAGAAAATGCAGGATGTCTGTTAGCTATAGCTTATTCTATAATCATCGATATTGTAGAGGTACAGCTTTATGTTATATGGTGACTTCTCAATAAGGCGTGGCAAACTTTATGGTGCGCAATGCGCACCCTACTACGATTTCGTCATTCAATGCCATAACTTATTGAGAAGTTACTAAAATGTCTAATATCTATTTTATTTTAATATCTCATCTAATTTGTTTGAAACCTAAAAGGAATGTAAAAATGTTTAGTGATTTTAAAACGAAAACTGATTTAGAACGAATTGGATATAAAATAAAAGAAAAGGATTTATCTTTACCAGAAGAAGAATGTATAAGTGATGAAACTTACGATAGTATCCAGTTATTTGTCAAATTATTTTATAGTCATGAAGAAGCGGTTAAAGCACTTATTTTAACACCAATTTTCGTCTATGTTATCAAACTGTTAAAAGACAGATATAGTATTCTATACGAAGAATATATAGAAGTTGACGATGATTTAAGAGGGAAATGTGATCTTATTGTCTCTAAGGTAGAAGATGATGACACTAATGATACTTTAGGAGATAAACCATTACTTGTTATTGAAGCTAAAAAGAAAACGGTTGAGGAAGCACTAAGTCAATGTTCTGCTGAACTAATAGCTTTAAACAAATTAGGTAAAGAAGTGCAGTATGGTATTATTTCTACGGGTGATGATTGGATATTCCTAGAAATTTTTCCAGACAGGAACTTGGTGTATCAAAATAATCGTAAATTTTATTTATCAGACTTACGACATGTGGTTAATATTATACTTAGCATTTTAAAAAATTAGCTGCTCCTAAAAACTTGGACAAAGTTAGACATTTTTAGATAATTCGCTCTCTGTTGATAATTTTGATAAATTGCAACTAGAGTCCTGGTTGAGCAGTCCCAACCGTAGTCGCTCAGTCCGTTCTAGCAAGATGGATTTTACCTTTTGAAAAGGCATCCAACGATCTATCTCCTGATCGCAAAGTCTTGCCAAAACGTTTCGCGCAGCATTCTCGTCAGCTTGTAACACTACCCCATCAAAACAGTGAAATGAATCTCCGCTACGTTTGCCCAACAGTGCTCCGTGGCGGCTATCCATTTGCGAAGTGTACGCGCTATTGACAAGAATGACCGAAGAACCTCTTCGGCGAGAAATCGTTTCAATCGCATTTGCTATCACACCTTTAGTCCAGGCGGACAGCCTTCTAGTAACATTTTTTCCAAATTTTTTGGAGGAGGCAATTGGCGACGTTAAATCTTCAGTTGCAATTACCTCTGCTTGATCAATTAATTTATGTGTTGCTTGATAAATTTTATCTCGTATTTGAGCTTTAACTTTTCTGTTTAGGCGATTCAGCTTTTTACGGTTCAAATTATTCTTAATAATATTTTTCTTTTTATCAGGTTTCGACTCTGCAATAGCGCGAAGCTTATTTCTAGCTTGATATTTTTTCTTTAAATTATCTGAATGCTGGCTTAATAATTCACCTAAACCATGTCCGTAATGTTCACCATTGGAATCAACAAAAACTTCAGTATAACCTTTGTCGATTCCAATAGTGGCTTTACCACAAGTTTTGGTTTCTTTCATATCTATAGTGTAATGAACTTCAATCTGTCCATCATTTAGAATTATTCTGAGGGTTCCGGCTGGTTCAACAGTACTATCCAATGGAATTACAATGCGTTTACCTTTTTCTAAACCAGGAATTTTTATCCAGGCACGTCCACCTAATTGAAAAGTAGTATAACTATCTGAGCGGACTATGATTTGATTTTGAGTATGATTGCGTCCATGTTTCCAATTTTTACGCATTAAGCGTCGTAAATAGTTGTTGGAAGTCCAAGTATTAGACTTAAGTTCTTTGTAAAGTTGAGAGCGTTGTTTATTATCCGAAACTTTCCTATAAAGTGTTTTTCTTGTCTTTTCTTTAGCTGATTCTAAATACGCTTTTATGTCTTTAAAGCTATCTCGTAACGTTTCTTTCCAAGAATTTGCAGAAACTGGAAATTGGCGTTTTTCTTGTAACCAGGAATCACGTATTTGCCTATCGCTCTTAATTGCAACGCCTTTAACTGAACCAAAACTATGCCAAACTTCAGAACGAATTTTACCCAATCGTTCTGCTTGCTCTTTTAATTTGCGATATTTGCCTTGATTTAGGTTTTTACTGTTTAGAATCCTTGTTACTTTCATTCACAACAGCCTGTTTTATTTTCTTTAAAAGCAGATGCGTCATAATATTGACAATTAATTTAGTTGTCAATAGCATTTTATATATTTTTGCTGAAACTTCCGTTTTTGCAAATTTGTGTAGTTAAGTTAATATTTATTACCTATAATGTCCTATTATGGATAACTTTGTCCAACTTTTAAATAGCAGTTAAAAGCTCTTGCTTTTAGTGATTATTTTAAACTAAATAATTTTACATAGTATATCATATCACTAACCTTTGGATCCGAACCAAACTTTTTATAGAATGTATAAAGTACTGTATTGTTGGTAATAAATTAAATGCAAAGCATCTGAAAAATCCAACCCATTCAATTGCTTGAGAAATGTAAATTGGATTTGATAATTGTACATTGCTTAATTCTACTTTGTCATATTAGAATTGTAGGTGATATCGTTCCCAAGCTCTGTGTGGGAACGCATCCTGAACGCTCCTGTGTTCCAACTTAAACGTTCCCACGCGGACTTTTTATGAAACGATAATTTTAGTTTTTTAGAAAAGTGACACTATGAAAAATATAATTTATACGATTGTTTTGGCTATCATACTTATGCTACCAACTTATACATTAGCTGCTGGTATGCCATCTAATCCAGGACAGCAATTTCTAAAAGCATTAGATGCAGATGGTAATGGCAGTGTATCCCAAAAAGAATTTATAAAACCACAATTGCAACGGATTAAAGCACAACTGCAAAAGCGTTTTCAGTACATGGATAAAAACCGTGATAATCGAGTCACTGCTGCGGAAGCTGATGCTTTTGCCAAAGAAATGCAGCAGCATTTTCAAAAAATGCGCCATCAACGTCGTTAAACAATAATATTGCTAACAAGTAACTTCTGTAACTTCTCAATAATGTATGGTAAATTTTATAGTACGAACCTTGTAAGCAAATAGGATCAATCGCTGGGTTTCGGTTGAGGCTCTACCCAACATAAGGCACGAAGAAGTACTTCGTGCCTCAGTGCCCCCTACTCTCTATAAATAATATAAACTAAATCATTTCAATATGGATTATATATTACTTCTTAAGGCATTAATTTTAGGGATTGTTGAAGGTCTAACAGAATTTTTACCTATCTCTAGCACAGGTCATCTAATTTTAAGTGGGCATCTACTTAACTTTAATGATGCTAAAGGTAAGGTTTTTGAAATTGCAATTCAACTTGCCGCTATTCTAGCCGTAGTTTGGGAATACAGAGTTTCTATTAGTGAAATTATTATTGAATTGCCATATAGTCGCAAAGCACAACGCTTTGCTGTTAACATCATATTGGCTTTTCTACCTGCTGCCATATTAGGACTTTTATTTATTAAAGTTATTAAAGCGTATCTGTTTAATCCTATCAGTGTAGCTACTGCCTTTATCATTGGTGGGGTGTTAATTTTATGGGCTGAAAGACGTGAGCATCGCATTCGGGTACGGAATCTCAATGATATTCCTTGGATTGATGCTTTAAAAATTGGTTTTGCACAATCTTTAGCTCTGATTCCGGGCACTTCGCGTTCTGGCGCGACTATTTTAGGCGGACTTTTTGTGGGATTAGAACGCAAGGTTGCTACCGAATTTTCTTTCTTCCTTGCTATTCCTACTATGTTCGCAGCTACCCTCTATGATGTAATAAAAAATCGTCATCTTTTAGATAGTTCTGATATCCCAATGTTTTTAGTTGGAGGGATTGCTTCATTTATAGCTGCATTTTTAGCTGTACGGGGTCTATTGCGTTATATAAGTCGCCATGATTTCACAATCTTTGCTTGGTATCGTATTGCCTTTGGTATAATAGTATTACTTACCGCGTATACAGGTCTAATAAGCTGGACCGAATCAGGATAATTTTATAAATGTATCCTAATTGTTTAGACTTTGGATAAACTCAAAAGCCCAAAGATAAACTAATGCAAGATATTGATACAATTGCAATTGAACAAAGCGTCGTAGGTTAGGTTGAAGATCTCACCGTCAACCCAACCTACATCTTAATAGTTGGCGGTCACTTTTAGCCACCAAAAACGCCCAGGTTCATTAACCTTGGTCGTCTGCACAAAGCCATCTACAGCGAAACCACCACGACTTATATGTTCAGAATAGGTTCTATCTAATAAATTATCAACACCAGCACTTAATAACCAGTTTTTGCTAGGCTTATAGGAAGCATTGAGTGCCACTGTAGTAAAACCTGACGTTTGTCCAAGATCACGTCCCACGATATTACCATAATTTACATGCACACGGTCTTGTCTTGCAGCCATTCGTACCAAACCTGCAAACGTCCAAGGCCCTGTGGTATAGTCTAAGCCTAAACGCCCCTCTAAAGGTGGTGTTTGCGCTAATGGTACGTTCATGCTAGTATTGGCGGCCCATACGTAAGCCAGGCTACCACGTAAAGTCCAATTGGGAATAAAACGCCAAGCTCCATCAAATTCGCCACCCCAACGTTTTACATTAACATTGTGTGATACAAGGATAGGATTATTAGGAGGAGGCTGAGGGATAGTTTGAGTTAAAACATAGTTATCAATATGGGAATAAAATAACGATGCTGACGCATTGATCGTATCATTATTATCCCACAATATGCCTACGTCTACTTGAGTGTTTCGTTCGGTATCAAGTTGGTTATTGACCTGTAAACCTTGATAAGTCGAAGCTTCCCAATAATCCATAGGCCGTTCGGCATGGCCTATGCCTATATAAATAGTTGCAGTCTGGAGATCATGCTCATAGCGCAAAAAACCACTGCTTAATGTTGCATCCGCATCGACCATAAAGGTTCCACCAGCAGTTCTATCATTGTAACGATTGGCGGACCATTGATCATAGCGTAATCCGGCAATAAGACGCGAACTCAGACTCAGGTCATGGCGCATTTCTGCATACATGCCCCAAATTGAGGTATCCATATCCCGAATTCGGCGTTGATTTTCATAAGTATAAGCAGCAGCATCTTGAGCACGACGAATTGTGTGGATGTTCGTCTGCCAATCGAGACCCAATGTAAATAAAGTACCTTTGGTAAGTTGTAAATCAAAAGCTACACGTGCGCCTTGGGTTTCGCGATCTGGATTATTGACCCTTGCTGGTGCTGTTAGATTACGCAATGAATAGTTGTCCATTACATGATCAATGTAATTATAGTAGACTTGAGCGGAGATACGTTTAAATATCCCGGTGACATCATCTAATTCTGCTTTTAGACCTACACCATGCCGATCAAACTTTTTGCCATCCATTGCCCGATCTGCATAAGCGGCTTCAGCACGACTTCCTATGGCATCTACAATAACTCGTGCCTTGTCATTAGGTGTCCAACCAGCCATGCCACTGATGCTTTGACGCTTATATTTGGAGTGTACAGAACGGCCATCGCCATCCTTATAATCTCCAGATTCAGCATGGCTAATCGTAGCTTGGGCAAAGCCTTTTTCAGCTCCAAAGCTACCACTTGCTATGCCATCAACCCGTCCCCATACACCGCCCATCGCACTGCCGTGGATTTTAGTGCCAGAATTACGTAATTTGTTAAAGTCTCTATCGAATAGTACGACTCCAGCTACGTTTCCATTGCCATGACGTACCGTTTGTGGACCTTTGAGTACAGTGACACGGTCATAAATCTCAGGAAAGACATAAGCAGTAGGTGGGTCCATGCGTTGTCCACAGCCACCAAGTATTTCAGCTCCATCTATTACAATGTTCAGACGAGAGCCAGCTAAACCACGAAATACTGGATCACCATCAGTGCCACCTTTACGGATCATAGAAAAGCCAGGGATATTGCGCAAAAATGCGGCACCATCATTGGCTGGTACAGGTTGTTGTGGGGCTTTGGGGTCGTTGGTTACCGTCAGTGGTTCGTCCATTTGTGGGGCGGTAACTACAACTTCGTCCAATACCGTATCATCAGCATTTATAGCCTCATCAGCAGCGATAGCTGATCTAAATCCGTATTTATTTATCAATAAGATAAACAACAAAAGTTTAAAATATTTCAACATAGTTTACTCTATATAGAAATTAATCCTAGTGATTATTACAGGGTTGATTGGAAAGTTTGAAATATTACTGTAAAAAAAAAAAAAGTAAACGGTGTAGAAAATAAGGTTTTTCAAAGAATAAATTTTATTGCAAATTGATAATTCGCAATTATATGTATCCAAGTAGGGTGGGCACGGTTTCATCGTGCCCACGTGGAATTGGGAAATAATTTGTTATTGTTGTCTAAATGGCGTGGGCAAACGATACAGCCGTTTGCCCACCCTACCTGACTAAACATCTTACGAGGCATTTTTTATGGTGCACGATGCGCACCCTACGAATTTGCAGCCTTAAGTTCTGCTCTAACCTGCATCAAAATAGTTCCAAGACGATTTTTACCAGAACCATCCTGGCCACAGCCCCAATAATAATCATTGGGAGCATTTTCTACCAACTTCTCTGTTCCTGTGCTTAATAGTAATGTTCGTAATTCGGGATGTGTAGTAAATTTTTTACGGACCGCTGTTAGCATAATTGAGTCTTTTATTTGCTCCCATTCCTGAATCCTAGAAATTTTCTTTTTTCTACCAAGCTGTTTGGCAATGCCAGGAGAAGCTGCTGTACGAATGCTCTCCTTATGTTCTGCGTTATCTGGAAATTTTTGTGCTTGAAAATAATGTTCAACGGTAGGCCACCATAAGCCATCTAGTTCGATTCCATAACGGGCAAAGTTAGAAAAATCGCCATACTCAGATTTTGTTGTATAAAAATATATAGTCATTTTTTTCTCTTAAGACCAAGTTTTTTTGCTTTGTTATCCCTTGTTTTTGATTCGTACTTTGATAGGCAGGTAGGGTGGGAACGGTCTCATCGTACCCACGCGGTATCATAATTTGTCCTGTTTGGTTTGCTTATGGCAAACGATACGGCTGTTTGCCCACCCTACGGACTACCATTAATTTAACAATTCCCAACCTGTTAATGACAAACATTGATCAATGTACACCATACTGCGTGATAGCAAAGTCCACTTAGCAGGCATATAAAATGGATCTCAGTACATGACAATTTTATAAATAATTTTTTTATTAAATAATTTTTTTCTAGCTAATATGGCTTTTTTTGATTCAAAAAACCCTTGCATTTTGTTACATAACTAAATATAATATGTTTTTTTAATTGCAACTGCTACTCGATATTATGGATATTATACCAGCGTTAGTCCCCCTATTCCAGATGCACTTTAACTGGAACTTAGCAAGAGCCAAATGCATAACCGCTCTACTTAGAGCGTTGCTTAAAGCAAAAACAGTTAATCTTGCAAAATTAGCTACGAAGATGCCAGGTACAGACGAGACAAGCTCCAAATACCATCGCCTACAATGTCTTCTCAGCTCGTAGGATGGATTTCTACCCATCCTACGTGCTCGCATTAAGTACAAATACGTTTTACTACTTACACCTTAATAGTACTTCATTTATGAAAAAACTAAAACATATTATATTACTTTGCATTTTTATAAGTATTGCCTTTGTAAATATAGCCCAAGCACAAAATTGTGGATCAGTATCCATAACCGAAATGGATTGGGCATCGTCCAGAATAGTTACCGCCGTTGCTAAATTTTTCTTAGAACACGGATATGGCTGTAAAGTTACAGTTCTTCCCTCAACCTCTGCACCAGCACTAATTTCCGCTGTAGAAACGGGCGAACCAGAAATCCTTACCGAAATTTGGGGTAACAATACCCCAATTTACGCTGAACTCAAGGCAACTGGGAAGATAAAACCCTTGGTAAATGTGATCTCGGATGGTGGGATTGAAGGCTGGTGGATTCCTAATTACATGTTGGATGCGCATCCAGAATTAGCTACTCTTGCTGGTGTCAAAGCAAATCCAGGTTTATTTGAGCATCGCTTTCACCAATGTCCTGAAGGATGGAATTGCAAAACGACAAACGACAATCTGATTAAAGCTACCAAACTTCGAGAAGCTGGATTTGAGATATTTCAGCATGGTTCTGGTGAAACTTTGGCTACATCCATCGCTGTTGCTTTTGCTAATAAAGCACCCTGGATTGGTTATTATTGGACACCTACTTCCATCTTGGGCAAATATCCAATGACGATGATCGATATTGGCAAGTACATTCCTGAAACACACCAGTGCAATACTGATAAAAATTGTGCGACACCAGGGGTTTCAGCATATCCTCGAGGCGATGCCTTAACTGTGGTCACTGCTAAGTTTGCAGCAGAAAAACCCCAAATTGCTAAATTGATGAGCAAAATCAGCTTTACCAATGCACAGATGAGTCAGCTATTATCTTGGCAGAAAGATCACACCGCTTCATCGGAAGAGGTGGCAGTATATTTTTTAATCAACAACAAAAAAATATGGTGGGCATGGTTAAATGATGCAGCTCGTGAAAAACTTAAGCATGTGGCTAATAGCAAGGTAACGCAGCAATCTAGTTCAATATATGCGCCGCTCTTCAATACTGTTGGATTGCGTTCCTGGTGTGATAAGCCTACCCTCAATAACATCATGACGATGCAACAACTTTTAGAGCCAAATAAAGCGGTACAGGTTGACAAGAGCATCTTTAGTATCTTGGCTATTCCATTCCCATCCCTAAACAATCTGCATAAAGCCTGCTCGCAGATTCCTCGTACACGAGAAATGACCACTGGTATTGAAAACAGTTTTCTTGCAGTCAAAGACAGGCTTAAGTTTGTACTCGATCCTATAACGCAACCCCTATCCTGGTTGCTAGAAGGGGCACTATATTTTGCGACACTCATTCCCTGGTTTATGTTGATTCCAGCACTGGTAGGCTTAGTTTGGTATGTATCTCATGCTGTTGGCGTTACGATATTTGTGGCCACCATACTACTATTTATGGGGTTTATAGATCATCTTGAACCGGCAATGCAGACCCTTGCTATAGTCTTTGTTTGTGCCAACCTATCAGTCTTTTTCGGTGTCCCCATTGGTATTGCTATGTCCAAGTCTAATCTTTTGCAGCGGCTCATCATACCAATCTTAGACTTATTTCAAACTCTACCAACTTTTGTTTACTTGATTCCGCTAATCTTTCTATTTTCAGTTACTGAACCGAAACTGTATGGTATTGCAATCATTTTATATGCGATTGTACCAATTATCCGTTTGACCAATCTAGGCATCCGTTTAGTAGACAAGGATGTAATCGAAGCTGCTAATGCTTATGGGATGAACGCTCGGCAGAAATTATTCTACGTAGAATTACCACTGGCATTACCAAATATCATGGCTGGCATCAATCAAACGATTATGATGAGTTTGGCTATGGTAGTTATCGCCTCATTAGTCTCAGCTCCCGGGCTAGGCGTATTAGTCTTGCGTGGTATCAGAAATCTCGAATTAGGGGTAGGCTTAGTCGCAGGCTTAGGTATAGTCCTGTTAGCAGTACTTTTGGATCGCAGCTCCAAAGCCGCACTTGCCCATATCAATAAAGTCACCCATCACAGCAATTGAAACTAAACATGGACAATAACAGCACTAATTCAGTACCACAGATTCAGATTCGTAAACTTTATAAAATTTTTGGGCCACGTTCTCAAAATATGCTCTCTCATGTTCTAAATGGCATGAACAAAGCCGAGTTATTAGCCACATATAACCATGTTCTAGGTTTACAAGATATCAATATAGATATGTATGCAGGTAAAATAACCGTTGTCATGGGCTTGTCTGGATCAGGTAAATCAACATTGCTCCGCCATTTGAATCGCTTAATTGACCCTACTACTGGTGAAATTTTGATTGCTGGCGAAGATGTACTCAAACTATCGCCTACCAAACTCAAGGATTTTCGGCAAACCAAAATGTCAATGGTGTTTCAAAAGTTTGCCCTGTTGCCACACTGGACGGTGTTAAAAAATACCTCCCTTGCTTTACAGGTTCGTGGTATCGACAATGAAACCCAAAAGGCCAAAGCCAGGCATTGGCTATCGCGAGTAGGATTAGATGGATTTGAAAATCATTATCCACATCAACTATCTGGAGGTATGCAGCAGCGAGTTGGAATTGCACGGGCGTTGACTTCTAACAGTGACATCATGCTCATGGATGAAGCATTTTCAGCACTAGACCCGTTAATCCGCAACGATATGCAAGACTTACTTTTAGAATTACAGATAGAGTTAGGCAAGACGATTGTGTTTATCACCCATGATCTGGACGAAGCTCTGAAATTGGCTGATCATTTGGTGATCCTTAAGGATGGGGCCATAGTACAGCAAGGCGAACCCCAAGATATTCTGATGCATCCCCATGATCCATACATCGAAGATTTTATTAGCAACATCAACCGTGCTCGTGTATTGCGAGTACGCTCTGTGATGCAACCTATAGATACTATAGATGCAAAGCCAGAAGGAATAAAATACACATTCGATATTGCGCCAACTGACACGCTTGAGTCCATAATAGCTCGCTCTGGTGGTGATACCACCCATACATTTCGTGTAATTGAACAGGATAAAATTGTTGGCCAATTGGAAATGGCGGATTTAGTTAAGGCATTAGTTCATGTGCCAAGTTTTGCGAATGAAAGGGCCAATACGCTCATTAAATGTTATTCAGCAATGTAAGATGCTATGAATAAATCAGTAATCAGTAAGTAGGATGGGTAGAAGCGTAGCCGAAACCCATCATGAAAGGCTTAATGCGATTTATTGAATGGAAACAAAAACAACATGAGCTACAGTGAATTCACAATTGACGATTTACAAGATAAATTACAACTAGAATTTATTGAAGATCAAAGAATTTTTTCTAACATCGTAGATTATGAGATTTCCAATGAATTAGCTATCATTTTAGAAAAATTTATTCCATTAGCATTGGCTATTGACACAGAAAAAGCGAGGTCAGAATTAATTGTTGCCCCATTGCTAGCAGAATTAAAATTGACACTTAAGGAAATAAGTTTATTCTCTGGTATTGAATTCAATGTTGATAAAAGTATTGGACTCTCAGGACGTTGTGATTTTATTATTTCTAAATCCAAGGAGCAATATAGTTTAAGAACCCCAATTTTTATGATGGTTGAGGCCAAAAACGATAATATAAAAAGCGGTATTCCGCAATGTGGCTCTGAAATGGTTGCAGCACAACGCTTTAATAACAACAAAAACAACGAAATTAAAAATATTTATGGCTGTGTATCTACAGGGACTAACTGGAAATTTTTAAAATTGACTGGTAATAAATTTTATATTGACACAATGGAATATTATATCCAAAGTCTGCAAAAAATAATGGGTATTTTAGCGGCAATCGCTATAGAGTAAAATTTGGTAGAGTGGGAGAATCCCGCCTTAAATGTAATGGCAGAATTCTACCACCCTACGGTCTTTGGGGCACTGGTTGAGTCTAATTCATCGGATAAAATTATTTTATGCTGTTTTTTGGATCATCAGCACCTCCTTCCAAGAAAACCCTTTTTCCAAAATGCCAATATCAACCGCTGGTACCTTCTTTGTTGTCTACTGTACGTTAATAAAATTATGAACAATCCATTTTCCATCCAACACACGCTGTAACTCACCTTTTTTCTTAGCATACGTATTACTTTTACGGCGATACGCAGAACATGTACGTCGAATAGACGAATTAAATGTTTCAACATGGTTAGCATGAATATCATGATTGGCAATGTTTTGTTTAGTACTAGGATGCGCGTGATGAGGTGTCTCATATTTTTTTCTTTTAGGACCACGCTTTTTACTTTGTGATCCCTTGTTTTTGATTCGTACTTTGATAGCTTCACGCAGTACTTTTGGTGGGCTTCCGCGAGCACCAGTTTTTACAACTTCATTACAAATCTCAAACAATATGTTACCATAACGCCGCTCACCATCTGTGACAAGTGTTATATCTTGTGTTTGTTCTATAACAAGCCTAAGTATCTCCATTGCTCTAAAAAATAAGGTACGATCTTTTTTACCACATTTCATAACCCAAATAAAGCGGGTTGCTCTTTCCATCAACACCATAGTCCCGCCTTCACAATCTCCAACTGGCATATTTTGATTCATGCTGTGTAAAGTTCATCTCCTTCAATTATCTGTTGTAAAAACTGGAATGTTAAAGCATATAGAAACAATGCTTCCTGTAAAGTAAGAAAATTTTCTCTCCCAATTTAATAATGTGTTTTTAGAAATCTTGAATGTTCTGCACAATGCGTTGAAGCCCAATCCTTCATTTCTGGATTTTAAAACTTGGATGATAAAATTGATAGGTTTCACTACTCCTTCTAAAAAGGTATCCTTAGTTTCTTAAGAAGATATTCCCGCATTTTTCGCATTTATATATGCTACGATTGCCATTATTAGACGTTTCATAGGTGCGATTTTTTGTGATGTTGT
>LFCU01000171.1 GCA_001044195.1 Candidatus Achromatium palustre
ACAGTAAAGAAAAATGTCCCACCGGGTACGAAAGCACGAATATAATTAGGCATTATTGCAAAGTGGCAAATTTATATAAAAGGCGGCGGGATCGCTTCGCTCTCCCGCCCTACATCCAAAGATTCACCGTAAAAATTCATCCCGCCGTACGCGGTACATCCAAAGATTCACAGTAAAAATTCATCCCGCCGTACGCGGTCCCGCCCTACATCCAAAGATTCACCGTAAAAGTTCATCCCGCCGTACGCGGTACATCCAAAGATTCACCGTAAAAGTTCATCCCGCCGTACGCGGTTGGTAATCAAGAAAATCAAGTGAATTATGGTTTAAAAATATTATTATATTAGAATTTTCTAATATAGATGTATACCAAAAAAAATCGCGAGCAATCGCCCCTTTAATAGCAGCACTCGCAAGCCTCGAATTATTGCCTTGACGCTCGCCCACTCGCGTCACGGCAATAATTCTCTGCTTGCTCGTTGCTGCTATTACCTGACTTGACTTACCTGGACCTCACAGGCGCGAAAGCCCACGTCGTTGAACTGGTTACCAGGCTCGAACCCGTTCCGGTAAGCAGCACGTACGTCGTCTGCGTAGTGGCTCCAGGAACCACCACGAAAGACGCGGGCCGAGGCGCCAGAAAGTAAGCACTTCATCTCAGAGCCATCATAAGGAGATGTATACTTTGAGCAAGTCCATTCCCATACGTTTCCAACGGTATCGTATATACCCCAAGGATTAGCAGCAAAAGAACCTACAGGGGATGTACTTTTATCATCCCACTTGCTACCACACCCATCACAATTAGCCCGATTATGGCCAATTTCATTACCCCACCAATACTTGGTAGAAGTACCAGCACGGGCCACGTATTCCCACTCAGCCTCTGTGGGCAGACGATATTTTTTGCCAGTCTTCCGACTTAACCATTTAGTATAGGCAAGCGCATCATGCCAACTCACTCCTACAATAGGATGATTAGAATTAGTCAAAGCACTGCCTAACTTTCTATAATGATCATCAGATCCAGTCTTAGCATTATATTCACTGCCCTTCTCTTGCCACTCTGGAGGCTTACAACCACCATCCCGTACACAAGCCATATATTGTCCTACAGTGATCTCATACTTACCCATCTTAAAAGACTTGATATAGACCTCGTGTACGGGCTTTTCATCAGAAGCACCACCGCCTTGAATATCTCCCATCCGAAAACTACCGGCTGGAATAGACACCATCTCAGGTTCAAAAGGCAAACGGGATGGAGGTAATTGCTCCAAATTAGCATAGATCGCATAGGTTCGATTTATCTCTAACTGCTTTTCCCAAGGCTTATAACCAGCAGCAACCACCCGCACTTGATGAATCCCAGGAACTAGCTTAACCGTTAGCCTAGGAGAACCACGCTGCTCCCCATCAATAAAAACCTGCGCCTTACTACTAGAAACATTAGAACGCACCGTTAAACTTATCGTTTTTGGAACTACAGGGCTGGATACAACTGCGCCTATCTGACAAGGCTGCTTAAAACAAAAATGCTCAGAACCTAAAAGACCATTCTCACTCCAAGGAATTTGCTGCTCACCCTCTTTACGCACAGATTCTAAGGTAGCAGTTCGCACCTTACGAAACCAAAACTCCAATGGCAACTGATCATTAGGTGGCGTTAGCATATTTAACACCTGCTGAGTAAAGACACTATACTTACCCCATAGATCCCCACGCGATATGGTACCAGGAGATGACGCATAGCCTATGAAACTACCTAACTGCTGCATCCCAATTAAGCCAGGCGTTTCACTGCCTTGAGTGGTTGTGGTGCGGCAGGCATCTAACAAGACGATATTCATACCATTACGCCGCTTCTCATTAAGACGCATCAACACCCATTGGGCTGAAGTGGCATGATAGCAAACATCGGCCCGGCTCCGTAACACCTTACCCACAGGAATTAAGAAATTCTCCTGCTCGCCATTCTTACAAGTAGCTACAGTACCGTGACCGCCGTAATAAAATAAAGCTATATCATTTGGTTTTAGACTATCTGCAAAACTGTTTACCGCATTTTGCATCTGCAATGGATTTAAATCGATGCCACGGGTTACCTGAAAACCATACTGCTGCAAACGTTCGGCCATACCAATGGCATTTTGCTTAGGATTTGGCAAACGGGGAAAATTGCCACCTGGATAGGATTGATTACCAATCACTAGAGCCATACGTCGGCCTGAGGTGGTGGTTTGCGCATAAGGTGCTAGATTATGAACAGGTTCTGGATTACTAGTACCAGATGCTTGCGGAGTATAGGATGTCTCGGTGCAGCCTAGCAGTATAAAAAATGGTAACAATACAATATTCTTTAGAATACGATACAGCATAGCTAAATGCTCCTATTATCAAATCTCAATAATAACCTATCAATCATCTAAAACACCATTAACAATTGTCAAATATAGATCATAACTAACATTATTAGTCAATATATTACAATTTTTTTACCACTTCGCGCAATTTTTTATTAACATATACTACTATATTCTAGACATAAGGGATTTAAAAAACTATAACAGAAGAGGTAATGCAACAACAATATTTAGGAGATTATATATGCCTTTGGCAATGGATTTTGGAACCTGCAATACCGTATTAGCACGGTGGCAACCATCATCACGACAAGTAAAGACCTTACAAATTGGTGGGCCTACACGAATTTATAACTACCTAATACCTGGTACCCAAAAACGTCAATTATCCGCTGTGATACCCTCATTAATCCATTATGGTAGTAGGGTGGACATTGCCCACGCGGGCAAAACCATTGGCGCACAGGTTGAAAACGTTGGACTAGCAACAGATCGTGGTACGTTTCGTTGGATGAAACTAGATTTATTAAAAGGCAATAATCGGGCTAGACGTATCAATGGCCAACTTATAACTCCCCGCCAAGCAGCAGAATCTTTTATTGAGCATGTACTCTTTGCTGCTACTGGTAATGAAGACGAAGACTTGGTTATTACCTTACCAATAGAATCTTTTGATCATTATGCAAACTGGTTACAAAATGCCACTTCACGAGTGTTTCCAGGCCGAATCCGTATGCTAGATGAAGCCACAGCTTGTATTTTAGGTTATGGAACACGGGTTCGAGAAGGCCAGGTATATATAGTATTTGACTTTGGAGGTGGAACATTAGATATATCTGTAGTAAAAATTTTGGAACTAGATGCTGATCAAACACGCCCCTGCATAGTATTAGGCCGTTCTGGCGAAGAGATTGGTGGGGCTTTAGTTGATCAGTGGCTTTTGAAGGAGTTAGCACAAGCTCAAGGGCTGAATAGCGATACTATAGGCACAATAGGTTCTGATCTCTTACATGCTATAGAAAATGCCAAAGTAAAACTTTCAGATGGAATCGAACAGGTAAAAGTAGAACACTTTGATGGTGCAAAACGTATTAGCCACACATTTTCGGTTACAGATCTACGTCATGTCCTAGAAACTGATAGAGTATCTTTAGGAAACCGTAATTTTTATCGCCTCATAGCCCTTACTTTAGAACGTGCTTTGACACAGGCCCAGGAACGTTATGCTACCAAGCGTTCTGATATTCGAGCAGTCTTTATGGTTGGCGGTTCTAGCTTACTTTTAGGTGTTACAGATTTAGTCAAAAACCTTCTTCCAGATTGCCCCGTACATTGTGAAAATCCCTTTGAAGCTATTGCACGTGGTGCGTGTCGATATGCAGGTGGCAATATCAATCTCACTTTAGTACATGATTATTGCTTACGAGCTTGGGATTCCGAACGCAGTGAATATTCCCTAATACCTATAATCCCTAAAGGTACGCATTATCCAACAGAAAGGCCGATATCAATAAAATACATTAATGGAGCCTGTGAGGGGTCTGAATATTTAAGTTTAGTGGTCATTGAACGCTCTGAAATGGTGCGTCCTGAAGGACTTTGGGAAATAATAGGCGGGCGTTTGCAACGTCGTACTACAGATTGGCATACTGATAATGCTTTAAAAGAGCTTAATCCGGCAGATCGTGAATTTATCCATGCAAATCCATCCTGTATAGCAGGTGCAAGGCGATTTATAGCTAGTTTTGGTGTAGATGCCAATAAGCGACTTACTATATCTCTTAAAGATTTGAATCCAGAAGGCAATTCTACTATACAATTTAGTGATGGTAAACATTTGCCTTTGCCTATACAGGATTTACCCTTTGTAAAACTGTAATGTGATCATCTGGTGCTGAGGCTCTGCCTTAGCACCTATTTTAACCACAATGACAAATCTTAAGACTTGATATGGAACAAACCTCTAAACTACTACACCAATGGCTACAAGAATCGCTACTAAACCGAATTATCGTAAATACCAAAGACGAATCAGTGTTAGTCTTTATTCCAGAAGGTAAATTTACAATGGGAGACAGTCAAGATGACGACAACCCAAAACATGAAGTATTTCTTTCTGGATACTGGATTGGCATGTACTGCATAACCAATGCCCAATATGCAAAATTTATACAGGCCACCGGATATTATCCATTACAACATAAAGCACTTTGTAATCCCTCTATAGATAAAACTGGCAAAACCGTAGGCAATCCATTGCATCCTATAACCTGTATTGGATGGGAGGATGCAAAAGCTTATGCAAAATGGGCCAATTGTCAATTACCCACTGAAGCTCAATGGGAAAAGGCCGCTCGAGGTCCCCAAGGATTATTATATCCCTGGGGCAATAGCTGGAATTCTAGACATTGTCAATGTAATAGGCATAACCGCAATAATAATAATAAAACCTGTCTGGTATACGATTATCCAACTGGGGTATCGGGTTATGGCACTTATAATCAAAGTGGTAATGTTTGGGAGTGGTGTGCAGATTGGTATGATAGCGAATACTATAGATCTTCTAATAGCAAGCAAGTGGTAGAGAATCCACAAGGACCAGATGCTGGTTCGTATAGAGTAATACGTGGTGGTAGTAGTCTTTACAACGAACCTGGATATTTCCGAACTACTTATCGATATTGGCACGATCCAGGTTATCGTCGTAATTCCGTGGGGTTTAGATTAGTTTGTAGGTTGGGCTGATGATAATCAATGAGTTGACATGGGCGTATCAGTTAGATAGGGGGAGACCGTAGGGCGGGAGAGCGAAGCGATCCCGCCTATTTTGAAAATGTTATTCCATTTCATAATTTTTATATTGTCATTTGTTACCAAATTTAGGCATTATTTCAAAGTAGTAAGGCGGGATCGCTTCGCTCTCCCGCCCTACATGGTTTAATTGCAACCAACACACAATAATTGGCTAAAGGAGACTCCCCCCACCTAGCGGATACGCCCAGTTCATAAGGTGCGCAATGCGCACCCTACGAAGGTCATATATTAGCCGCCTTGTAACATCATATTTAACATAAGCTGATTCAGTTTAGAAACAAAACTTGCAGGATCATCTAAAGCCCCACCTTCTGCAAGCAAAGCCTGATCAAATAGAATATTACTTAGATCACTAAAACGCTTATCATCTGGTTCGGCATTTAACCGTCGCAATAATGGATGCTCCAAATTCAGTTCCAAAATAGGTTTAGTTGCTGGAGATTCATGGCCCACAGACTTAAGCACTCGAGCCAGATTAGCACTCATATCATGCTCTTCTACTACAAGACAAGCTGGAGAATCAGTCAAACGACTCGAAACTCTTACATCCTGTGCCTTCTCTGCCAAAACCTTTTTGACTCGTTCCAGCAAATCTTTATGAGTCTTAGTAGCTTCTTCGACCTGGGTTTTGGTATCCTTATCAGCAAGTTCACCTAGATCTAAAGCACCTTTAGTTATAGATTGTAGTGATTTGCCCTTATGTTCAGTTAAGTGGGATACTAGCCATTCATCTACACGATCAGATAATAATAGTACTTCTAGATCCTTTTTGCGAAAGATTTCTAAATGAGGACTATAACGTGCGGCGGCTGGACTATCAGCAGTTATATAATAGATTTTATCTTGGCCTGTGGCCATACGATCTATATAGGTTTCTAGGGAAACTGTTTGTGCATCGTCTTCAGATTTGGTGGTAGTAAAACGCAGTAAACTAGCAATACGTTCTTTATTTCCAAAGTCTTCGCTTGGGCCTTCTTTAAGTACTTTTCCAAACGTCTTCCAGAAGGTATTATATTGTTCAACGTTATCCTTGGCCATATCCTCTAATAGACCTAGGATGCGTTTTACATTGGCAGTGCGAATACTGTTGAGTTTACGGTCATGCTGTAATAATTCCCTGGAGACATTGAGCGGTAAATCATTGGAGTCTACAACCCCTTTGACGAAGCGTAGATAGCGTGGCATGAGTTTTTCAGCTTCATCCATAATAAACATGCGGCGTACATATAGTTTTACCCCATGTTTTTGTTCCCTATCCCATAAATCCCAAGGAGCAACGCTGGGAATATATAGTAATGCACTATATTCGTTGGTACCTTCTACGCGATTATGTACCCAGGTGATAGGGTCTTGAAAATCATGGGAGAGGTGTTTGTAAAATTCCTTATATTCATCTTCAGTTATGTCGGCTTTGTTGCGCAGCCATAAAGCTGTGCCTGTATTCACCCGTTCCCATTCTGGAGCTTTATTCTGCTCTGTAGATTTATCTGTATCTATAGATTTATCTTGATCTTTGTCCTTATCCTTATCAGTGCCATAATGCTCTTTGGGCATCTCAACTGGCACCGAGATATTGTCAGAAAATTTAGTTATAATAGAGCGTAAACGCCAAGACTCTAAAAACTCCTTCTCATCTTCTCGCAGATGTAAAATGATATCAGTACCACGAGTAGTTTTTTCAATGGTTTCTACTTGGTAATCACTTTTTCCTGCTGATTCCCAGCGTACGCCATGTTCTGGGCCTAAACCAGCACGACGGGTAAGTACGGTAACCTTATCAGCAACGATAAATGCTGAATAAAATCCAACTCCAAATTGACCAATAAGTTGGCTATCTCCAGTTGTATCACCGGTCATCTTTTCTAAGAAAGCTCGGGTTCCAGAGTTTGCTATAGTCCCAATCAGAGATGAAATCTCTTGGCGATTCATGCCGATGCCGTTGTCAGAGACGGTTATGGTACCTGCATCTTTATCAACTTGTACGCGCACCCATAGATTAGAATCGCCTTCAAATAATCCATCATCGGTTAGGGCTTCAAAGCGTAGTTTTTCAGCAGCATCTGAGGCATTGGATATTAATTCGCGTAAAAATATCTCTTTATTGGAGTATAGAGAGCGGATAACCAAATCCAGTACTTGGCTTACTTCAGCTTGAAATTGTAGGGTTTCAGTATGGGATTCAACAGTCATGAATACAACCTATAAAATGCTATAAATTGAAAAGTACTAAATTCTATAAATATTGCATTAAATATTATAGAATTTATGCTTTAAATAATTATTATGTGTTATTTGATGTTCAAAAATTTACGAAACGCAATTTGGAATTGTGGTCTTATTAGCAAAGTTTCAAGATCGCATCTAGTACATCATTGGGTAACTATAAGATCTTTTAACATTTTTAATCTATATAAGTTAAACCTATAGTTCGCCCATTTAATTTTGCAAACTTAAAATTAAATGAGCGAACCTGACGAGAAGAGACATGAAAATTAAGATTGGTTTATTAGGTTATGGCAAAACTGGACGAGTGGTTGCACAAAATCTCCGCTCTGATAAAAGGTTTGCGCTAGTTTTTGTTGCAAAGAATAAAGTGACTAAGCCAGATGAATTTGATTTTGTCGTTAAATCCAAAGAATTTATTGGCGAATTGGTTAACCGGTTTGAGCCTGATGTGGTAGTAGATTTGACTACGCCTGATGCAGTCATGCTCAACATTAACACACTGCCTGAGAAAACCAGTTATATTATTGCTACTACCGGATTTACCGATGTTCAGATCAATAAGATAAAAGAATATGATCACTTGAAAGTGCTTTATGCAGCTAATATCTCTGATGGAATTAATGTTGTTATTAAAGCTTGTGAGTTGTTAAACCAAATCTGGAACCATGCGGATGTAGAAATTGTTGAACAACATTTCAAGGATAAAAAAGACTCTCCTAGTAGCACTGCAAAGAAGATAGCAAAAGCCTTTAATAGAAAAGTACCGATTCACAGTATTAGAGCTGGCGGTATAGTAGGTATTCATGAAATCATTCTGGCAACAAATAATCAGAAAATCACTTTGAAGCACGAATCATTTAATAAAGATGTTTTTGCTGAAGGGGTAAAAAGGGCCGCAATATGGCTCATGAATAAAGAATGTGGATTTTATGAGATTGATGAAGTTTACCACTATTAGCCCGTAGGATGGGTAGGTGCGCTCTTTAATGAGATATGATATTGAAATGAATCGACTTTTGGATAATGAAGTAAGAGTTAAGCTAGGTAGGGTACGCATTGCGCACCCTACATGGCTATCCAATTACCATGCGTAATTTATCTTTCGTAGTCATTTCATCTTCATCCATAAAGTCTTTAATTTCTTTATCGATTATAAGTTGGAATTGGGCGAGGTCGGCCATTTTTTCTAATACCTGTTTTTCATCCTCAGTTACCTTACCAAATAAATATACGACATAGGTTTTTTGTTCGTGCTCGGTTCCCTGTAATTTAGCTCGGTAATGCAATAATTGGCCAAAAGCACTGGAAAAGTTTTCTAACTTTTTGATTTCCACTACACATTGATTAGTAATGAGATCTACACGGCCTGGTAGTGGATGGGATAGGTAGATTTCCCGTTGGCCGCCCATAATCTCTTGGACGCGGGATTGGTAGGTTTTCTCTAGTCGGGGCTGGCATTTCAGGTTATTATTTTCAGCAGCCAATTCTTCCATACGAGCTTTGTTTGCTGCTAATTCCAGTTGTAATATTTTGTTTTCTTGTTGCAGTTTCGCTTCGATGGAAAGTTCAAGACTAGCATCATGATTTATAGCTAGTTGCGCTGGATAGTCAGTCTTCTTTTGAATAAAGGTCTTAATTCCATAATAGGCAAAATCGCGGTGTATTTCCTTAGCCTTGGTCTTTTTTTGTGGGGCTTCAAAGGCAAAATAGTGAATTACTGGCTCACAAATCTTGTCTTTTATTATGTCCTCGGTAAGATAAGGATCCGCATATTTGGCAAGAACCTCCCTAAGGGTCTTTGCGCTCACACCACCACAGGCATTGGCTAGTCCCTGAAAACTAATGCCAGACTCACCTGTTTCAGCTTTGGTGTAGTATTTAACTTCTCCTTCTAGGTTTTTGCGTATTTGCCGCGTTTCGATGTAAGTTAAGAAGTTAATATCCTGAATCGTAATTATATGTGGCTTATTGAGGATAGGATTAGTCGTGTTTTGGGATTGTAAATCTTGTACAGTTTTATCGATAGTAACTTGAGATGCGTTTGCGGTTAATTCCTGTTCCATCTCATTAAAACGGATAATATATGCCTCTTTAAATTCTCCGGCTTTTTTACCACGATAGCCCATTACTAAGAATGTAAGGCCGTCTTTTGTGATATTGTATATATGAATAGTACGCCCGGTGACATCTTTAGTGTCACTACCCTCAAAATTGAGGGCAGTAAATTCTTTAGAGCATTCAAGAGCTTCAATGTCTCTTAGTACATTATAATGCTTTTTTCCAAAAACTTTAGCTACTACTAAGCTGGTAGTAACTAGCTTGCCATCCTTTACTTGTACGGCTTCTACTGGTAATAGATCGTTCATTTTTTGACTTCTCACTTCTCTATGTTTTGATAGGTAGCAACAAGTAGAGCATAGAATACTTGTTTTAGGGTTATGATCCTTAGCTACTTATACACTGTATATTAGAATATTATAAAGGTCAAGAATATTTTTTGATGGCACTGATGTCCATTCTACGAGCTACCCAACCATGGTTGTTTGACCGATATAACTAATTGTCGAAGAACATCAATAGACATTATACCGATTTTTATAATCAACTGAATTTAATAGATAAAATTTTTAATTTTTCATGATGAAATCGAGATTTTAGTTAAAATCGGTATAATGTCTATTGCATCCTTTACGAATATTTTTAATTTGTTGCCGTAAAATGGTTCCGTTTGGTTCACGCAACAAAAATGCTGTTTCATCTTGTAATGCCGCAGCATTTAATAATTCTTCGTATTCGTTGATTGGGATAATAACAGATGTAGGCTCGCCAGCGGCATTAAAAACATATTGTGTATTCATGGTTATTTTCTTAATAATCCACAGTTAGGGTGGGCAAACGGCTGTATCTTTTGCCCACGCAAGCCAAACAAAGAACAAATTATAATTCTGCGTGGGCACGATGAGACTGTGCCCACCCTACCTGGCTTGAAGAACTATATAACGCCATGATCACACAGGATTCAGTTAAGATTTAAGTAGGGCCGTAATTAGCCAAGTTAAAAGGTACTCATCCTACCGTGCTAGAAATTTAACACGATAGTGCGGAAGAATCCCGCCTTATGCTATATTATGGCTTTAAAAAAGCGGGATGCTCCTATCCTACGGCCCTTACACAATTAGGAAATAGATTCTGGTGATTAGTGCTGTATTAATCATTTAACATATATTCAATAAAGCTCTGGTTGAAAAAGCGAACGTTGAGTCAAACTATGAAACTTATATTAACTACTGTAGTAATATTATTCTTAACAGGTTGTCTTGGAATGCCCAATACAGTAACACCAGTAGATAACTTCATGTTAGATCGCTACTTGGGCAAATGGTATGAAATAGCAAGGTTAGATCATTCCTTTGAAAGAGGTTTAGAGAGGGTAACTGCTGAATATTCGCTGCGTGACGATGGTGGAGTTGCTGTCATAAATCGTGGCTATTCAGTTAAAGATAAAACATGGAAGGTAGCTGAGGGTAAAGCGTACTTTGTTGCCAGGAAAGATCAGGGTTATCTTAAAGTCTCCTTCTTTGGGCCATTTTATGGTTCCTATGTAGTTTTTGAGCTGGATCAAAAAGATTACCAATATGCATTTGTATCTGGTGCTGATAGATCATATTTGTGGCTCCTTGCCAGAACGCCACAATTGCCACAAGAAATAATTGATAAATTCAAGCGTGTGTCTTACCAGCTTGGGTTTGATACTAGTCGATTGATTTTTGTAAACCAGTAGGTTGGCAGCTTTATCGCCAACCCAACTACTTAACTAGCTCGTTAAAATTTTTAACTTGTTATGAGTTGGACTTTGGACAAATATAATAAAATACTGTATTATCAGTAGGTTATTAGTGCCATGCAATTTTATTTAACCAATTGATTATTATAAATAATTTTGAATTAAGGTATAATTTTATCCAAAGTCCAATCATCAACATAAATAATGGTATTATTAAGTTGGTTTAATGTCCTGTAGTGAGCCATAGTACTTATTTATAACTTGGATTTTAATAATACAACGTATACTTCTAGTTTATTTAGACTGAGAAAAGTTTTTTACCCAAAGTACAAGAAATCTAATTAAGGATTTAGGATTTTTTAATTTGTGGATTTGCCAATAAAATATTGAAATTTAATGATAATTTTTGATTCATAGCAAGTAATCCAAAACGATTTTTAAGTACCCAAATCTATTACCCCAGAAAACCAGGAACCTATTATGGCACGTGTCCTTATCCCTCTTGCCCAAGGCTGCGAAGAATTAGAAGCCGTAACTATAATTGACCTATTAAGACGCGCCAAAATTGAAGTCATCACCGCTGGATTACAAGAAGGCCCGGTAACCGCCAGTCATGGTACGGTATTAGTACCAGATACTACCTTGGACAATGTTTTAGATCAACAATTTGACCTATTAGTCTTACCAGGAGGTATCCCTGGAGCTGACAACTTAAACCAAGACCCACGTATTCACAATCTACTGAAAAAAATGGTTGCTAATGGTAAGTATACTGCTGCTATTTGCGCAGCTCCCAAAGTATTAGCTGATGCAGGATTACTGGATGGACGCAATGCTACTTGCTATCCAGGTGTATTAGATACATTTTCACAGATTAATTTAACTCAAGATGCGGTTGTGACTGATAATAAAATTATCACTTCCCGTGGACCAGGTACAGCTATGGATTTTGCCCTTACTTTAATTGAGGTACTGTTAGGATCTGCTATGCATAAAACAATAGAAACACAGCTCCAACGTAATAATAATTGATTAAGAATACAGCCCCATCATTTTGCAATGAAAAATTCCATCCTACATGTCTGACATATTAAATTCTGACATATTAAATCTTGATGTTGTAATCTTTGGCAGTGGTATTGCTGGCCTTTGGAGTCTAACCCAACTCCGTAAGGCTGGATATGCGACATTATTACTAGAATCGCAACGCCTAGGTGGCATCCAGACTATAGCCTCCCAAGGCATTATCCATGGCGGAACTAAATACGCTTTAACAGGCCATCTCACAGACGCAGCGCAAGCTATCAAAGCTATGCCAGGAATTTGGCGCAGTTGTTTATCTGGAACTGGAGCCTTGGACCTCTCTGAAGTCAAAGTGCTTACTGATCATCAATTTTTATGGTCTACAGGTAATCTAAGTTCTAAACTCACTAGTCTGCTAGCCAGTAAAGCTATGCAAAGCCGCGTAGTCCCCATATATGATAGGGGCATGTATCCCAAAGTTCTCCAGCATGCTGATTTTAATGGCTATGTATATAGATTGGAAGAGCCAGTACTGAATATGGAAAGTCTGATCCTATCTCTTGAGAAACAGAATAAGCAGGCCATTTTATGGTTAGAGCCAGCAAGTAAACTCTCTGTATCTCCAACTCATCCATGGAGCCTTGAATTGACTGATCCTAAAGCTGGTACGCTCTGTTTACAAGCTAAACGTTTGGTATTAGCTGCTGGTAGAGGCAATGAGGACTTACTTGAGAAGCTAGGACGTACAAGGCCCTCAATGCAGCTTCGACCTTTGCACATGTTAATGTTACAAGGCGTAGACTTACCACCATTTTATGCTCACTGCTTAGGTATGAGCGCAAATCCACGTCTTACCATTACTAGCCATCAAAGATCTCATAGGGAATGGGTTTGGTATATAGGTGGCCAGATCGCTGAATCTGGAGTACATCGTTCCCAAGAAGAGCAAATTGCGCAGGGGAAACGTGAATTAGCAGAAGTTTTGCCTTGGCTAGATACAGGGTTAGTTCTAAGTCAGGCTCATTGGTCGAGTTTTTTAGTAGATCGTGCTGAACCCAAATTTATACATGGTTTACGACCCGATAAACCATTTTTACACACTCAAGATGGTATCTCAGTGGCTTGGCCTACTAAACTTGCTTTTGCGCCTGCTTTAAGTACTATATTGATGGATGATTTAGCGCAAAGTGGAATCCAGCCTTCTGGAAATATAATAGAGAAACCAAAAGATTGGCCAATACCACCTACACCTAAGTTGCCTTGGGTGGGTACGTGAGTAGCACGGCCTGTCTGATAAATATTTAGGATTTTTAACCTGTATATTCCTTCATAACGTATTGAAATTGAGCAATAATTTTAAATAGGCGAACCGTATGAATTCAAGTTTAGTTACAAATTTTTAATCATTCTGTGATAACCAGTACGCTGCCTTCTTAGCAAAATACGTAAGTATGGCATCAGCTCCAGCTCGCTTGATACCTAACAACGCCTCCAATACTATAGCAGGTTCGTCTAGCCAACCATTTTGTGCAGCTGCCATTAGCATAGCGTACTCCCCGCTTACTTGATATGCCAAAGTTGGTACTTGAAATTGCTCTTTGACTCGGTGGATTATGTCTAGATAGGGTAAACCTGGCTTAATCATTACCATATCAGCACCTTCTGCAAGATCTAGTGCCACTTCATGGAGAGCCTCATTACTATTAGCAGGGTCCATCTGATAACTATACTTATCCCCACCTTTTAGATTGCTTGCCGAACCAACCGCATCACGAAACGGACCATAAAAGCTAGAAGCATATTTAGCAGCATAAGCTAAGATGCGGGTATGGAAATAACCAGACTGCTCCAAAGCAGTACGAATAGCCCCAATCCTACCATCCATCATATCAGAAGGCGCAACGATATCAGCTCCAGCAGCAGCATGGCATAAAGCCTGGCGCACTAATATATCAGTAGTAACATCGTTTAATACATAACCTGTTGCGTCAATAATCCCATCTTGACCATGACTGGTGTATGGATCTAAAGCTATATCTGTGATGATTCCTAATTCAGAATAGTTGTGTTTTAGAGCTTGGATAGTTTTAGGCACAAGACCGTTTGGGTCGTAGGCGGCTTTAGCATCTGTAGATTTTGCAGATTGTGGGATGACAGGGAAGATGGCTAGAGCTGGTATTCCTAAGTCTATACAAATTTTGGCATCGATTACTAATTGGTCAATGCTGAGGCGTTCAATTCCTGGCATTGATGGTATGGGTTCTCTACGATTTTCGCCTTCTAAAACGAATACAGGATAAATAAAATCGGCTGGTGTAAGTTGTTTTTCCTGCATTAGGTAACGAGAAAATTTATCTTTTCGCATCCGTCTTAGACGAGTTGCAGGAAAAGGCGCACGGTAGAAATTTTTCATATATTTTAGAGCACGGTAGGTACGACCCTAGATTTAGGGTATCACAATTAAAGCCAGATAGTGTACCATAACATAAATTAACGTTTTAAGAGGAAAAGGTGCGCACCCTACCTGGCTTTGCTCCTATAAAATTTCAATTTCTTGCTTGGTAAGTCCTGTGGTTTTAATAATCAGATCAATAGATACCTGTTCTGCTTTTAAAATTCTTGCGGCTTCAATCTTGCCTTCAAGCTTGCCTTCAAGCTTGCCTTCTTGGAATGCCGTATCTGTTACGTTTTTTACTTCCAAATATTGTAAGAGGCTTTTTTGATATTGTTCACTTTGTTCTGGGTTGAATTTAGCTATGCGAGCAATCTCAAAACCCTTATTAAAAATTGTTTCATTTAGAATGGCGGGGATATGTTCAAAATTTTCTAAATTTTTTAAAAAATACATCCATTTATCGAAATGGGTTTTAAGCTCATCTTCTTGCTTGTTAAACAAGGGCATCTGTAAGAATTTAAAAGATAATTTATCGTAAAAAACCTCCGCATCTTGATCCTTTAAATAGATATCACGCATGAATTTTTGAGTTCTAAATTCTTTATCATATTCAAAATCTAAGATAGCAATAAAATAGACTGGCAACAATTCAAAATTCCAATCGCCTTTTTTAGCTAAATCACGAATCGGAAACGAGGCATAAAAGATAGCCCGATCTCGAAAAAACTCGGCCTTGGCCTTTTGCATCTCGACGATAAAATTTTCCCCGGTGGTACTTTCGCAATAGATATCAAAAAAGGCTTTACGCTCTACATTAGTCTCTGCTAAATGTTCGGTATTTTTAAATGTTACGTACTCTATTTGATGTTTGGGTGGTAATAACTGGTTTAAAAAATCTATGAGTAGATCTTTACTGCCTTCTTCGCCAAAGAGTTTTTTAAAGCCAAAGTCGGTATAGGGATTGATGTATTTTTTGCTACAAATAGCTTTTGCTGGCATGGTTTAATACCTATTAATATCTATGTTTAATATCTATTTTAGATAAGCCAAGGACCCTACCTTGCTAATAATAGCAGCACTCACAAGCCTTGAAATTTTTTTCGAGGCTCGCCCACTCGCCTCTTAAAAAAATTTCTCGGCTTGCTCGTTGCTGCTATTGCCTGACTTGACTTTTACTTTACCTGGACCTCACAGGCGCGAAAGCCCACGCTGTAGTTCCGGCTACCAGGCTCGTACCTGCTCCGGTTAGCAGCACGTACGATGACCGCGTTGTGGAGCCAGGAACCACCACGAAGGACGCGGGCCGAGGCGCCATAAAGTAAACACTTCTTCTCAGAACCATTGTATGGATCGCTCCAACCAGAACAAGTCCACTCCCAAAGATTACCATGCACATCATATAGACCATACTGATTAGCTTGATAACTTCCTACAGCCTCAGTCCCTTTTGTTGCATCAGTTTCAGCATCACACTGTGCGTTATCATCAAATTTAGCCCCATTCCTAGCCCCCTTCTGACATACTGGGTCTTGATCTCCCCACCAATAACGAGTCTGAGTGCCGCCCCTTGCGGCATATTCCCACTCTGCCTCTGTGGGTAGGCGATAGTTTTTACCAGTTGCCTGAGACAACCATTGCAGATACGCAACCGCACCATACCAAGAGACATTATTTACTGGATGCCGCTCATAACCAGTTTCAGCCTGAAACTGGCCATTACGCTCTATTAGATGATTACTAGTAGAATCCTCTGCCTTGGTCTCAACCCATTTTTTACGATCTGCTGTACTAGGACGACGTGCATTTAAAAAGGCTGCATATTCTGCTGTGGTTATTTCATACTTGCCCATCTTAAACGCCTTGACACAGACCCGATGCAGTGGCCCTTCATCACTGTCTCGATCTTTTTCTGATGTTGGACTACCCATCTGAAAACAGCCACCGCGAATAGAAACCATTTCTGGTTCAAAGGATTTACGAGATCTTCTTTTAGCTCTAGCACGTCTTGCCGCCGCTTCACGTTCTGCATTAAGACGAGCTAAACGCGCCGCTTCAGCCCTAGCAGCTTGAGCTTTACGTTCCTCCGCCTCCCGTTGCCGTTGCAATCTAGCAATCTTAGCCTCCTCTGCCCTACGCTTCTCTTCTAAAGCAGCAAGGCGGGCAGCTTCTTTAGCTTGAGCAGCCTTACGGACGCGTTCTTGTCTATCTAAACGTTCAGCCTTAGCCTGAGCTTGGGCCGCTGCCTGCTTAGCTGCTGCTTGTTCCTGTTTTAATCTAGCAATCCTAGCCTCCTCTTGTTTGCGTCTAGCCTCTAAAGCAGCAAGACGCGCCGCTTCTGCATCAGCAGCTGCTGTAGACACAGGAGGAAGGGTAGATGTTATTACAGGTGTAGGGCTAGGAGAGGTTATTACAGGTGTAGAATTAGCAGGTGATGACATAGCAGGAGATGGGAGGGTTTCTGTATTAGCTGCTACTCTAAATTGAAAATCATCTAGGGTACGTAGGCCATCAGTGTAGGGAACTTGAAAACCATTGGTTAGCTTTTTGACTTTTTTACTGGTCGTTTTTAACACCCCGCCTAGACTTAAATCCTGGGTATTTAACGCAGCTAAAAAACCAGTAGTAAACGGACTATTACGACCGCCTGTACTATCTAAGGCACCATTACCTGGCTGTGTGGCATAAACAATCATCGTATCAGGACGAGCGAATGTGGTCCTTGCTAAACCAAAAGGCTGCTCTGCTTCACCACGCTGCCTAGCAACACTACGAAATTTTTCAGTAAATTTCGGAGTACGACAGGCATCTATAATAATTATATTGACCATGCTTTTAGCAGCATTTAATTCCCGCAACGGATAACTGAGCGTAATCCCTTGGTCTACTACATCAGATATACTATTAGTAGTAATATCTATAGGCAGCAGAAAATTTTGATTATGATTTTGTATTGCATGACCTGCATAGAAGAATAATGCAGCCTCAGCATTGGTAGCACGACGCCCAAACTCTGCTATTGCAGCCCGCATTTGGGTACGGGTTAGATTAATTTTGAGTATGACTTGAAAGCCAAGCTCGGAGAGTCTTTTAGCGACATCCACAGCATCGTTAGGAGGATTTTTTAGAATAGATTCATTCTGATAGGCCCCATTGCCTATGACTAATGCTACCCGTTTGCTATTAGACACACGGTCTATAATACCATCAGTGCCGCGCCTATTACCTCTGGCATCAGGATTTACAGCATTGTTGTTAGGAATATTGGTTCCAGAGTAGTTCTGAGGGCTAACAGGTGTTGGGCTGTTAGCAGCACAGCCAACTATTATAACTGCTAATAGTGCGCTTAGGCACATATATAAAATATTATTATATAGTTTCATTAGCACTGTTAAAAGCTCCTTAATTTATACTAAATTAGTATTGAAATTATAGCATCCTTCATTTACTTTCAAAAGTACTTTACACGGATCTTTTCCACGCTTTGCGTGGAAACGATAAAAAAAGTGTAAACTGAAAAATGAAGGACACCATTTTCTTGATTATAGATCTTGGCAAGCATGAAAATCAAGTAGCAATGCGTACCCTACCATACAAATAATCATGCTTATGAGAAGCATAGTTCAAAAAATATCAAATTGCAACTTTTATGGATCCTAGTAGGGTGCGCATTGCGCACCATAATGTCATATTAAATAGCCAGATAAAGTAGGCAAACGGCAATAGCGTTTGCCTACCTTCTTTTAGCCTTGTTATGTCCGTTCTAAACGCCAGACAATGCTACCTTTAATTCTATTGCCAGTATTTAGGATGCAAAAGTCATTCAAATCTTGTTGTAACCATAAACGTAGGGATATTCCGAGCTTCTTGCTAGTTAGATTTTTACCAGCAAGATTAAATAGTGTGGTTGCAGTTTGGGTTAATGCTAGGCATTGTTGACTATTAACGATGCGACAAATATCACTAGCTAACAGGTTACGGTCTGCTAAACAATCCCACCAAGCGTTAAGAAATGCTACTAGTGCTGGTGCAGGTTGTTGGGGTTTATCTTGAGTTATTACTTCTTTGTGGTGCTGATTAGCTATTGTTAATTGGATGGTAAGCTTCTCTAAAGCTTGAGTGGAATTGGAGATGGTAGTAATAAGTTTATCAAGTTGGTTAAATTCACCAAACTCACTATTTTTTTCTGAGCAATTTTGCGTTATAAATATGCTTTGATAGCCGGTGGTGTCTAGGTTTCTTTGCTGGTGAGTTAGGGTATAGAAGGCTTTAACAAGACGTTTTTTAAACCCTCGCACCACCTCATTATTACGCATGTAGGTAAGAATTAACGAAGCCTGTGGATCGTTAAGTATAGCAATTTCACGCCGTTGTGTACCTCCTGCTGTAGCAAAGGGTTCCACTTGAAATGTGACCCTTCCAAATTCTGCCAAATCAGTTAGATAGGTACGTACTAACTGTATAACAGCTTTATGTTCAACGCCTGTACCCTTGGCAATGACAAGAGTAGTGGTATAGGCATCGCCTTTTTTATCCAAAAAGGCAACTGGAATATCTTGATCTTCAAACATAATACAACTATTCCGCTTTAAGATATTTAGAAATAGTTGTCAAACGCAGGAAGCAATAGTCTGGTATACTTGTGTATAGACCGTTAGCATCGTTGCATGCGACAACACGCTTTTGTGGTGTGATTGTTGTACCAATCACATCAACGGTCTCATAATATACTAAGTTAATAACAAAAAAAAGCCCTGATCAGGGCTTTTTTATTTTTTGCGGTAGGGTAGTTGTTACCTTCTTCCTGACCAGGTGGAATCATGAATTTGTTTTTTTTGTCTACGTGAGCAAACTATACACCCTGCCCACCCTACAACTATTAAACAAAAAACCGGTAATTATCGTGAAGAAAAAACGCCGTGCAATTAAGCTGGTTTTGATTTTGTTGGTCAGGTACTATAAATCACCTTCAGTATTCATCCAATGTTAAATACACTAAGGTTTGATTGAGTAATTGATAGGCTACTTCTCCAAAAGTCATAGGCCCAAAAAAGGTGCCTACCCTTTTCCCTTCTAAATTAGAATACAAAAAGTTAAGAATACAATTACAAGAAAACACCACATTATTTAAATTATTTGGCAACGCTGCCTGAAAACTATGCACATAATCCGGTACTGATGCAGCCAATTTATATTCAATATCGGTAAATATCGGGGCATAAAAACCAACCCTATGTTGATCTTCATTTACAGATTGAAAACTTACATTGATCATGGCACCATTATAATCAGCTACCAAAGGTAAAGTCGTATCTATTTTATTATTCAATAAATAATCAGCAAAGTTGGTTTCCTTACCGTTAATGAAACAATTTTCGACATTAAAGCCCGTTTCAGGAAATAAGAATGTATCACCTTGACCTTGCTTGAATAGATTAACAATGCCTATTGTAGCAGTTAGAGATTCCGGCAATTCAGCGTGTAAAACCACAGCTTCTTGTACAAATACTGTGTTAGTTTGGCCGTTAAATACCTTGGCTTGACTTTGCTCTAGTTCATCTAAATGAACGCCACTAACCCAACCAATGATAGGTTTCAAAAACATATCTTCATAGTCAGGAGCATTATAAGCATAGTCAGCATGAATATTACTACCAGCAGGCAAAATAATTATAGAAAAACCATGCTCTGGAGCATCTATAAGCACTTGTGGTAAACGAGTTGTAGAATAATTGGCTATTGTGGTACGACATATTTGTGAGGGCAAAAAATGCACAAATACTTGCTCCCGACTAATAATACCGCCAGATTCAACCATAAAATAGGGGATAGTACCACCAATCCAATTCCCCTTGGGCAAATCTTTCAGCAAAGACTCGTCACCAGATATTACCATGGTTTTACCAGCTTTAATAAATTCAGCGGTTTTTTTAATATCTACTAAGCCAGCTTGTGGTATAGATAATTGAGTCATTAGCTTAATCCTGCTGTAATAATTGATCAATTTCCCGCTGTAGTATATGGCTTTTTTTGCTAAAACAAGCATGTAACAAGTTAGCTTTTTTGTGGAGTAAGGCTTCATCTGTTACTGCAGAAGATCTTTTCCAAGCCCAAGCGAGCAACATTTGCAAAGAAAAATCAGTAGTTTCAAGATGTATTTGATGACAAGCTAAACGATACCATATTGGATGTGCTGGATTTTTCAATATACTTACGCTTGTCGCAGCTTGTGTTAATTGTGTGTCTAGTGGTCTTTCTTCAAGCACTTTTGGGGAGATATTTTGGTCTTTTTTATTTCCCAATTTGTTAAATAAATTTTTAAAAAACATAGTATTATATCCAGTTGAAAGTAAACATTCAGCCAAATCATTCATAAATCACATTCTATAGTGGTTCGCAAATGAATTGATACCTAATTTTAAGATTAACTAATTGAAAATACAGTATTTAATATCTAAAAAACGTATCTTTTCATTTGCGAAGCTCTATACCTTACAAATGGAATAACTTCAAAAAAATATATCGAACTTTTTAAGTCGCAAAAAAAATTATTGGCTTTCAATATAAGCATATAAAAAGGAAAGTGTGAAGCTCTTGAGCAAGAACTGAAGGCAAGGCAGCTCGGATTACTCGATGTTCAAAAATACAAAAAGAGTGGTTTTTAAAAGTCTTTATTTATATGGGGTTACATCAATTTTAGCATATAATAATATATCAAACTTTTAAAACCATATTAATAACATATAAATATATAAAGCATTGAAAACATATAAATAAACCTATTTGGTAAATTACCCTATATTTAATGTGTTTGAACATCGAGAATTATTATTGAAAAAAATGATTTCCATGGTGAATGGAATTATAGGCACTGGTTCAGTCTAATGTCTTGACTTAAGTATTTTATGTACACTATTTAGATAAAGATTGCAACCTACTTACGATTGAATATACCTATTAAATTATTTAATATAATAGAAATTATCTATGAATATAACACAAATAAAGTGTCTAAACTGTAATTCGCATTCTCGATTATTTCCTTACTTTGTTTGCCAATGTTGGATATTCTCGTTGACTAACTCAGCCGCTTCTGTATGAGAAAAAGCTTGCACAAGATAGTTTGTATCTTTTCCATCTGGGCCATCCTTTTCAAAAGGACTACCCCATCGAGTAACAATGTAAATATTCATATTCGTTCAGATAACGCCGCTCTTCAGCCACGCATCTTTTTGCATCAGAATTAATTTTTAATCACCATAATGCGATCACATCCTAGAGATTCTTATTACTCTATCAATCTCTCTCACTTCATAAACAATTCTATGTTTAATATTTATTCTTCTTGAAAATGAGCCAGTTAAATTTCCAACTAGCTTTTCATAAGGTGGTGGATTTTGAAACGGGTCATTCCTAATAATTTCAATTAGCTCTTTGGCTTTTACATCTAAATTTGCATTTGATAATTTTTTAGCGTCTTTTAATGCTAATTTACTGTAAAGTATTTTATATTTTACCATTGAATATTTTCAATAAACTCACTATCATCTGCATTCATAGATTCTTGTATTGAATTTGCCATATTTGGTATAGAATTTAAGTACAAAGTCTCTTCTATAGCTTTCCAATCTTCTTGCGATAATATTACAGCATTACTTTTTTCACCTGTAATCAAAATTGGTTCATGTGATTTTGCTGTTTGCTCTATTACATTGTAAAGATTTGCTATAACTTGATTAACTGACATAGTGTTTAACATATTTATCCTTTTAATTGCAAACAGGGCACTGGTTCAGCCTAATGTCTTGACTTAAGTATTTTATTTACACTATTTAGATAAAGATTGCAACCTACTTACGATTGAATATACCTATTAAATTATTTAATATAAGAGTAATCGTCTATGAATATAACACAAATAAAGTGTCTAAACTGTAATTAGCACAGCATCACAAAAAATAGCACTTATGAAACTGCTAATAATGGCACTCGTAGCATATATAAATGCGAAAAATGCGGGAATGTCTTCTTAAGAAACTAAGGATACATTTTTAGAAGGATTATTGAAACCTATCCATTTTATCATCCAAGTTTTAAAATCCAGAAATGAAGGATTGGGCTTCGATGCATTGTGCAAAACATTCGAGATTTCCAAAAACACATTATTAAATTAGGAGAGAAAGTTTTCTTACTTTACAGAAAACACTGTTTCTATATGCTTTAACATTTCAGTTTTTACAACAGATAATTGAAGAAGATGAATTTTATACAGCATGAATCAAAATATACCAGTTGAAGATTGTGAAGGCTGGACTATGGTGTTGATGGAAAGAGCAACCCGCTTTATTTAGGTTATGAAATATGGTAAAAAAGATCGTACCTTATTTTTTAGAGCAATGGAGATACTTAGGCTTGTTATAGAACAAACACAAGATACAACACTTGTCACAGATGGTGAATTGTTCATAATTTTATTACATTACACAACAAAGAAGGTGCCAGCGGTTGATATTGGCATTTTAGAAAGAAGGTTTTCTTGGAAAGAGGTGCTGATGATCCAAAAAGCAGCATAAAATAATTTTTATTTAAATAACATAATATTATCCGATGAATTAGACTGAACCAGTCCCCATCTATGCCGCATAGCATCAAGATGCCAATAATCTTAAGGTCAGCCAGGTATGGTTAAAAAACACAAATACAAGTAAGAATACTTGATATTTAAATAATATGCTCTTATTATTAAAACACTACCCCATTGACAAATTTCTATAGATTATGAGTCTTATATTTTATCACATATTTGCCATGTTATTGCTATATAGCTCTATAATGTATGCAGCTACTAATACAGCGTATGATTTGCGTAGTGCTATTAATGATGACCCCAGAAGTCGTGCCGCTCGAGCTTTAGTCGAATCCAAGGAAGCCGAAGTAGATGGTGCTTACTCTGCCTATTATCCAACCATTAGCAGTACTGGTTCTATGGGAGATATTCAGAATGATGACCCCCTGTTACGCGATGGTCAAAAAAGAGTTCTAGGTCTTAGCATTGCCCAACCGATACCTATTTTTGGCAAAGAACGCGCCTTGGTAGAGGCAGCTCAAGCGGCTCTAAAAGCTGAAAAAGTCAACCTAGGCAAAGTACAGCAAGAAATTTACTATGAAATACTAGATACAGCCTTTCAAGTAGCTAGTTTACGCAATACTATGCAAATACGAGGAGCCATTGAAAAACTGCTGCGTAATAGAGTAAAGGCATTGCATGAATCCGTAAGAGGTGGTGGTGCTAGGATTACTGATTTAGGATTAGCACAAAGCAAGCTTTCGCAAGCTATCGCATATCATACCAATGCTAAGGCCGACTATAACTCCATGCGGGCGAAACTAACTTCATTATTACCCAATTTCGATCCCCAACTATTAATGACCGAACTTAAACCAGAACGTCTAGGACTACAAGCTCCAGAATCTGTTGATCAAGCCTTGCTGTTAGCCAAACAAAATGCAACGACAATCCGAAAAGCCCAAGCCGAAGTAGAACGAGCCAAAGCAGAACATGATGTAAGTAAAGCCAATATTTGGCCGCAACTGACTTTAAATTTCCAAGTACAACGTGGATCCTTTGGAGAAATATCCCAAAATTCTCAAGGCATCTTTTTGGGTTTTAATGCACCATTATTTGAAGGTGGTTCCCGTTGGTCTGCATCTAAAAGTGCCGCGTATCGTTTTACTTCCGCTCAAGAGGCCTTACGTGCAGAACTTCGCACTTTAGAACAACGCATTCGCGAACTTTGGACTCGCTGGCAAACTTTAAAAGGTTCGGTTTTATCTTGGGAGCGTTCTATTAAAGAACAAGAGACTACTCTAAAATTAACGCGGGAACAAATGTTAGGTGGTGGTGCTACTAAAATAGACGTATCTAAAGCCCAAGAAATAATCTTAGAATCAAAGTTGCAAGGAGTGCAACAACGTTTAGAACACAATCGCATTTTCCTCCAATTATTGTTAGAAATGGGGGAACTTAATATACCTTTCGTTGGAATTTAAAGATCAATAATGGCTAAACTCAATTTTGCCAAGCGCAAACCACCATCTATTATGGAGCGTTTATTTGCTCCACATATTCGCAATGCCCTATGGTTAGTATTAGGAGTGGGAATGATGGTCAATATTTTGTTACTGACCTCACCTCTATATATGCTCCAACTCTATGATCGAGTCTTAACCAGTCGCAACGAGGCCACATTAATATCCCTATCGGTATTAGCATTTTTTGCATTATTTATATATGGTTTATTAGAGGTTATACGTACTAGAATCATGGTCGATATCAGCATAGATGTAGATCAAGCCTTAAGTAAAGAAGTCTTTACCAGCCTCTTTCGTGAAGCCACATTAAGGTTTGAAGGCGTAAGTGCGCAGCCATTTAGGGATATGGACACTATCCGTTCTGTAATCTCTGGTCCAGGAATTATTGCTCTACTGGATCTACCTTGGACCCCGTTCTTTATCACTTTGGTATTTCTTCTGCATCCAATATTAGGCTGGGTTGCGATTGGTGGAGCAATACTTACATTAATTATGGCCATAATATCGGAACGCTTATCAAGACCTTTGATTGCAAATACGGCAAGTCATCAAATAGCGGCCTCACGTTTTGTAGAAAGCTGTCTGAATAATGCAGATGCAATTCATGCTATGGGTATGTTAGATCATATAAGAAACCGTTGGCTATTGTCCTATGATCGCTCTGTACAAACAGGTGCTGCATCGGCTGATAGAATATCATCCTTTTCTGGAACCACTAAGGCCATGCGTATCATTATGCAGAGTGCTATCTTAGGTACTGGAGCTTGGTTAGCGTTACGTGGTGATATTACCTCAGGTTCTATGGTAGCAGCCTCGATTATCTTTGGGCGGGCTTTATCTCCCTTAGAACACTCTATCTCAGCCAGTCGAGGCCTATTGTCAGCTCATGGTGCTTTAAAACGTCTTGAAGCTCTATTAATAAGGCACGGTGATCAGCTAGAACCTGTCACTTTACCTGCGCCTACCGGAGAACTAAAGGTTGAGAATTTAGTACTCATCCCACCTGGCGGTGACAAAGCACTATTACAGGGTATCAATTTTAAATTAGAATCTGGTGAAGTACTAGGTATTTTAGGGCCATCCGCATCAGGAAAATCTAGTCTTGGTCGGGCTATATTAGGTTTATGGAAACCCACTCGAGGTGCAGTACGTTTGGATGGGGCGGAACTCTCTCAATGGGATTTTAGAAAATTAGGCATATATTTAGGGTATTTACCCCAAGATGTTGAACTACTTTCAGGTACCGTACAAGAAAATATCTCCCGCTTTGGCATAGTTGATGAAACAGCCGCAATTGAAGCTGCGCGATTAGCAGGTTGCCATGATATGATTCTAGGTTTAAGCGATGGTTATAACACCGATGTAGGAACTAGTGGCAAGCGTCTTTCTGGAGGCCAATGTCAACGCATCGCTTTAGCCCGCTGTTTAGTGAGCAATCCAGTTTTGGTTCTCTTAGATGAGCCTGATGCTAATTTAGACATTGAAGGTTTGAAGGCTTTAGATACAGCCATAGAGCATCTAAAAGCACGTCAAGTTACCGTAATCTTGATTACACATAATATACGTCTATTACGTCATGCGGATAAAGCAATGTTGCTTACTAATGGAGCAATGAGTTATTGGGGACCACCTCAGGAATTATTAGATAAGCTATCAGGACGTAGTACTCCAGGAACTAGTATGGCACAAGCGACTCGTTCTGCGCCAATAGCTAGTACAGGAGCGTCTTATGCCCAGCGGTCGTCCTCTTCCCTGGTTACCTTACCATGACCATGAACGATTTACAAGTAGGTGCGATTAGCAATGCGTAATCGCACTGATTTATTTTTTAAAAATACAGCCGACCGATTGAGCGTTAATTTATGTGCGATTACGTTACACTAATCGCACCTACCAACCTTTTTCCCTGGTTACCTTACCACGACCATGAACGATTTACAGCTCATAGAACAACTAGAATTAGAACGCCCAATAAGAACCAGCTCCAGTGCTAGACGGCGCTGGCTTGCTGTTATCATTCTATCACTATTATTTTTATTTGGCATATGGGCCAATTTTGCCCCTTTAGCCAAAGGTATTGTTGCCAGAGGTACTGTGGTAGTTGACTCCAGACGCAAAACTGTACAGCACTTAGAAGGTGGTTTAGTAAAGGCCATCCATGTACGTGAAGGTACCAAGGTCAAACAAAACGACCTATTACTAGAACTAGATAGTACCAGAGCACGTGCGGAACGTGATATGATTCGGACTCGTTACTGGATGAAACTAGCCGTATTAGATAGACTAAAGGCCCAGCAAGCAAACGAGAAGAAATTAAACTTCCGTCGCGAACTAAAATCCCAAAAACAAAATGCCGTAGTCCAAGAACTACTAACGACTCAAAACCATATATTTCGGGCACTGCTTCGAGAACAAAAAGGCAAACAGCAAATCCTAACGCAACGCATTGAACAATTAAAAGCCAAAGCCCAAGGTTTAAAAGCCTTACAAGGTGCGACTAAAAATCAAATAACCTTACTAAATAGAGAACTTAAACGCCTACAACGTTTACAAGCTAAACATTTAGTAGAATCCTCAGTAGTCATGGATCGCCTGCAATTATTAACCCAACAGCAAGGTGAATTAGGCAAAATTACTTCCAATCTTTCCGAAACTAGTATAGCTATTGGCGAGGCTAAACTAAATCTAGTCCAGGCCGAAAAAGAGTGGCAACAGACTATCGCCGATGAGATGTCAAAGATTCAAGGAGAAATGATAGAGTTACGTAGCCAACTTGAAGCGGCTGAGAATGTCCTAAAACGTACTGCCATTTTAGCCCCACAATCTGGCATAGTATTAGGGTTACAAGTCCATACGGTAGGTGGTGTCATTGCAGCTGGTAATCCGATCATGGATATTGTACCACAGGGTGATAAATTGGTTATTGAGGCTAAAATTTTGCCGCTAGATGTGGATTCGATAACACCAGGTATGCATGCCCAAATTCGGTTTTCAGCCTTTCGATCGCGAACTACTCCACAACTAGATGCTCAAGTAGAGCAGGTTTCTGCTGATGCTATGACAGATCCTGTTACCAAACAACCATTTTATCTAGCGCGTATTAAAGTCAGTGCTGGGGAAATGGTTAAATTAGGAAAAAACGAGGTAATTCCTGGAATGCCGGCTGAAGTCTTTATTGATGCTGGCAGTAGAACTATGTTAGAGTATATTATAGATCCATTAGTGGCAGTATTTGAGAAAGGGTTACGTGAAGAATAAGTAAAATTGAATCAAAGACGTGATTTTAGTAAGACAAAATTGTTCTCGACAACTATATGACAACTATATAACTATATGACAACTATATTAAGATGCGCTTCGTGTCTCAGCGCATCCTATTTTACTATTCTTCATCAACTATCCACAGATCTTGAAGTTGAATAACAATCTCTTGAAAAGGTACAGCACTTACTTTGTCATCATCCTTATAGTTATCGATATTTAGCCACTTGCCATTATTTAGTTGATATATTTCTAGGGTTTTTAATAGTGGTTTAACTAGCCATAGGTACTGCACACCATAGCGAGCATAAAGAGGCATTTTTTTAGTGCGATCTATGGCTTCAGTAGAAGGAGAGGCGATTTCACAGATCCAATCTGGAACCACTTCGCAGCTATGCGAACGTGGTGGACGTGGCATTCGTTTGCGCCTCCAGCCTGCAATATCTGGTACTGCTACATCAACATCACGCAAAAAATGTATTTCTGGTGCATCTATGATCCACCAACCGCCTGGGCCGCCTCGTCCCTTTTGGTAAGGTGGCAAAATATCCGCACCTAAAACAGAGCCTGTGTAACAATGTGGCCATGCTGGACGTGGTTGGGCAATCAGTTGTCCGTCTATGATTTCTCCGGTCATATTAGCTGGCAATGCCTCCAATTGTGCATAGAGATTAGTTTGGTTCATGATGTTTAGAAAAATGTACTTGGTTTAGAGTTATTTTATATCAGGATACGCTTCGTGTCTCAGCGCATCCTATTTGGCTATTCTTCATCGACGATCCACAGATCTTGAAGTTGAATTACAATTTCTTGAAAAGGTACAGCACTTACTTTGTCATCATCCTTATAGTTATCGATATTTAGCCACTTGCCATTATTTAGTTGATATATTTCTAGGGTTTTTAGTAGCGGTTGTACTATCCATAGGTACTGAACACCATAGCGAGCATAGAGAGGCATTTTTTTAGTGCGATCTATGGCTTCAGTAGAAGGAGAGGCGATTTCGCAGATCCAATCTGGAACCACTTCGCAGCGATGCGAACGCGGTGGACGTGGCATTCGTTTACGCCTCCAGCCTGCAATATCTGGTACTGCTACATCAACATCACGCAAAAAATGTATTTCTGGTGCATCTATGATCCACCAACCGCCAGGACCACCATTGCGTCCATACTGATAAGGAGGGCCAATTTCCATGCCTAATGACGAACCAGCGTAACAATGTGGCCATGCTGGACGTGGTTGGGCAATCAGTTGTCCGTCTATGATTTCTCC
>LFCU01000272.1 GCA_001044195.1 Candidatus Achromatium palustre
TGGAAACGTATATATAGAAATATTTTTATATTGTCAATATATTTCTATATTTTTTTGTGACCATATTTGATTATTTCTGCTGGTACTCATAGAATTGATAATACTAGCTAAAATTATAAAATTCTACTTTGTCACATTGTGATCGTTCCCACGCAGAGCGTGGGAACGATAAAATATTTGTTAACGAAAATGAGTCAGCATAGATAATTTGTGCGATTACGCTGCGCTAATCGCACCTACCTACTGGCCAATAAATTAAAAAATTTTGCTGCAAGAATATCAAATTGTTATTCCATACAAACCATAAAATGCAAAAACTTCCTATCGGTATCCAGTCTTTTGCCAAGATCCGCAAAGGCAATTATTGTTATGTAGACAAGACCGCACTAATTGCTCAACTAGCTAATAATGGAGGATTTTATTTTCTGGCCCGCCCCCGCCGTTTTGGTAAAAGTCTTCTTATTGACACAATAGCAGCCGCTTTTGAGGGTAACAAAACATTATTTAACGGTTTATATCTTGAAAATAACTGGGATTGGCACCACAACTATCCAATTATAAAGATCGATCTAGCCGAATCAATTTTAACAAGCCGCGAACGACTGGATGAAAAGCTAAATATACAACTAACCTATATTGCTAAACAATACAAGATAATCCTGCAATACCAGGAATCTTCAGATCGGCTCCATGAACTAATTCAGACTTTGTATGAACAAACCCAACAGCCAATTGTGGTATTAATAGATGAATATGACAAGCCAATCTTAGATAATATAACTCGGCCAGATCGAGCCTGTGAACTACGTGAAGGCTTGAAAAATTTTTATTCAGTTCTCAAAACCCAAGATGCTTATTTACGTTTTGTCATGCTTACTGGAGTCAGTAAATTTTCTAAAGTATCTTTATTTTCTGGCCTAAACCATCTCCAGGATATTAGCCTGGATTATCGCTATGGCAACATTTGTGGTTATACCCAAGCAGAGTTAGAAAATGTATTTGTTGATTATCTTGAAGCGGTAGATCTAAAACAGCTAAAACACTGGTATAATGGCTATAATTTTCTTGCAGATACGGTCTACAATCCTTTCGATGTTTTGCTCTATCTGGATTTACGCGAATTTAAACCATACTGGTTTGAAACTGGTACACCTAGTTTTCTAATTGACCTTATACATAACCGCAAACTTACAACACCTAGTTTAGAGAGTATTGACATTAGTGATGCTTTCATGGACAGCTTTGATATTGATACCATAGAGCCAGAACCACTACTGTTTCAAACTGGCTATCTAACCATTACTAAAAAGGTAAATTTTGCTGCTGGAAGCCATTACACGCTTGGATTTCCTAATTACGAAGTGCATCATGCGTTTCATAATGCTGTACTCACTAAACTAACGCAAAGTGGGCTACGTCAAGATAAGCAAAAATTTGCCTTGATTGCAGCATTGCAGACTGGTAAAATAGACGAATTACGTGACATCTTTTATGCTTTTTTTGCGTCTATTCCCGCTGATTGGTATCGAAAAAATGATATAGCAGGTTATGAAGGATACTATTGTTCGGTAGTTTATTCCTATTTTGTTGCTGCAGGTCTGGATGTACGGACGGAAGATATTACCAATCATGGCCGTATTGATATGAGCGTTTTGTTGGAAGATAAAGTATTCATCATCGAATTTAAGGTCACTGAACTAAATAAACCTGGTCGAGCTTTACTCCAAATCAAAGAAAAAAGATATGCCGATAAATATTATAATAAAAATATATGGCTGATTGGTGTAGAGTTTAGCAAAACAAAGCGGAACATTCAGCGATTTGAATGGGAACAGGTTTAATATCGTAGGTTGGGTTGTCATCCGTTTGGCAACCCAACCTTGTATGTTATGTCTACGGTTGTCAATATATCTATGTAGCATTACTTTATGGTTTTTGGGGAATGAATAGAAAATCCCCACCATCGTGGTTAGCGTTACGAATATCACCATGCTCAGGGGTTTGTGCTGCATTAACTGCAACTGGACGGCGTAACCTTGAAAATAATGTATTGCTGTCCATAATCCCCTTATTATCCTTTAAGACGTTAATTAGGGCATTAGCAAACACTGAATGATTATTTAGACCTGCATCCGTTACCGGTTCCAAACCTCCAGAACTTAATGCTATACGTGCCCGCTTGGAACGCATACGTTTTATATACGGATCTTCTGGAGTTTCAGCTCTTCTATCAGCCATACCTGCAACACCTCGCGTTAGTGTTCCTGAAAAACAGCTATCGGAGATAACTAATACATGCCTAGCTTTCATTGCTTTAAGAGTTGAGGTAATATCATCATTAGCTATCCAATTTCTCGTATCACTTAGAGGGCCACCATCAACTGGTATCCAATATGCTCGCCCTGCTTCCTTATCAAGCCATCCATGACCAGCATAATATATAAGTAAAGCCGTATTACGTGTTAAATTGTTTCGGTAATAAGTAAATTGTTGCAAAATTTCATCTCTAGTCGCATCAATTAGAAGTTTTACTTTGTATCCATACCTCTTTTTTAGTACTTCTGCAACTTCTTGAGCATCAAAAACAGCCGTTTGCAATTTGCCCCAGGGTTTATTTAGATAATTGTTATTGCCAATAACTAGAGCATGGGTGGTAAAATTACGGGTTAGCTGTTTGGCCTTTTTGTGATCAATAGGTTCATTTTTAAATGGGGCAACAGATTCATAAGCAATATATGCATCACTACCTGAAGACGTATTAGAATTTGTATTATCAGCATATTCGTTTTCCTGCGCCATGCCATGTTGTTTTAAAAATGTAAACTGCCGCGAAAAATCATTATAAGGTGGGCGAATATGGGCTACTTGTGGTTCATAACCATCAGGCTGGGCTTTGACTGTGTATTGCTTGTTTGGTTCGATGCGTATAGGGATTTCAAATGGTTGGCCTTGCCCTATCTTCTTGTCATCTATATAAAATGTTGTGCCTCGAATGTTGGAGCCGAGAGTTATTAAGCGACTTGCTGTTGGGGAAACCGAGGTGATACCTTGTGAGGAATTGTTAGATGAAGCGGTTTTTTTAGAACTGCTTGGTTTAAACAGAGCATTGCTGCTTGGAGAATTTAATGATTGGCAACCAGTGAACCATAGCAAAATGCTAGCAAATAAGACTATTATAGGCTTTTTCATTGACATATCTCTTATCTTAATAGTTAAATTATAGATCGTTGCCATATTTTGCATGGCAACGATCTTAAGTGTGCTAGGACATCATCAAGACCTTAACGCCGTTTTTTGCGTTTGGTCTTATCTCCCAACATAAAGGTAAATTTCAAGGGAACATTGGCATTATATGGCGGTTTGATAAACTCTTCTTTAGCAATGTATCCTTTAGGATGGGCAGTTATTGCATAAGATTGACTTGAATCAATCCGCACCCGTACATCAAAACTACCTACAGCAATTTTCTTATCATTGAAGTAAAAAGTAGTCTCTGGCGCATTGGAATCCAAAACCAATAGTTGATTGGCTTGTTCAGGATCATCAGTGGCAGCAGGGTAACTATTCCATGATTCACCACCAATTGATACTCCTGGAATAGTCCTGGTACTAGAATCAAGAGAACCAATAGAACTATTCGAAACAGAATCTGCAGTTGTTTCGAAACCTTTTTTTACATTCTCTAGTGTTTTACAACTAGCCAGACCCAGTAAAATCAATAAACTAAGCAGTATCTTCATCTTGTGTATCTAAAAAGTACGTCTAATAGTCAGCCTTTTTCATCAACTCTTTAAATCTTTGCTCACCAACCTCCATGCCAACCGCTTCACCTGAAATGGTTGTTTCTGAACAAAAATATGGTATTATTGGATAGGTTGTGACAGTGGTATCAATTTGATAGTTGATGAGCATAGATGCTCCCGGTTTTGTAGCAATTGCATCTCGCAGCAATTGCTTGGCTTCTTTTGCACCAAAACTGGGTTGCATAAAGAAAGTACAGTCAGAGACAGTGTGTTTGACATTCCCTAAACTTTTGATATTACTATTGGGAAAAGAAAAATGGGTTTGTTGAGCGAAACTTCCACTAGTAGTGGAACAACCTGCCAACATCATTGCTAACCAGACGGTGCTAAACAACACTAATATTTTCATTATTATAGATTCTCCAAAATCACTTAAAGTTATCATTTAAGGTTCTGCGTACCAATTTCCATCTTGGCAGCGGTACCTTCAACACGAACGGTTAATATTGTAATAGGCCCAATTGGGGTAATTTCTTTCGTTTCCACATAATTAATCAAAACGTTGGCACCAGGTTTTTTACTTAAGGCATTGCGAATAGCTGCCTTTTGCATTGCAGAAGAGACCATAGGTATGCCATAGAAAGAAGTTGTACTAGCTTTGCCCATCGTTTTTCCCATAGGATAAACATTGGAATTTGGGTAATCAAAATGGGACTGAGGTTTAAGACCCGTTATATAAGATTGGGTACAGGCTGACATCAAGAGACTCAGCAATAATATAGTTATTACTCGCATTTACTTTAATCCTTAAAATTAAGTTTTAAATGAATTAAATTACAAATTATTTTGCATTACATGATACGTCTACAAATTATAATAATATTACAACTATACACTCAATGTTAAAAAAAAATACAAAAATATTTTTCAATATTCCCAATAGAGATATAAATTATTAAAATTTGCTAATAATCGTTGCTGTTACAACGTTTCCACAAATTACAAATGCATTTATCTAAAAAATATCAACTATTGACAGATTAATTTGTATATGTAAAATAATTTTTGGCGACATAGCTAAGTTATGTAATTATGTTAATGTTATATTTTCACTTAATTTTTTAATAGTCAAAAGACTTAAAAAGAAAGGAGTTTAACGTTGTTAAAATATTTTAAATTATCATTAATTCGCAATATACTAATATTAGGTACGATAGCTGTATTTTTGAGTGGATGCGCTATGGGAACTCGTGCTCCTGTTACCGGATTTCTATATACAGATGCCAAAGGCTCTCTCAATGTCAGTGCTAACCAGTTAGGATCTAAAAAAGGTACTTCTTGCGCTACATCTATTTTAGGCTGGATTGGGATGGGGGATGCCTCAATAGCTACTGCTGCTAGCAATGGTGGTATAACCAGAATTAGCAATGTTGACTCCAGCAATATGAATATCCTTGGCCTATATGCTAAGACTTGCACTATCGTACAAGGGGATTGATCCTGTTGTCTTAAAGTAGTAGTTTTGGGACTGGTTCAGTCTGATGTTTGAACATAACATCATAATTATATTACATTATTTTTA
>LFCU01000208.1 GCA_001044195.1 Candidatus Achromatium palustre
AAGGAACAAGTGTTTAAACAATCCAAATCCAACTCGGCTTAACCGATCCTTATAATAGCTTTTCTCTCAGCCAAGTGGTTGGCACTGCCTTATCGTACCCACGCAGATATTGACAAATAATTTGTTGTTCGCGTGGGCAAACGATACAGCCGTTTACCTACCTGGCTTTTTCATGCACATGAAGGGTGCCCAAATCTGCAATCATCACAATTTAGTTATTTTTAAAAAGCGATGGCCATCAAACCACCATACCAGTGCTAAAAATAGGGTTAGACCAAAAGAACTAGATAGTATAGGCTCTGACACATAATTTACCAGCCAAGTATGGCTACCATAAATACCAATTCCTAACAGCATATAACCAAATATCTTCAATATATTATAAGGTACAGGATAATAATGTTGCCCTAATAGATAGGACAACAAAGCCATCACCGCATAGCACACTAAAGTCGCCCAAGCAGCTCCCATATAACCAAATATTGGAACCCACCATAACAATAATATTAGAGTTATTATTGCACCTAAAAAGGATACACCAGCCCCCATTAAAGTATGATCACTCAGTTTATACCAAATAGAAAGATTTACGTAGATACCTAAAAATAAGTTAGCTAGTAATAATATGGGGACTACTTTCAACCCTACTCGATATGGAGAGCCAATAAAGTATTTAAAAAAGTCTATATATAAGGTCACTATTAGAAATATAAATACACAAAAAATTACAAAATAATGCAGGACTTCAGCATACATTTGGCGAGCATTAGCCTGTTTGGCATGGGCAAAAAAGAATGGTTCTCCAGCATACCGAAACGCTTGTATAAACAAGTTCATAAGGATAGATAGTTTATAACAAGCACTATAAATACCCAATTGCGCCATATTAGTTGTAGGATCAAAAGGTAGTAAATATTTAAGTATGACGCGATCTAACATCTCATTGACAATACCAGCTAAACCAATTAGCACCATAGGCAATGAGTATATGAGTATCTTTTGCAATATTAGTATATTAAAACCAAATTTAAGCTCCTGCAATTCAGGCATTAATAGCATTAGCTTGACTGAACTTGCTGCTAGGTTTGCTAGTAATACATAGCCTACACCGATACTTGGATTCCATAATTGTCCTAGCCAAGAATTTGGATCGGTTGTATAAGCATGTTGGCACAGCCCAATAAAAAATAAATTAAGTCCGATATTAATGCCTATTTCTAATAATTTTATACCAGCAAATTTTAGAGCACGATGTTCAGCGCGTAATTTAGCGAATGCTATAGAACCTGCTGCATCCAATACTAAGATCAGCGCAGCCCAAACTAGGTAATTTTGTTGTTTAGGATAGCGCATCAATATGGCTAAAGGTTTTAGATATAATAGTATAGTGATAAGAAAGACCAGGCTAAATCCTAACACAATCCATAAAGTGGTGGCATAGACTAGCTTAGATGGCCAACGTTCATCTGCTCGAAATCTAAAGAAGCCAGTCTCTAGTCCCAGTAACAATAATACTGATAAAAAACCCATATAGGCATAGAGTTCTGCTATAATGCCATATTCAGCAGGTACAAAGTAATATGTAAATAATGGCACTAGGAGGTAATTTAAAAAGCGCCCAACGACACTACTAATGCCGTATATTGCTGTTTCAGAGGCTAATCTTAATAATGGATTCAAGTATCAGATGCTCCTATATGATTACCATAATTTGGCATCCTTCATTTGCTTGCCTAAAGTACTTTACACTTGATCGTTCCCACGCGGAGCGTGGGAACGATAAAAAGTGTAACCTGGAAAATGAAGGATGCCCATAATTTGTGGATTTATTTGAATAGTTAGGGTAGGCATGGCTTCATCGTGCCTACATAAATTATTAAATAATTTATCTTTGTTGTTTGGTTCGCGTGGGCAAACGATACAGACATTTGCCCACTCTACCTGTCTCAAGTGTATCTTGCCAGATGCCACATTGAGAAGTTGCAAAAAAAACTGGATAGTCGATTTTAAATAGTGTAGTATGATAAATGAATTAAGTCAAGTCATTAGACTGAACCAGTGCTGTTTTATCGTTTCCACGCAGAGTGTGGGAATGATTACAAAACCAATTTACGGAATGATGTTGTGTGTGGAATTTGTGGTGAATTACGCTTTGATGGTATAAAACCTGATCCCAAGATACTGAATAATATGGGGGCTTGTTTGGTACGACGTGGTCCTGATAATTATGGTTCTTATTATAACGGCCCTATCGCTCTTGGTCATCGCCGCCTGGCCATTATTGATCTAACAACTGCTGCTAATCAACCCATGCTAGATCAAGAATTAGGGCTTGTTCTAATATTCAATGGCACTATTTATAATCATCTGAGTTTAAGGCAAGATTTACAAGCACTAGGCTATCGATTTAGTTCCCATAGTGATACCGAAATTATTAATAAAGCCTATCAAGAATGGGGACCAAACTGTGTTGAGAAACTTGATGGAATGTTTGCCTTCGCTATCTGGGACTTAGCTAAACAGACTCTGTTTTTAGCTCGAGATCGTTTTGGTATTAAACCATTATATTGGTCTGAAAACAAACAACGGTTGCGCTTTGCTTCCAATACCCAAGCACTATTAGCCAGCGGCGATATTGATACTGATTTAGACCCAATTGCGCTACATCACCAATTTACCTTACATGGAGTAGTACCAGCCCCCCACACTATACTTAAAGGGATTCGTAAATTGCCACCAGCTCATTGGCTTTTGATACATAATGATGGTACTAAACACCAGCAACGCTATTGGAAACTAATAGCCACTCGTCCTGCTGAACCTAAGACCGATGAAGATTGGCAACAGCTAATAGCGGAAACCTTGCAAGAAACTGTTAAAACCCATTATGCTATAGCTGATGTACCAGTAGGAGTATTGCTTTCTGGTGGCTTAGATTCTAGCCTTTTAGTTGGGATCTTATCCCAAGCTGGTATTAATCCTATTTATACCTTTTCCGTGGGATTTGAAGATCAGCCTGAGGAAGCAGGCCACGAATTTGCTTTCTCAGACTTAATAGCCACAACCTTTGCTACTAAACATCATAAAATCCAGATATCCAACACCGAAGTATTACAGCGTTTGCCAGAGGCCATTGATGCGATGGCCGAACCAATGTTTGGGCAAGATGCTCTAGCTTTTTACTTGCTGGCTGAACAGGTCTCGAAACAGATAAAAGTTGTGCAATCTGGTCAAGGTGCTGACGAGGTTTTTGCCGGGTATTTTTGGTATCCACGTATGGCAGCAGAGTCTGGTAATAGCTGGCTGGAACGTTTGCAAAACCATTATTTTGATCGTGATCATGCCGAATATCAACGTATGGTTACCCCAAATTATCAGCTAACTGATCCTACGGCTCCTTTAATAGCTAATCTGCTGGCAGAACCAGATGCTGATGAGTTTTTAGATGCATTGTTGCGTTTGGATGTTACGACTTTGATTGTGGATGATCCAGTAAAGCGGGTTGATAATATGACGATGGCGCATGGTTTAGAGGCACGAGTGCCATTTTTGGATCATAAGCTGGTAGAGCTTGTAGCACAGTGCCCACCAGAGTTAAAGCTCCGCGATGGCGGTAAACATCTGCTTAAAACTATGGCCCGAGGCTTGATTCCAGATGCTGTTATAGATCGTCCTAAGGGATATTTTCCATTGCCAGCTTTAAAATATGTGCGTGGGAAGTTTTTAGATTTTATGCGGGATATTTTGCAGTCTCCCACTGCTAAATCACGAGGTTTGTATGAGCCTGTATATTTAAATAAGCTATTGGCTGAACCTGATCAGCATTATACTCGGATTCAGGGTAATAAATTGTGGCATTGTGCGGTATTAGAGTATTGGTTGCAACGCCATTTAGTACGGTAGCACGGTAGGGTGGGCAAACGGTCGTATCGTTTGCCCACGCAAACCAAACAGCAAGGCTAAATGATTTATAATTCCGCGTGGGCACGATGAGACAGTGCCCACCCTACCTGGCTGTAGGTTACAAATTTTTTTATTCAAATGGTCAACATGCGCAAAATATTATTTTTAGATTTTGATGGAGTTTTACACTCAGATACATGTCGTGAGTATTTTACCAAAATAGATTTGTTAGAAAAATATCTTAAACAAATGCCAACGCTGGAAATAGTTATTAGTTCAGCCTGGCGTGGAAGTTATGACCTAGATGAATTAAAAATCATCTTCAGTAAAAAGTCTCTAGCTAATAGAGTTGTTGGTATTACTCCCATATTAGATTGCAGTTTCCAAAAAGGTGGCAGACAGTTAGAAATTCAGAAATTTTTGGAAGACGAAAAATTAGATCAGACTAATGCTTCTTGGAGAGCATTAGATGATATAGCGCAGTTTTTTTACGATGATTGTCCATTTTTAATCAAAGTAGATTCAGCAGTAGGATTTAGTGATAAAGAAGGCCAAGCTCTATTGCAATGGTATCAAGCTACCTAGATAGTATAAATCAAGGCAATCTAGCAAATGTAGGGTGCGCACTGCAAAATTATGGTGCGTGATGCGCACCCTACTTCATTGTTTCCACTACACTACTGCATGGAAACAATAAAAATATAAAATTACCAATACAATTCATATCATACACCAATGGTTAATTTAATTAATGTAAGATTACGCTAGGGCCAATAGCATCTACAATGGGAATGCTAAAACTTCATCTATATGTCTAGCCCCAATTAACCACATTAATAATCGATCTAGCCCTATAGCTACTCCTGAACAATCTGGTAGACCTGCCTCTAAAGCCTCTATCAAATTATGATCCGCTGGTATGCTAGGCTGATTTCGAGTGATCCGTAACCTTTCACTAACCTTAAAACGATTAGTTTGTTCTGTAGGATCACGCAATTCATGAAAACCATTCGCTAGCTCCATATTACCAAGATACAGCTCAAAGCGTTCTGCAACTAATGGATTATCAGGACACACTTGAGCCATACTTGCTTGAAGTGCTGGATAATCATAGACAAAAGTCATCTGGTTTGGCGGCAATCTTGGCACTATATAAAGACTCAATAGCAGATCTAACCACATATCCACCTCACATAAGTCTGGCATATCTTCAGTAAAGATGCCCAAGGCTATTGCTGTAGCACGAAGTGTATTGAGATCACTGCTATGCGGATCTAATTCTAAATAATGCTCAAACAGCTCTGCATAACTAAACCGTTGCTGGGGTACTATTTGGGGAGCAACTGCATTAATTAAACTTGCTACCTCATCCATAAGTTGATGGTGATTAAAATCTAGCCGATACCATTCCAACATACTGAATTCTGGTTGATGCAAACAACCGCGTTCCCCATCACGATAGGCATGGCAAATCTGGTATATAGAACCGCTATCAGCCGCTAGTAACCGCTTCATGTGGTACTCAGGCGAAGTATGTAAGTATAGTTCTACTCCGTTTGGATAGCCTGGGCCAATAAATCTAGTTTGCAAGCTCTCAATGGTATGATCAATATTGGCACAGATTGAGCATGTTGGTGTCTCTACTTCTAGTACTTTACGGTTTGCAAAAAAAGTACGAATTGTTGCCAATAAAGTAGCCCGAGCTTTTAAAGTTTTTAAAGATGCACTAGGCTGCCACTCTGGTTTAAGCATTAGACATTATTCGAAACCTCTTGACAAATATTTAAAAGCCAGACAGTACGTATCACGTACCTTAATAAAATTTGATTCTACCGCTTTCTGTGGGTAATAATATCCTACGTATAATTAGTTTATAAGTATTGATAGTACACACTTATCATACTCTTCTTGGCCATAAGTTATCTTTGTTCATAATTTTATATGGCATTATCAAATACATATATACCCACAAAAAGCGGTAGAATCAGATTGGTTAAGTTCTAGTAAATTGAATGGCTAACGGATTAGCATCAAAGCACGGTAGGGCGAAAGAATCCCGCCATAAACACTTTATATCATTTATGCTATTATAGCTTTAACAAGGCGGAATGCTCCAGCCCTACGGCCCTTTAACAAATTATTTAGATTTTATTTAGAGATACCCAATGTCGCCTTCATACAATCACTCATATCTTGCTTACAAAATAGCTAGGGCTTTAGATTATCAAAATAAATATAATATTCATGTTGAACTTACATTAGACATAGACGGAAAGGATTTTATTCCAGATATTGCCCTTTATGATAAAAGAACAGTGGATTTTTTACATGATATAATTAAAACCAATGAATTACCCAAGATGGTTGTGGAAATCTTATCACCAACCCAAAGTGTTAATGAGATTACGGATAAATTTGAAATCTATTTAAAAGCAGGCATAAAATCCTGTTGGCTAGTAATTGCACCCACAAAAACCATTGTGATTTTTAACGATATTACTAAACCACATTCATATACAAAAGGAAAAGTGATAGATACAGAGATGGATGTTAATTTTACAGTGGAAGATATTTTTGACTAAATAATTTAACTCTCGAAGACTAGCTTAAAATGTCTACTTTACACGATACAAATTTCTATCTTTGGACACAGCAGCAAGCAGTCTTGCTACGGACGGGCGATATAGCGGCTTTAGATATAGATAATATTATTGAAGAAATAGAAGATATGGGAATTAGCAATCGCCGCGCCTTATCTAGCCATTTCATTATATTGCTGGCGCATTTATTAAAATGGGAATTTCAACCAGAACACAGATGTAGCAGTTGGCGTGGTTCTATTGTTGAACAACGAGTACAGATTGAAGATTTATTGGAACATGAACCTAGTCTTAAAACCAATATTGCGGAAATAATAGATCGTATTTATCCTAAAGCTTTAAAAATAGCGAGTAAAGAAACTGGCATAGCTATCAATAAATTTCCTAAAACATCTCCATACCAACGTGAACAGATTATGGATGATGATTTTTGGCCTAAGTAATACAACATGTCCAATCTACACGATACCGATTTTTATTCTTGGACGCAGCAGCAAGCAGGTTTGTTGCGAACTAACAATATTGCAGCCTTAGATATAGCTAATTTAATTGAAGAAATCGAAGATATGGGGCGCAGTGAGAAACGTGAATTAAAATCCCGTTTACAAGTGTTGATTATGCATCTATTAAAATGGCAATATCAACCAAGATTGCGTGGAACTAGTTGGGAGGCGACAATAAAAATCCAACGTTTAGATGCCCAAGAGGTATTACAAGAAAATCCTGGGCTTAAAACGTTATTACCTCAACAATTTCATGAAGCTTATCGTAAAGCTCGCTTACATGCAGTACAAGAGACGCATTTGCCATTAAATACTTTTCCGCTCCAATGCCCATGGAGTATTGACCAAGTGATGAGCGATGATTTTTGGCCTGAATAACACAACATGTCTAGTTTACAGGATACCGATTTTTATTTTTGGACGCAGCAGCAAGCAGACCTGCTACGTTCTGGTAATCTTGCAGCCTTAGATATTACTAACCTTATAGGGCATCCTTCATTTGCTTCCAAAAGTAGTTTACACTTTATTTAATTTGGAATAGGATATTCGCACCAGTATTAGACATTATCCGAAACCTCCTCCCATCTTAACTCACATAAGGCAATTATTAAGGTATAGATTCCTGCTTGCGCAGGAATGACGGGGTTCGGATAATGTCTATTGACAAGGAATGTTTGGAATATAATCAATCTATAAATTAGACATTATCCGAAACCCTTTACCAGTTTAGCAAACATGCGATAATTATTAAGGTATAGATTCCTGCTTTCGCAGGAATCACGGGTTTCGGATAATGTCTATTGGGACACTACCTTTTTTATGATGCTAAAGCTACCTCTGGTATATCCATCTCAATCCGTAAAGGAGTAATTTTCCATTTTTGTAAATTCAATATAGCAGAATGAAGAGCTACTTCAAGAGATAGTGCTTCTCGATCAAAAGCAGCATACATTATACCATGTGATTTACCAATACTAATATCATGGTATTGCCCATAAATTGCATCTACAGTTGCATCATCAATATCTGGCAGGATTAAAGTAAATTTGTATAGCTTCATTTTGGAATACCTTTAAGTCAATGGTTACAATTGTCAACAACACGCTGTATTCGAACTGCATGAAGTTCTGGATTTTGTGGTGTTGAATGAATATTAAAAAAGCAACCATTACGAGACTTAAGTGGACATAAAAGCTTACCCCATACATGAGTATGGCCACCTGCTTTAATAAGTCTCCATCCATGAGTTTCCGCATACTCAACTGCTTTTTGTATATGCTTGTTTGGATGTTTAGCCATAATAATCTTAAATCGGCACTGGTTCAGTCTAATTCATCAACTAACATTATGTTATTTAAAAACAATTTTTATTA
>LFCU01000213.1 GCA_001044195.1 Candidatus Achromatium palustre
TAATCTACATTGATCTGGCCGATCTTATAATTAGTATGCAATGTAGCTAGTAGGGTGCGCACTGCGCACCTTTTGCATTGAAGGTGTGTGGTGCTTGGCTGTATTATGCAGGGTACAGCCTAATGATTTCACCTTTTTTGACTTTTAATATAGCTCGAAATAGGGTGGCGACATCGATTTGATGATGAAAGCGGATGACGCGGTAGTTTTTAAATAGCTGTTCGCGTTTCTTTTCAGCAATCGGATCATAGCTGGCATGGCCGTCATAGCCGTTGCATTCTAGGATTAGTTCTAGTTCGTGGAGATAAAAATCTACTTCAATGCGGGATTTGTCTATATGATAATGATGGAAGAGGCTAAGATCAACGCAGGATGCTTTTAATTTTTGCCACCATTCGATTTCGCTGGTGGTTTCAATATTAGCTATGGTTCCCGCTTGACCAAACATCTGCGTTTTGAGCTGTTCTCCTACCTCACTTTTCATGCCTAAAACAATTGTCCCTACATCTTGGACGGTATAGGCATTCATTTGCACAGCTTTAGAGCCTAATTTTTTGATGGTGGTACGGTCTAATTTTATCGGTTGGATATCGCGGCAGCGTTTTTTAAGGTAGGTATTTAGGGTGCTAAGAGGCACATGCATAAATGCAACAATGTCTTTTTTTAGCACCATTGTTGAGTTTTCTATACAGTTAAGTCCTAAGTTTTGCATTAATGTGACAATATTTGGTCGAGTTTTTTCTATTGTCTTGGCAATGCTTACCGGCAATCCGCAGGCTTCGCGAATTATGATTTCTATATCAGCATGGGTTAAAAAGCGTATATTAATTATAGATTTATAGCCAATATGCATTTGTGTCTCCTTTAGGGCATTTCGGGTCAAGGCGACAGCATAAGCTCGCATAAGTTTTATTATGTCTAATGCATTGTAAACTCTAATCTTTCTTCCTACATAAGGAGAATTTTTTGCAGTTACATTGGCTAAGTTTGTCTCCATGCTAAAATCCTTATCTAAGAAGGACTTAAGTTCATAAGGAAGGGAGTTAAGTGTCATGCTCTGAAAAGGAGATAATTCCATCCCTAATAAATCTGCTGCACCACGTTCACTTAATACAGCCCTGCCATTATCCAAAACATAGCAGTCACAGATAAGTCCAGGCACGATTTCAGCAGTTCCATAATATATAGCTTGTGGTTCTGGAATAACGGTTGACAATTCAGGATTTACTTGTGTTTTGAGGATAGCGTTAAAGACTTGGGTAATATCGTTATGTTGCTGGAATTGCACAATATGCTGGGTAGGAAATAGTTGTTGTAATTTAGTGTACGGGATAACAGGACGCTGCATATTGCAATCAGTACAATACAAAACCAGATTAAATTCCGGTACATAATAATCTATAATGATATCGCCCATTTTATAATTAGTATGCAAGGTGCTATCCGCAAAGAGTTTGGTAAAGACTTCAGCAAAATTGGTTGCACCTGGCGCGGTAATGGGGGCTAATGAGGTGGTCTGGCCAAACAGCTTTTCTTTGAGCGTAATGCCTACGAGACTATTCATTTCCAAGGTTATAGTGCCTACATCCTGTACGGTATAACCATAGAGCCGCGAAGCCTTGGAACCTAAACTGCGAATGGTATCCCGATCCAGCTTAATCGGTTTGATATCATGCAAGTGTCTATTTAGATAAGTGTTGAGGGTACTAACTGGACATTGTAGAAAGTTAGTAATATCAGTCTTGAGGGCAATGTCTTTGCTTACTGAACATTGTAAGCCAGATTCTTGCATCAGGGTGACAATATCCTGGTAATGTTGGCGCGTGGTAGCTTGGATATTGACTGGTAACTGGCAGGACTCTTTGATAGTCGCTTCTAGGGCTGCACTGCTGAGTGTTGTCATCATGATGACGTTATATTCACCAATGTGCCGTTGGTTTTTGCGCAATACTTGATTGCCAAAGGCCATGACGTAGGCAAACATAATATTTTCTACAGTTGGCACTGGGTAGGCAACAATTATGCGGTCTTTATAGGGACTGTTGGTTGCTGTTACTTCAGCTTGAATGGTCTCTATTTTAAAATCTGGCGGCATAAATTGGGTTAAGATTTTAGGTATGCCACGTTGCCGCATTCGTACCAGGTGCATATGGTCTACGCCTAAAAAGTTTGCAGCACCACGTTCACTGAATACTGCCATGTCATCATCTAGTACATAGGCATCACATGGTTTTTCAGGCACAATTTCTAATTTTCCGTAATGTAGGGCTTTTCTCATATAAATATCCTCTGAATTGATCTAGTAGGGTGCACAATGCGTACTAGATTTATTATACAGGGTACAGCCGCATGATTTCACCTTTTTTGACTTGTAATATAGCTCGAAATAGGGTGGCAACATCGATTTGATGATGAAAGCGGATGACGCGGTAGTTTTTAAATAGCTGTTCACGTTTCTTTTCAGCAATCGGATCATAGCTGGCATGGCCGTCATAGCCGTTGCATTCTAGGATTAGTTCTAGTTCGTGGAGATAAAAATCTACTTCAATGCGGGATTTGTCTATATGATAATGATGGAAGAGGCTAAGATCAACGCAGGATGCTTTTAATTTTTGCCACCATTCGATTTCACTGGTGGTTTCAATATTAGCTACGGTTCCCGCTTGACCAAACATCTGCGTTTTGAGCTGTTCTCCTACCTCACTTTTCATGCCTAAAACAATTGTCCCTACATCTTGGACGGTATAGGCATTCATTTGCACAGCTTTAGAGCCTAATTTTTTGATGGTGGTACGGTCTAATTTTATCGGTTGGATATCGCGGCAGCGTTTTTTAAGGTAGGTATTTAGGGTGCT
>LFCU01000106.1 GCA_001044195.1 Candidatus Achromatium palustre
CATTAAATTCCAATACGTTATTGGCAAATGCACAAACTAAAAAATCCTGAATCCTTATTAGCTTGAGATGCTGCTTGTTCTTCAAGTTCCTGCCAACGATCAATGATTCGTAACCGTAAATCGTAATTATAACCAGAAATAACTAGCATAGTAGCGCGAAAATCTAATTCGTATTGGCGACGTGTTTCGCCTTTATTGTCAACGTAAGTTGTTGATCTTACGTACCGGCTCAATTTTGAGCCGGTCGAATCTAACATATTATCAATGTCACGTAGCACATTTTTATGTTGCTTACCTGTCAATTCAGCAATTTCACGGGATGACATGGTAAGGGACTTCATAACTGGTAGTGTATCCATAAGTTGCTTTTGATTTAGGTGTAATTAGCATAGTGTAATCGCACGAGGTTAAATATCAGCCTTAGATTGGATTATCATTTGTTTGCCAATCAAACAGTCCATATATTATGAATTAAAATTATAGCATATCCAAATGCAATAAATTATAAATTGAAGAGAAATGTTGGGTTGGCGATAAGGCCGCCAACCCAACCTACGCTGCTTCTTGGAACCCTAATATTTCAAGTATACGAACAACTTCTTGAGGTTTTAATACAGGTATATGTGGCATTAAACAATCGCTATTTGTTGAGTCCCGACAAACTCAGTTTCCAAAACAGGTTCTCCATCTTCGAGCAACATCCCTATAACTTCACGCAAGTTTTTATTAAGCTCGTCTAAGGTTTCTCCTTGTGAATGTGCTCCTGCAAAACCTGGGATATAACCTACATATAAATCAGTATCTCTACAATGTTCAATAATAGCTGTAAAATACATACCTTTCTTAAGCTCAGTATGGTAAGATGGGAGAATACCACCATAAAAAATTCGTATCATTTATGCTATATTATAGCTTTAAAAAGGCGGGATGCTCCCGTCCTACGGCCCTCAAAATTATAGCATATCCAAATGCAATAAATCATAAATTGAAGAGAAATGTCGGGTTGGTGATAAAGCCACCAATCCAACCTACGCTGCTAAAACAGCAATTTACCTTGTTTAACAGGAACAGTGTTCGCTTGCGAATGATTGACATAGGTTTCCCAATCTGGAGAATATTCTTCAGCTTGATTACCCCAGACAAACCAACCTTTACGGGAACCACGGGCAAATAGTTCAATTCTTGGTTCCCAACTACAGCTTTCTATTAATTTATACTGTTCATCTGGTTTTCGGCTATGTTCCCTTTTTTGAGTAATAATTATATTTTCTTGGCTCCTTCCAGGTGGTAATGTTCTGGCATTTTTACCTTTGATCCCGAATAAAATTATTTCTGTTACATTTCTAAAATAAAATCCTACACCTCTCCGGTCTGGACCGCCATCTTTTCGTACTTTATACCAAACTATATTCGTTTTATAGGTAAAGCCCCAGTTATCCATAACCTGCATCCCTTCAGCTAAAAGTGCATTGGGAACCCATAAATACAGGTGAGCAACATCTGAGACAATTGATTTAACTGGTAATTCTGTAATTTCTGATAATGACATTGTCGGATAACGAGATAATCGTTTATGTTCAGGAGCCATTTTGCCAGTACGATTTTGAAATTGCCAAGGTGGATCAGCCAAAACAGTAGCAAATTTGCGTTCTCCTACAGCTTGTAATAGATCATCAGCAGGGGCAATGTTCATTTTTCATCCTTCACATATAGCGATTTAGATATGCCAAACACAAGAATTGGACATCCTGCTCCACCACCACCTTCGATCCTTGGAATCAATTTGCTCATGTGTGTCGTAGAAGCTCCATAGGAAGATCCTCTACCTAATTCATTAAAAATATCTTGTAATTCATCACGTCTGGTAATAATCACTCCAACACTAATGGCTCGTAGATCAAAAAGAATACGAAAATTATTCAAATCTCGATCATAGAAAGGATCTTTATTGTTCCATTCAATTTCTAATGCTATTCGGTTTTTGAAGCAATCAATTTTGTGTGTAGGCGTATTTCTTTGGTGCTCATCAACTAAAATTTGCGTTTTAAATTCTTTCTCAATCCAACCACGATTATATAAATATTCATCTATATAACCAGAAACCCTTGATTTTCTGCCTCCTGGATTAGTAATCCAACTTTTGTATAACCGAAACTCAGTAAGTACAGAAATTATATCGTTCCATTCGTTTGGAAAATCTTGTGCAAGTATCGCACACGCATGTTTCCATTCGTGAATTTCATAATTATTTTTAATCAAATCAGGTAGTAAGTCGATGCTCATCTATTAAAATAAAATCTACATAACGTGTTGTTACACGTATTTCTTTTAATATTAAGGAATACCGTAATAGTACCAAAGAAGCATAGGTGCGATTAGCACGGTAGGGTGCAATAACCAACGGGCATTGCACCATTTGATGAAAACCAATTTGTTTAATGAATGATTTAGAATAAATTTGGTGCTAATTCAGTTTTTTAACCAACAATCCGCCAACATCTTGTCCAGATGCTTTGCAGGTTTTATAGCAGCGGGAATTGCCTTGGTCTTCATTAGCATCTAGGTGCTGGCTGGCAACTATTTCCGCAAAGGCAGAGGCGATTAATTCTTCGCCGCTCATGCCATCACGTAAGGAGTCTTTTTCCTCTAAGCCTCGTTCTTGCTTTAGTTGAGAGGCTGTGCCACCAAATAATGGTCGATAAATGCCATTGGTGCATTGGGCAAAGCCAAAACCTTTTACTCCATGATCTTTAAGCGTACCAGTAAAATTAGCCCTTACTTCTTTACCTGCTTGGCGTTTTTGTTCCCAGGTTAGAGCTTCGGTAATTTTATTAGCTTGAGATGCTGCTTGTTCCTCTAGTTCCCCCCAACGTTTGACGATTTTGAAACGAAGAACGGCATCATAACCAGATATCAACGTTAAAGTGGTATCTTTATCAAGCTGGTATTGATTACGTTTTTTACCTTGCTCATCGAGATAAGTATCTAATTTACAATGCCAACCCAAATTTGGGGCGGCTGAAAGCTGTTCTATCATGACGCGAATATCACGCAGTACATGGTCATGTCGTTTTCCCGTCAATTTAGCAATTTCACGGGAAGACATGGTAAGAGACTTTATAACTGGTAGTGTATCCATAAGTTGCCTTTAGTTTAGTTAGGATTTTTGGTGCGATTAGCGTAGTGTAATCGCACTTGATTAAATTGTCAAGCATTTGTTCCTCTTCCTAATAAAGCACGGTAGGATGGGTAGCAAAAGCGCAATTCATCATTATTTTAATTCAGTTTTTTAACCAACAATCCACCAACATCTTTTCCAGATGCTTTGCAGGTTTTATAGCAGCGGGAATTGCCTTGGTCTTCATTAGCATCTAGGCGTTGGCTAGCGACTATTTCGGCAAATGCAGAGGCGATTAATTCTTCGCCACTCATATCATCACGTAAGGAGTCTTTTTCCTCTAAGCCTCGTTCTTGCTTTAGTTGAGAGGCTGTGCCACCAAATAGTGGGCGATAAATGCCGTTGGTGCATTGAGCAAAGCCAAAGCCTTTTACCCCATGATCTTTAAGCGTACCAGTAAAATTGGCCCTTACTTTTTTACCTGCTTGACGTTGTTGTTCCCAAGTAAGAGCGTTAGTAAGTTTATTAGCTTGAGATGCTATTTGGTCTTCAAGTTCCTGCCAGCGTTTAATAACTTTGAATCTTGCTTTGGCTTCATATCCAGTCAGTAATGTTAGTGTGTGGTTCTTGTCTAAACTGATCAAAGATATGCGTTTTGTATGTTCGTCGTATTCTACCTTAACTCCTTGAATTTGCTCATAACGCAGATTTGCGTTATCTTGTAAATCATGCACTTGCAATAACATATTTTTGATGTCTCGTAATACATCACTATGCCGTTTTCCAGTCAATTCAGCAATTTCACGGGAAGACATGGTAAGGGACTTCATAACTGGTAATGTATCCATAAGTTACCCTTGGTTTAATTAGGTTTATAGGTGCGATTAGGAATTGTAATCGCACACGGTTAAACTTTTAGGCTTCGCTTTGTTCGCGGAGGATTTTGATTTGGAAGAGGGTGTTGCGTTCCTCTTCTTCTAAAGCGGCGCGGATAAAGCGGATGGTACGACGGTACCGGGGAATGATGTTGTATTTTAGGGCATTTACCCGTTTTTGGGCTTTACGTTGTTCCTCCATTAGACGATTTAGGGCCATTTCTAGTTCACCAAGACGCGCTAGCATGGCTACGGCATCTGCCATCTTTTCCCTAGTGCGGTCAAAGCTTACGTCAGTGCCTAAAAGACCTACGGGTTTAAGAGGCAGGCGTTCGCTGGTGATAGATGGATACTCTACGCCTAAGCTACGTTTTGGGAGAATAGAGACGCTTAACATTGGCACAGTGCCAAATGCAGCCTGGCGTAACGAGCGGTTACCTTGCTTGAGGATGGAGATGGAGAGCCATTTATATGCCTCCTTCATGGCATCCCGAGTTTCATCACGGAGTTTGCGATATGCTCCTACCCGCTCATATACCAGGCGCGTAAGCAAATCGCGCTTACGCTCTAGTAGATCGTGACCTTCTTCTAGGAACACTACCTGCTTTTTGAGTTTTAGCAGGGTGTTTTTAGTCGGTGGAACCTTGATGAGTTGTTGGGACATGGCTACTCAGCAGGGTTGTAATACTTAGCTATTTCAGTTTCGCTCACCCTACTTAGGGCATCTTTGGGGAACATGGATAATAATTCCCAAGACAGATCCAGGGTGTCGATAATGGAACGATCTTCCGTTTCTTTTTGCCCTACAAAGCGGGAATCAAAAGCATCGGCAAATTGTAGATACCTACGATCCCGTTCTGATAGTTCATCTGCACCAATGATAGAGGCTAGGTTACGAGTCTCTAAGGCACGTGCATAGAGGGCAAAGAGCTGACTGGCTACGTGTGGATGATCATCTCTAGTATCGTCTTTGCCGATTCCGTCTTTCATAAGACGGGAAAGAGAAGAGGATACGTGTACTGGTGGATAGATGCCTTGGCTGTGTAGCTCTCTATTTAGTACGATCTGGCCTTCGGTGATATAACCAGTTAAGTCTGGTATTGGATGGGTAATATCATCTGAGGGCATACTTACTACTGGTACTAGAGTAATAGAACCAGTACGACCTTTGATACGACCGCAACGCTCATAGATCTCTGCCAAATCTGAGTATAGATAACCAGGATAACCTTTACGAGATGGGACATCTCCCTTGGCTGTTGCTACTTCGCGCAAGGCTTCAGCATAGTAGGTTAGGTCTGTCATTACTACTAGGACGTGACGATCCAAGTCAAATGCTAGATATTCAGCCGCTGTTAGGGCAACACGAGGCAAGGCTAGACGTTCAATAGGTGGATCGTCTGCTAGGTTTACAAACATGACCACATTGCCTAGCACTCCAGAATCGGCAAAGGCATCCTCAAAGAATTTAGCGTCTGTGTTGGAGACACCCATTGCCGCAAAGACTACAGAGAAGCTGGATTCTTGGTCAACTAGTTTAGCTTGGCGTACGATTTGGGCGGCTAATCTGTTATGAGGCAAGCCTGAACCTGAGAAGATAGGCAACTTTTGGCCCCGTACCAGGGAGTTTAGTCCATCTATAGTAGAGACTCCAGTTTGGATAAACTCTTTGGGATAGGTACGGGCTGCGGGATTGATAGCTCCTGCACCTACTGGACGTAGTACACTAGACACAATAGGGGGTCTATTATCTTTAGGCTCTCCAATACCGTTAAAGATACGACCTAAGATCTCTGGTGATAATGCAATCTGTAATGGTTCATCTAAGAATCGGATCCAGGTAGATTCAAGGTTAATATCATCAGTACCTTCATAGACCTGGATTAGTACTTCTTCATTGGAGCACCGAATAACCTGGCCGTTACGATTATTTCCTGCATCGTCACGGATTTGCACCCGGTCACCAAAAGCAACGCCTGGTACATTACTAACTACTAGTAGTCCACCACGAGCAGCGGACGCGGTACAATATTCTTTCGCGCTCATTTAGGCGGCCTCTCCTTGTTTGGCATATTCCAGACGGATACTGTTGAATACTTTGTCAATCTCACCACGAAACTCTTTAAATCTATCCATCTGTTCACTGCTGTAGGAGGATTTTAAGCGTCGGGCTTGGCCTAGCAGGGGTAGTTCTTGGAGTTCTTGAATTGGTACATTAAGTTCTACCATTTCCGCTCCTAGATCGTAAATAGTTAATACTAGGTCTAGTAATTCAAATTGTTTGGCTGGAGAACAGAAGGTATCTATTGAGTCCATAGCATTTTGTTGTAATACAGCTTCTTTGATTAGAGCTGCACCTTCTAAGACCCAACGTTGCGGACTAGAAAGGGCTTCTGGACCTACTAGGTTTACGATACGGGATAGTTCAGCATCACGTGATAACAGGCTTAAGGCTTCGGCACGTCTGGCTTGCCAGGTCTTATTGATATCTTGAGACCACCATTTAGCGGCTGTTTCTACGTGATCTGAGAAGCTACCTACCCAATCTACAGAAGGATAGTGGCGAGCATCGGCCAATTCTTTAGATAAGGCCCAAAAGGTGTCGATGATATCTTTGGTATGGCTGGTAACTGGTTCTGAGAAGTCACCACCTGGAGGGGATACAGCACCAATTAGGGTTACTGAGCCTTTATCGCCACCTAGAGTGTTGATACGTCCAGCACGCTCATATATAGCAGCAAGACGAGATGCTAGATAGGCAGGATAGCCCTCCTCTACAGGCATCTGGCCAAGACGACCTGATACTTCACGTAGAGCTTCAGCCCAACGACTGGTAGAGTCTGCAAGCATTACTACGTCATAGCCCATGTCTCTATAATATTCAGCCATGGTCATGCCCACATAGACGGAGGCTTCACGAGCTACTACAGGCATATTAGAGGTATTAGCTACTAATAGAGTACGTTCCATGAGTTTCCGTCCTGTATAAGGATCGGTCATTTCTGGGAAGGTCTCTAATACGTCTACTAGTTCGTTACCACGTTCGCCGCATCCTACATAGATTACGATGTCAGCATTGGCCCAACGGGCGATTTGTTGTTGGACTACGGTTTTACCAGCTCCAAATGGTCCTGGTACTGCAGATTTGCCGCCTTTTAGTACTGGAAAGAAGGTATCTAATACTCTTTGGCCGGTAATTAGAGGAGCTACACCGTCATCACGGGAAGTAAATGGTCTAGGACGGCGTACTGACCAACGATGGTAGAGTTTTAGTTTGTGTACTTGGCCATCTTTGGCTTTGACACGAGCAATGCAGTCATCTAGTTTGTATTCGCCAATGGGAGCTATTTCTAATAGTTCACCAGAGATCCCAGGTGGTACCATGACCTTATGTAATACGGTTTGGGTCTCTTGTACGGTTCCTAGGATAGCACCAGAGGCAATCTCTTTGCCTGGTTCATGCTTGTCGCTGGGGACAAATGGCCAGGCTTTTTCACGATCTAGGGCTACAATATTAAGTCCTAAGGGAATCCTATCCCCGGCTTGGGCAAAGATATTTTCCAGAGGTCTTTGCACACCGTCAAAGATCTGCCCCATCATCCCCGGGCCTAGTTCTACAGATAGAGGCCAGCCTAAGTCTTCAGCCGCCTCGCCAGGACAAATACCATCTGTAGATTCATAAGCTTGTACAATGGCGCGTTCACCCTTTAGGGCAATTACTTCGCCGTATAGGCCAACGTTACCAATACGTACCTGGGCACCACTACGGACTCCAGGCATGTGTACAGTTACGATTGGGCCATTGATATCTATAATCGTTCCAGTTAGATTGGAATTGTCTGTATTAGTATTAGTGTCAGTCATGCTAATGGCTCATGGATGGAATGCGGTATAAATAAAGCAATGTAAAAGGGACGATATGGTATGTAGATCATTATGGATTTACATCTCGCCGCTGTCCATCGTGGCTGGGATTAGCCGTTTTACAATGATTTGATGCAGTTTGAAACGTAGACGGTCTTTGCGTCCTTCAAAGGTATTATCTAAACGTATCTTGCCATCTTGGCTGCTGATTAGCATTCCTCCTAAGGTATTTACTGGATCGTTAGATAATATTACATTTTTTCCGGCGGCTGCTGTTGCTGCAAAATCTTGCCATTGATTTACCAAGCGTTGATGATCGCGATGATTCACGGTAACAATGAGATCATCGCTTTCAATATTTTCAGCACCTTGGGTCAAATAGCCTTTTAAGGTTTGCAAATATTCAGCTTCATTGTCAGCAAAAGCCTGCATACGTTGGTCAAGACGATGCACAGTTTCTTGCACTAAGCCCCAGCGCAGGTGATCCATGTGGGCCTGTAATTTAAGTTCACTGGCCTGTATCTTGCGTAGATACACAAGATCAGCATACGCTTTAACAGCTATATTTTCTTGTTCTTCACGTAACCGTAATTCTTCAGCCGCTTCTTTAAGAATGCTTGCTTTTCTGCGTTCGGCGCGTTCTTTGTATTCAGAGGCAAGCTTCTCGGCCCGTTGTACAATCGCGGCTTCGAGATCTTCTACTTGATTCATAGTCAACTCTGTGAATGAGATTGAGTTCCAGTCGCTGCGAAGATAGCTTGCAACCGATCATCAATCTGCATATGAAAAGTATCTGGTGTGTTAAGAGGTGGTACTGGGGTCACAACTATGTGTCCACCTTCCTTTCTAATTCTCATGATAGAAGGAAGTTCTGCATTAGCAATGCGGCGGTCTACCACTAAAAAAACATTTTGGCGGCGTACAATAAGGTCTCGCACGAATTTTTCTACTTCATCAAAGCTGGGATCTGGCCAGGTTTCAAAACCTATGAGGCTAAAACCGTCAGCAAGCTGGGCTTCTCCCATAAAGATGAGGCGGGTACGAGAGTTATGTTCGGATGTTTGTACCATTTTAGTTTTGGACACCTATATGGTGTAGCATAATCGCGTACATCGCTACCTTAGATATTTTACGCAGAATTAAGGCAGCGATGTTTAAGCGAATATAACGAATACTTAGGTGTACTAATCAACAGCTATATCTGATAAGGAAATCTATTTCAGATTAGATGTTCATTATATAATCTATATTCTGTATAGTTTATAGTTTTAAGTATATTGGATATATTGTTAAGTATAAAATATGCTAGTTTACTTTGCTAGTTTAAGATTTAGATCTTGCCTAACATTAGAATGCTTATTACCAAGCCGTAAATAGCAATACCTTCAGCTAGACCCATGTAAATGATGGTCTTACCAAAAACTTCTGGTTTTTCTGCTAACACAGCAAGACCTGCCGAACCAATCTTACTTACAGCAACACCAGCGGCAACACTTCCCACAGCAGTAGGAACTGCAATAGCTAATATCTCTAAACCTAAGCCAACAGATGCTCCTCTATGAGTTAAATCACCAACTTCTGGTGCTGCTGCGGCTGATGCTATAGCTTCTGGAATACCAAAAGCCATCATGGCTACCACACCACCTACGAATAAGACCAGATTTGCCATAATCATTGAGTTAGGAGTGAACCATTTAAGATAGTCACCTCTTCTAAATGCTGGGCTAAGATCATAAGCCAAACCAAAACCAATAGTAGCAATAGCTACCATAGATGCAGCAGTAACAATCAACGAGTACATACAACAGACTCCTCTTCTAGGTTTTTACAACGGATTAAAAACAAATTGTTATTAATTATTTTCAAGCTATTTAATCTAGTACTGCACAATATCATAACTTTAGGTTTTTGAACCATGATTTTCCTGATTAACATGATAACCATGATTAAAAATTTTAAGGTGTGACTGCTGTGGGTGCGATTAGCGAAGCGTAATCGCACAGTCATCTTTAACTTTCAGTAGCAGTCCTTAATTTTATAGGGACATATTCCTTACCATCCCCAAAATAGTAACGGGAAAAACCTTCATAATACTCAAGTCGCATTGTCTGAATCAGCACAATACCACCTTCCAATACTATGATAAAGATATTTCCTATTATGATAGAAGGCCAATAACCGCTACTACCAGTTGCATCGGCAATCGCAAAAATTGCTCCAGCAAGTGCGGCATGATTCAAACTAAAGGCTGCGACCCTTAAAAAAGATAAGGTATTGGAAACATAACCCATCGCAATTTCTAAACCACCAATGGTGCCTACCAAGAATTTCTCATCAAATCCGGCATCATGCATTTCATACCAACTATAAGCAAATATAGTGGTAAAGGATCCAATAAGTAAAATCGTTGGTATAAGACCAAACTCTCCTGTGGTTGCTATCGAATACAAACCTGCAGCAGCGGCAAGGTAGAACACTAAACTAGCTACTCCATGATGCCCAAACAATGCCTCTAAGGGTTCATTCATCGCTATATGGTTATAGATCGAGATTAGGCTCATAACAACCACAAATACCATTCCAAAGACAAGTGCTGCCATGAGCATATAATCTATACTGTGCATTGGAGAAACCCATAAATGCGGAATAATCGTCTCGAAACAAAATATACTGCCAAATAAGAACCCAAATATTACTGAAGAGATGCCAATATAGGTAATAAATTGACCAATGGATTTAAGTTTGGGTTTTTTCCACCAGATAAAACCACCTAACAGGGCAAAAATAGCACCTTGGCCTACATCTCCAAACATCACCCCAAACATTAAAATAAAGGTTAGTGCAAAGATTGGCGTGGGATCTATTTCTCCATAACGTGGGACACCATATTGACAAATTAAATCTTGGAATGCTGCAAAAAACTTACTACGTTGCATTACTGTAGGAACAGAGGTGCGTTCATCATGTTTAGGAGAACGAGTTGTCAGTATAAAAGGTGCGGTTAGTTGTTCATTCAGCGTGGTTTCTAATTTAGGCAACTCTTTCTTAGGCACCCAACCAGTAACGGCACTGAGACTACCAGCACTGCGCATGGCAACATCAAGACGAACATAAGGTTCTGCTAATACTAAAGAGCGTTGTGCATCCTCTAGTTCTTTATGTAAAGAGTTTCCCCAGTTTTGCAATTGCTGATTAACTTTTTGCCGTTTTAAAACCAAAGCCGCACGTTGATCAGAAATCTCTTGACGAATATTTTCTGGATGACTCCGTAGATCAGGAGGTACAGGTAATGCCCGAAATTCGGCAGCCTGCAATATAGAAGTTAGTTCACCCTTTGCATCACGAGGACCTGCGATGATCACTCCGGTTGCATTACTGTTTACCGAAAAGGTGTATAGTAAATGCCGTGCTAAACCCAAGGCTTCTTGTAATTGAGCTACATTGTTATGTGGTACTGTGCCTATAAAGAGATTTAGAAACTTTTTATCACCTTGCAATAATCCTAAATCTACTCTTAGATTAGCAAAATTCTCTAATGAATCTTCACGCTGATTTATTAAGGTTTCTTCATCTTTAAGATGCCGAAATTGTTCCTCATAGGAAGATGCTGTAGCCCAAATATCACCTAACCAGCTATTGATACGTGCTAATTCAGACTCTTCTACTACCCGTACCTTTTTGACCATAGGTAACGGTTCTAAATTTAATATTTCCGCTATTTTTTCCATGCGTGAGCTGGCTTGGTTAAATAGCTGTTTATATTTATCGCCAGGTACGACCGGAAATTTGTCTGCATCTACAGAGCGTTTATCTGGATCAAATATTCCTACATCTGCTAAAGCCACAGATATCTTTGGTAGATCCTCCGTAAGAGCTTGGATCAACACATGTTGCATCTGAATAGTCGGCGCAAACACCAGAATTACACCTCAATTTTTAATCTGTATTTTAGTATTTAGTTATGCTGCTGTTGGCAGGGATGTTGCTGCCGAATCAACAGCTGGAATTTGTAGCCCTAATGCTTGATATACCAAATTGGAATCAAGGTTTAAGAGGTGACCTTGCACCACTGTTACTAGTTGTTTGAAATCTAAATCTCGTAACATTAAATAGGCAAGTACTCGTGCAATCGCCGAGGAACTTTTTGCAACTGCACTATGTAGGTTACGAATATTCAGTGCGTTTATCCGTTGCTCTACCGCAGCAATACTGCCTACGTCTACCAATTCTTGATGTATCTTTCTGGGCAAGGCACTTATAACTTCTTCCCAGGTTTCAAGCTCCACCAGTGCTAATAATTGTTTTTTATGCAGATATCCTGGTGAATGTACTAGGTGATAATAGGCATCACTGGGAGCAAGATTATAGATAAAACGATAGCGCAATAACCAGAGTAGAATTATTCGGTCTATATACCAGCCTATTATTTTAGTAGTTTCTTTACGATCAGCACTTGCTAATTTTTGGGCTTGTTCGATCAATCCAGTACAATAAAGCTGATCTATAGCAGCATCCAATAGAAATGGTTCCTGATGTTCTTCGTAGGATTGGCGGGCTTTACTAGCAATGGATCTGTACTGGCTTTTTTCTAATTGGCGTAATAACTCTAGCACACTTTCAGCCCGTAGTAGAGATTGATGGGGTAGTCCCAATAATGGCGGTAAATCGTGTAGAGTAGCCTGAATGTCAGCATCAGGAATTCCACTTAGTTTACCACGAATTAAAGCTTTAAGATTAAATAGCTCAAATTTACGCGCCCATTGCATGATCATTTCATGGGCTTCCGTTTCCATGGGACGCACTAGGATTACCAGTTCATCAAGTATAATGTTGATTAGAGAGTTTTCTAGAGCTTTTAATCGCAAATTTACAGGGGCTTTATTGTCTTGAATGGCCGTAAGACCATAAGTTTTGGCCAGGTCATCAAATTTGAATTTTGGTAATTGTTCAATCTGATCGTTCGTCAACAAACGTCCCGCAAACATAGAAACTCGGGTATGAAGATATATATCTCCGCTGAAGGTTGCCATGATTTGTCCTTAATTCCCGGCAACGGCTAGGTCTGATGCAGGATCAATCAGAAAAGCAAATGCAGCATCTAACGCTTCATCGCCTCTTTCTTCGGCAAATTTACGTATTTGGGTATGTTTGTTATCATAACGCAATTTAATATCAGCAACACCCTGTTCAGCACGCTTTTCTGCCTTTTCTACAAGGGAAGCACGTAGGTTGGGTAGGTTTTCTTCAAACCGTTCTATATTGGCACGAGTAGAGTCTATAGCTTCCTGTATGGTTTTATCTAGTTCTTTTTCGGCATTTTTAGCAATTTTTTCAGCGCGTAGTTCTGTATCCAAGAGGCGTTGTAGCGTATCGTCCATATTATATACCTTTAGGTTAGGCTTAAGGAATTAGATATTTTAGTATTACAAATTTATTAGTGTTATGGCAAGCGTTTTTTGTGATAATTTTAATTTTTTATAATTTATAATATTTGAATTTAATTATTGTATAAAATAATAAAAATAATAAGTTATATAATGTGTTTAACAAATATTCTAAAACTAATTTAATTAAAATGCCACTCTGAATTTTGATATTAGGTTATAAATATTTTTTATCATAAAAGCTAAGATACAGTATTTCCTATAATATTTTAGGTTTTGAGATGTTTAAAAATATTTTTTACTATAAGAAATTGAAGATAAGATTGTTATGTATTATAAGAACATTAAATTAGTAATTTACAATATAATTAAATACATGGATTGCAAATATATCTTAAAATTTAGTTAACTATGTTTATAGTTATTGATATAACTCATTTTTAAATTACTACAAAAAAAAATCACAAATTTTGATAAAGTAATGGTAATATTTATAATGCATACCATCATAATTTTAGATTTTATTATAGCTATGCAGGAGACCCAGTGGTACCTAGAGCCTCGATACAAGATGCCTCACGGCCCAAAACATTTAAGCATAAAAAATTCTAGATTATGAATATGCGGTATTTATAGTTAAATTAATCTTTAAAAGGTATTTAAGTGACCAGAGTAAATAAAATCTTAATTGCAAGTTTAGCAATTTTTATGTTTGCAAGTTGCGCCAATGATCCCAACCAACGCGCCAAGATTGGAGCTGGATTAGGAGCTGTTGCAGGAGCTGCTGCAGGAGCTGCATTAGGTGAAGGAAAAGGTGCTCTCATAGGAGGAGCCGTGGGAGCCTTAGCTGGTGGTGCTGTTGGCCACTATATGGACAACCAACAACGTGACTTTGAGGCTGAACTTGCTGCCGAACGTAGCCAACACGAACTTGATATTGAGAGGATGCGTAGGTATAGGTAGTTCAACCTAATGGTCACATGTATCACATTTTTTCATGCATATTTCAAG
>LFCU01000198.1 GCA_001044195.1 Candidatus Achromatium palustre
TGTCCGAGAGCATTTCCCTGTGCCGCAGCTTTACGAAACCACTTTAGTGCCTCTTGATAATCTTTAGTTACACCTTGGCCATCATAGTACATAGCACCAATTAAAAATTGTCCGAAAGCATTTCCTTGTACCGCAGCTTTACGAAACCACTTTAGTGCCTCTTTATAATCTTTAGTTACACCTCGGCCATCATAGTACATAGCACCAATACCAAATTGTCCGAAAGCATTTCCCTGTACCGCAGCTTTACGAAACCACTTTAGTGCCTCTTTATAATCTTGAAGTACACCTTGGCCATCATAGTACATAGAACCAACAGCAACTTGTCCATCAGCATTTCCTTGAGCAGCCGATTTACGAAACCACTTTAGTGCCTTTTTATAATCTTTAGTTACACCACGACCACTAGCATACATCTTACCCAGCTTATATTGTGCATCTGCATCTCCCTGTATAGCTGCTTGGCGATACTTTTTAAATTTAGCGGCTTGACGTTGCGGTGATTCATTTGCACTATCATCATCTCCAGTATCTAAAGAAACAGCAGCCAATTTAAGCCTCATCTCAGCCCTAACTTTCTGTAACTGCTGTTGCATCGTATTGATACGTGCTTCTGCTTGCTGGCGTTGCCAACGTTCCGCAGCTAATTGAGTCTGTAATTGTATAACCTGCGGATCCTTCACTACAGGCGGACCAGCTAGATAAAGATCATCCTCTAACGAGGAAGAATCCCAAGGGATTTGTCTGCCTCTAGTCTCTTTTTTGACTTGCTTGCGTACTTTGCGTAGTATCTGTTGAATATCCCCTGGTGTATTGATATAGCGTAATAAATGTTTAGTAAAAGTACCATTCCGGCCTTCTCCATCTTCGGCAACATTATCAGGATTTGTTGAATAGACCAATAATGTACCTGCTGGTGCATTCATACGGGCTAAACCGCGACGCATCTTCCGCCCACGCATCCCACGGCTTAAAAATGGGTTATTACGACAAGCATCTAAAAACACTATCTTAGTCTTAGCTGTAGCAATCTGTTCCAATATATAGTTTGCTCGAATTGCTTGGCGTTCAATTTGCCCTTCCCTAGTAAAATACGCATCCACTGGCACCAAATAATTTTCGCCTTTAACCTGTATCCCATGGCCTGCATAGTAGATCAAGGCTATATCATTCGGCTGTAATTGACCCCCAAAGTGATAAAGACCATCATCCATTTCATTCAAGGTAGCATCTTTCAATAAAGTAACTTTAAAACCTAAATTTCCTAAGGCTTGGCTAATATCAACGGCATCATGCACAGGATTATTGAGAGGTGGTATATCTTTTGGCATACCAGTATAAGCCGAGTTACCAATAACCAACGCCACGCGACGACCTGGTGTGTGAGCCGTGTGCGTTGAAAGCTTGATTGTTTGTCGAGTAGCAGGTTTATTTACTACTGGATCTGATCCAATGTTCTTAGTGGAAATTTTGTTGTTAGTACAAGCACTACTAAACAGTAGTAAACAGATTATCCACAGCCGTAATGGCCATGTTAGGGCTTGTAATTTCATGATTCACCGTTTTTAATCTTAGTTGTCATTTAGGAATATTAACAGAAAGATTTTTCTTACCATTTTTAAGTTAAGATCTGGATATTACTATAATATAGGGTTATGCTTTCAAGAGCAATAAAAAATTATCAAGTTTAACGCCTGAGTTAAAAAATTTATAATATTAAACTTTTTCTGAAATATTCAAAATATTTTTCGCCGGATTGGTTTTTTAACTCTCTCTCACTAAAATCAGAAGGTATAATAACAATATGATTGAATTAATTACTAGTATGGGTCGCATTGTAATCGAACTAAATCCTGATAAAGCTCCAAAAACCTGCACTAATTTTGAACAATACGTAAAAGATGGCTATTATGATGGCACTATTTTTCATCGTGTAATCAATAATTTTATGATTCAAGGTGGTGGATTTACAACGGACATGGTTCAAAAGCCAACCAGAGAACCCATAGATAATGAAGCTAAAAATGGTCTCAAAAATAGTCTTGGCAGCATTGCCATGGCACGTACTTCAGCTCCCCACTCAGCTTCTGCCCAGTTTTTTATTAATGTTCAGAATAACGGTTTTTTAGACTATCCAGGCCAAGATGGTTGGGGATATTGTGTCTTTGGTGCGGTGGTTGAAGGAATGGATGTGGTAAACGCAATAAAGACTGTTGCTACTGGGAATCTAGGTGGGCATCAAAATGTACCAGTAAAGCCAATTGTAATCCAAAAAGCAGCAATAATATAGTATATAAAAATATTGATAACTATCTACATGTTAATACAATATGTATATATTGTACAATCACTGTTTTAACATAATGTGCAAAAAACTTAAGCTAACATAGAGATCGTAGGGTGCGCAATGCACACCCTACAACATTAAATTACACTAGACTAAATGAACACTATATTTATTTCCGATTTACATTTAACACCAGAACGTCCCGAAGTTACCACATTATTCTTCCGCTTTTTAAAGCAGCAGCTTAAAAATGTTACAGGACTATATATTCTAGGCGATTTATTTGATGCTTGGATTGGAGATGATGACGATACACCAATATATTCAGAAATAATTGCTGCCTTAAAAACAGCTACTCTTGCAGGTACTAATGTTTTTATTCAGCCTGGCAATAGAGATTTTTTATTAGGCAAACGTTTTGCCAAAGCAACAGGTTGTAAATTTCTACAAGACCCAACCAGCATTAACCTTTATGGTACCAGGACTTTATTGATGCATGGTGATCTTTTATGTACTGACGATGTTGCCTACCAAAGGTTTCGGAGGTTTGCTCGCAATCCTTTTTGGAAGCAATTATTTTTATGGCGTAGTTTAGCTGCTAGACGGTATCAGGCAGCTAAATACCGTACCCAAAGTAATGCTGCTACTGCGAATAAGTCTTTAGAAATTATGGATGTAAATCAAGCCACAGTGCGGCAGTATATACAGCGTTTTAAGGCAACACAATTTATTCATGGTCATATTCATAGGCCAGGTCAATATGGTATTTTTATAGATACCAGCACAGAATCAGACCATATAATAGGAAAACGTTGGGTGCTAGGAGAATGGCAGGATGATAATGCTTGTATATTAAAAGCTAATAAGAATAGCATCCAATTTGAAACAATTACTTAGAATGATGGGTGTAAAAAGCTTATGAGCTAGCCATATTATGCTAAAAAAAGGTGCTATTGTTCCCACGCAAAGCGTGGGGACGATGCTTCAAGTGTAACCTGGAAAAAGGATGCCTATTAGAATTATTCTTTTGCTAAACCAGCTGAATATTCAGCTACAGCTTCAATCTCTGGATCAGTCATATTAGCAGTTACCCCTTGCATCATGCTATTTATATCGTTTTTCCGTTTTCCAGCACGAAAATCTTTAAGAGCTTTGATGGTGTAAGCCGCTTTTTGGCCAGAAATTCTAGGGAATTTAGCTGGCCGATTGCCCATTCCAACTGGGCCATGACAAGCAGCACAAGCTGTTACTCCAGTCACAGGGTTGCCACCGCGAAATATTTTGCCACCTAGTGCTATTGCTTCAGGTTTAGCTACTCCTGGTGCTAGCTCTTGTTGGGCAAAATAGGCTGAGACATTAATAATGTCTTGATCCGAAAGTGTTTGGGCTTGTCCTACCATCATAGGATCTTGACGTTTATTTTCTTTAAATTCCTTGAGTTGTTTTTCTAAATAGTTAGGGTGTTGGCCTGCTAAACTAGGATAATTAGGAATAGCACTATTCCCATCCATACCGTGACAACCACCACATACCGCAGCTTTAGCCTTACCAGCTTCTAGGTCCGCTTTTGCCTCTTGTTCAGGATGCCCAACATCTGTTGCTTGGGCAATGCTACCAAGTACCATTATACTAATGGACATTAACCATTTTTTCATATTTAATCCTAATTGCGATTTTATTAATAAACTAAAACTTTACTTTCATTTACTATTCATTTACTGATAAGTTACTACTTTTAAGCTATATTTATAATGCCAAATCTCACTACTAATCTGGTAATGGTTTAGAATTATGTATTACAATTTGCATTCAATTAAAGATAAGAATGACCAAATATGTAGTTTATCATAATAAGATAACATTATAATATATATAACTCAAATATAATATTTTACTCTATATTTAATTCTACACTTTGTCATATTAAAACTTAACTTATTAATTCATAAATAAGTGATGCAACCTGTTGTTTTTCAATAAAATAAAGGGGTTATTTGGTAATCTGACAAAGTAGAGTTAATTTACTATAATTATTAAAATTGCATGGTACGTAGCATCACCAAAGTACAACCTTGTATAGTTTCTATATTCTGTTGCTGTAAATGGCTTTCCAGTATCGAAGACTCACTGCCTGGATTAAAAATAACTCTCAAAGGCTGCAATTTTAGAATATCCTCAATTAATAGCTCGGAACGAGCTGCACCTACATATAAAGTTAAGGTATGGATAGTTTTATCAATATCACATAATCTATTAGTGACTTTTAGACCCTCTATTTCCTGAATTTTAGGATGTACAGGAATAACCTGATAGCCTCTAGTCATAAGTTCGCGCTGTGCCATATTGGCATAACGTTCAATTTTGGGGGTAGCTCCTAGGATCACGACTGTATGATCTTGAGGATTATTAGGGAAAGTGGTTGTAATATTGGACATATAGTTAATAATCTTAATTTTCTATCTATATCTTAAAATAGATCTATAGATCTATAAATCTATAGATTTATAGATTGTAGTTCAAAATGTGGTTGTGGATGAGTCCATCAATCCAATCTACGTAAATTTGTCAGATTACAAGATAAGACTTTATTTTATTGAAAACAATACTTTGCATCAATTCTTTGCAAATTAACAAGTTAAGTTTAATGTAACAAAGTAGAACTAAATATAAGGCATTCTTCACTTTGACGGAAAAGTATTGAACAATTTAAATTTTTGTGACGTGAAGCGTTACCAATTGCATTCCCACGTAGAGCTTGGGAATGATCAGGTATAAAGTGCTTTTGGAAGCATAAGAAATTGCCTTCCCGAAAATTGATTATTTTACCAGATAATATAACCAGATGTAAGATATTTGGGGAAGTATTGGTTGTCAAATCCTTGAAGTCTTGCATTTAGAGTGCATAGTTTTTACTGATGGTTTAGGACAATAAATTTGCAATGTCTAAAGATACTAGTGAAATTAATAATATCAAACCAAACACATCTAGTATATCTAATTTACCAGGAAGCCCAGTTGTATTAGTTATTTTAGATGGTTTTGGGGGTAATCCTTCTAAACGTTACAATGGTATAGCTGAAGCGGCAACACCACGATTCGATGAGTATTTTTCCAAAAATGGCCATACATTAATAGAGGCATCAGGTAGAGCTAGTGGCTTGCCAATTGGACAAATGGGAAACTCTGAAGTGGGCCATATTACTTTAGGCTGTGGCCATATTGTACGCCAAGATCTGGTTAAAATCGATGACGCAATCGCCGATGGCAGTTTCTATACTAATACTGTATTATGCCAAGCTATGCAACAGGTTCAAACTCAAAATGGTAGAATGCACCTGATTGGTCTAGTATCTGATGGTGGTGTTCATAGCCATATCAACCATGCTATTGCCATCATTGATCTAGCTAAGAAGTTTAATATCCAACCAATATTACATATGATATCTGATGGTCGTGATACACATCCACAAATGGCCTTGAAATTTCTTTCTAAAATTCAGCAAGCCTTAGGGAATACTTCTGGTAGCATTGGTACTATCTCAGGCCGCTATTATGCAATGGATCGCGATAACCGTTGGGAGCGTACTGAAAAAGCCTGGTTAGCCATTATAAAGGGCCAAGGCAAACAGGCCATTACTGCTACAGAAGCCATTGAACAGGCTTATGCACAAGGCCAAACGGATGAATTTCTTGTTCCTACCGTAATATCAGATTATAATCCTCTTAAACCTAATGATAGTATTATCTTTTTTAATTTTCGCAAAGATCGGCCACGCCAACTCATAAGTGCTATATTTCAAGAAAATTTTCCAAACTTTGAACGTGGATATGATTACCAACCCATAAAGCCTGTGTGCATGACTCAATATGATTCAACATATAACTTACCATATGCTTTTGAACCTGATCAGCCAGTTATAACTCTAGGCAAGTATCTTTCTGAGCTAGGATTAAAACAATTTAGATGTGCTGAAACCGAAAAATTTGCTCATGTAACTTACTTTTTTAATGGCGGACGTAAGGAGGCTTATCCTTATGAAGATCGAAACATTATTCCATCTCCTAAAGTTGCCACTTATGATTTAAAACCAGAGATGAGTGCCCATGAGATTGCCAATACAGTAATTCAAGCCATAGAATCCAAACAATATGCATTTATCTTAGTAAACTTTGCCAATGGTGATATGGTAGGACATACAGCGGTACGTTCTGCTATTATCCAGGCTGTAGAAACTTTGGATCAAGAAGTAGGACGAGTTTTAGACGCTGCTGTAGGACATGGCTATACGGCAATTGTTACGGCGGATCATGGCAATTGTGATGAATATATTGATGCAATTACTGGTGCACCACATACGCAACATACTACCTATCCTGTACCCTGTTTGATTGTAGATTGTAAGCCTTGGCGTATAGCGACTGGTGGCGCGTTAGAAAACATTGCTCCTACCGTATTGCATTTGATGGGGTTAGACTTGCCTAATGGTATGACCGGAAATTCTCTTTTGCTTAACTAATTATTGTACATCTATATTGTATACATCCATTGATTCACAACAAAATTTTGAATACACTGAAAATGTTAGAATGAAAGCATTTGTAACTGCTAAATGAAATGTTACAAAATACCCATCTTAAGATATTATCCCGCCCCATTATCTCTTTATGGTTATTGGGCTAGAAAATAGTTTCAGATAATGTCTGTTATATCGTAGGGCGGATTAAGCTTCAATCAGAATCCGCCGTTTAAACCCTATTCGTAACTGGCAAGATAATTAGATAAACATTTAAGGTAACTAAATTAAGTGAATATTAAAAAATTATTTAGATTAATACACTCATACATAAAAATATACGCCATTATATTGTTTATGGGTATAACTGTAGTGTTGATTTCAACAAATAACGCAGCAACTCATACCCAACCTATGGAAACTACTGCTAATATCAACAACAAATCTTGGCTCTCGTTAGATCGTATTATTAGTCTAAGTTTATTGGGAATAATCATACTATTGGTCATCTATAATAGACATTCTAGCAATTTACAAAATCAAAAATTAGAAAAATTGCAAAAAGAATTAGATAAGACACACAAAAAAACCTCAGAATCAGAAGAACCAAATAATCAACGTTCGGCTAGACCTGATAAACCATTAAAAGCCACTAGAAATACTGTATCCTCAAATCAGAACAAAAATGTTGTACCTTCAAATCAAAAATTAAAACAACCAGCTTCGTATCCTACTAATAAGACTTCATCGCGTTATAGATATCCAAATGCAAATACGATGGATGATACGATACAGCTACAAGGAGTGGCTAGTATGGATACTGCAACGACTGTTATTGATACTGCAACGACTGTTATTGATACTGCAACGACTATTATTGATCCTGCAATTACTATTGAGTTGCAAAGAGTACAAAAGATCAAAGAGATATTAGTAGTATATAATAAAATGACAAAAAACTTGCGACCTAATGATTTTAAAGAGTTTTGTCAAAAACATAATGCTATTAATGTTAAATCCACCAATTCCGATTCTTCTCAGGAAATGGCTTTGACATTAGTTGATAATCAGCCATGTCATGAGGCTGATTTTTGGGCTATTCCTGATGTGATAGATAGGCACTATTTAATATTACCTGGTGCTACAATTATCTTAGATTGCAAAGCATTACACTTGGAAAATGCTAACCTTTTAGGAAAACTATTTCGTGGTATTTTGACCATTGTGGAACATTCTAGTTTTGAAGTTTTTGAACCTGGTTGTGCTGAAAAACGTGGTAGTTTTTTTGTAATTACCGATTTAGGAAAGCTAGGGCTTCCCATTCAAGCTATAAAATATTAACTAAATATTTTGATACCATAAATATTGGATAATAGACATTATTCGAAACCTCCGTTCAGCTCAATAAACATAAAGCGATAATTAGGGTTTAGAATAATGTCTAATAATTATGCAAATTTTAATTGCTACAATAAATTAACTAATATTATTGATCCTTATTGACAAATAGGTTACCAATTTAGTAAGCTCAAAATACTATAGCCATAATCAAAATTGAACTTTTACAAAATATTTTAAGGAAATTATCATGTCTAAAATCTGCCAAGTCACAGGCAAACGTCCTCGAACTGGAAATAACGTATCACACGCAAATAACAAGACCAAACGTCGCTTTTTGCCAAATCTCCATTATCATCGCTTTTGGGTAGCTAGCGAAAATCGTTGGGTACGCTTGCGAATATCATCTGCTGGTATGCGAATTATAGACAAACAAGGTATTGATGTAGTACTAGCACAAATTCGCGCCACTGGTGCTAAAGTTTAAATCTCAAGATCTAACATTAAAAACTAACATTTAAGTAAACAATTACAAACATTAAGGATATTTTACAATGGCTAAAGCCGCACGCGACAAGATCAAATTAGTATCCAGTGCGAACACTGGTCACTTCTATACCACAACTAAAAATAAAAAAAATAGCCCCAATAAACTAGAAATGCGCAAATACGACCCAGTAGTACGCAAACATGTAAACTATAAAGAAGCCAAAATTAAATAGGGAATCTTGTACCTCTACACGCTATATGATCACTATAATTTGGTTATTGATTGGTATTTAATCAACTAATCCTTTAGTATAAAACAAATAATATTAGAGGATAATCTATAGCGTTTGGATAACAAAAAATATTGAAAAGCCTACAAGATAGTGGTGGCTTATTGGTATGTAATGATCATGAACTTAAAGTTGCGTCGCCACCCTTAAATTAAAAATACTGGCAATCTTTAATAACGCATCTTCGATTGGAAACTATCATGATTGACATTATACCTATCCTATCTTTATTTGGTGCCATAGATAGCCCTAGCGATTTTTGCAGAAACATCAGCATCGTATGGCATGGAGACAATCCAGAACAACTACTAGAAAACCTATTTGAACAAAATCTGCTTGCTGAAACCGAAATAGAACGCATCTCAGAACGCATACTATATGCCCCAACCATGTACAACGTGCAGGATAAAAGCCAAACTCAACCGCGTGAAATTTATGAATTACGTGAACTACGCGCTAATTTAGAACCGCTACAAATATCCTTAGGGGGAACAATTTTATCGTCTGCAATGATTTTAACCCCTAACAAATTGCATCAAGCGATGAACAAAAATCCATGGGATGTACTGATGGGAGTCCGTCCCATGGAATTTTTTACCGCCAAAATACCTTATGAAGCCATAAGAGTACAATTTAAACATAGTGGTGTGCAATATACTGGCTGGCATATGCTTATTGCCTTATCTAGACTTTTTGATTGTAACATAAATACCTCTATTAATTCTGAGATCAAAATAGATACACCAATACCTATTAGAAAAAACAATCAATCCAAAATAATCAAAGCACCACCTCCAGTCATTGTACGCCCCAACCGTTATGTAACCAATATGGATGGCACTGTTTCAGATACAGAAAATGGAATTATGTGGAAGCGTTGTAGCGAAGGCCAAACTTGGACTGGAGTAAACTGTACTGGCAATGCCCATACCATGACATTGGATCAAGCCTTAAATAAACAAATAAACCGTACTCTATGGCAACGTATCCATAGCTCTAAAAAACAAGCTTGGCCTACTTTTGCAGGCTATGATGATTGGCGATTACCCAATTGCGAAGAGCTACGTTCTCTAGTATGGTGTAGTAATGGAACCTCACAAGAAGAAGCTTGGAAATATGGATGTGGTGGTATGAATGGACGTAATGGTACTTACCAAGCCCCAACTTTAGATATTAGTGTATTTCCCAACACACCTCTCTGGCAATTTTGGTCATCATCTTTATATAATTCCAATCCAAATCGAGCTTGGGTAGTCTATTTTGGATATGGGTGTATTAATGATTTTGCAGGCAGTTATAATTACGCAGTTCGATTAGTACGCGACGAAAAATAATCTTAAAGAAAGTTAAATTGGAATACTCGTTTCCAGAAACACCATGTGGATGGTTGATGCACCATTCTATTTACCATCCTTTATTGTCGTGTTTAAACTATCAAAATAAAACCTATACTTACAGAGAAGTGCAAAATTTTGTAAGTGGACTTGCGGATCGTTTAATTGATCTTGGCATTACTTCTGGTTCTGTTGTAGCGGTATGTTGTCATTCTAAACATCTATTAACTAGTCTCATTTTTGCAATTCCCAGTATAGGTTGTACCACACAAATTATAAGTCCCAATTTACTTAATTGTACGATTGCAGAACTTTTAATCGTAACTAAAGCTCAATATCTAATAGGGGATCATATAGCAGAGCATGTTATAGAATATATGAGGAATCATACTGTAGATTATAGTAATAGCACCGATTATATTAAGTCTATTAAAGTAATTAATATAGCTGCTCTATATGCTGAAAAAACATTGTATAATGTTGGGTTGCCAAACAGATGGCAACCCAACCTACTAAAATTAAACTGTTTAGAGACCCATAAGATACAAATAATCATTGCTACCAGCGGGAGTGAAGGTCGCCCCAAAGCTGTGATGCTAACTGGACAAAACATAAAAGCCGCAGTCACAGCCTCACAAAAACATATACAACTAAAACCTCAAGATCGCTGGCTACTATGCCTCCCCTTATACCATATTGGAGGTATAGCTATTATACAACGTTGTGTTCAAGCAGGGGCTACAATCATTATAGCCGAAAACGCCAAAGGCACAGCACTTGCTGCAATATTAAAACAACAAGCCTGTACCCATATCTCATTAGTACCAGCAATGCTAGCAGGCTTACTCGAAGTTATGGATATACCACCACCAAGTCTAAAATATGTTCTAATAGGTGGAGCCGCACTCGATCCTAAATTAGCCCAACAAGCCTTAGCCCAATCTTGGCCCATACATATTAGTTATGGAATGACCGAAACCTGTTCCCAATTCGCTACTTTGCATAACCCCAAACCAGACTGGTTTGGTAGTTTAGTTGGGAAACCTTTACCTAGAATGCAAGTACGCATTAACCGACAAAATAAACGTATTCAAGTTCGTGGCCCAGCACTTATGGCTGGATATGCAAATCCCAAACTAGAATTTGGGCATGGCATAATGGCCGATGGTTGGTTTGAAACGGCTGATTTGGGATATGTAGATACTGAAGGCCAGCTTTGGGTGCAGGGTAGAGCTGACCAAATACTTGTAAGTGGCGGTGTAAAGGTAAATCCATTGCAAGTGGAACAATTAATACAAGATAACTGTCCTAATATAACAGATATTGCGATCAGTGGCCGCCTTGATGTAGCATGGGGCGAAATTCTAGTAGCAATATTTGTAGGAACCGCAACTACTAAACAAATTGAAACCTGGTGTCATCACCATATCCTTAGTGCAATGCGGCCTCGCATTTTTATTAAAGTTCCCAGGATACCAAAAACTGAACTTGGAAAAATTGATCGTATTAAATTAAGGGCCATTGCTGAAATATAAATACTTACATTATGTGGACCATACCCAACATACTTACCTTTAGTCGTGTTTTATTAATTCCTATATTTGTTATTACGTTTTATTTACCATTACAGCAAGCGCGTTTGCTATGTGCTATATTGTTTGCCATAGCAGCACTAACCGATTGGCTAGATGGTCATCTAGCACGTAAATGGTCCCAAACCACCCACTTAGGTGCTTTTTTAGATCCAGTAGCTGATAAATTAATGGTTGCGGTAGCCTTAGTATTGCTAGTTCAAGCAGAACCTAAACCGTCTTTAGCCATACCTGCTTTAGTAATTATTAGCCGTGAAATTACTGTATCAGCTCTAAGAGAATGGATGGCGGAATTAGGGGCGCGAACTCAAGTTGCTGTATCTAATATGGGCAAAATCAAGACTACATTGCAGATGTTTGCCATATTTTTGCTATTATTGAAATATCCCATCTTAGGATGTTCAATGTTTTATATTGGTTGGATCTTGTTGTGCATAGCTGCTGCTTTAACTATCTGGTCTATGCTGTTATATCTTAAAGCCGCTTGGCCAAACCTCGCATCTGCTACAAATAGAAATTAGTAGTAATTCATCAATAAACGATGGTTTTGTAGGGTGAGCATTGCGCACCCTACATTTTATGACTCATAACGTTTCTATAACTTGTAGACGTATTCAACATTGATGACAGTTAAGAACAATTAAATCATAATTTTTATATCTTTAATAATCAAGTATTTACTAATTAAATTACAAAAAATTTAAAATACTCTTTGCACATTTATGTAAATTGCATTAATCTATAAAACACCTAAATTATAATTATCATTTAAAATAGTTATTATAGCTATTAAACTATTATAGCTATTAATTATAGCTATGACATAGCAACTGATAATTATATTTGAACTAACGTTTAAAAACACTTAATAGATAAAACTTATAGATAACTATAGATAACTATAGATAACCATAGATAACCATAGATAACCATAGATAACCATAGATAAACTATAAATAAACAATGGACAAACAATTAAAAAACGTACAATCTTATATTTATACTGATCCACAGGGTGAAAACTTAGAAATTTTGTTTCTCATGGACCCTGATAAGAAAGGCTTCCTCAATGCTACCTCAATTGCAAAACATTTTGAAAAAGAACCAGCACAATGGCTACAAAATCGCAATACTCACAAATACGTTAAAGAATTGATTAACAGTACAAATACCCAGTCTAAAATCAATACAATAAACCAAGACGATTTAGTCATCAACAACAAAAGCAGTGATCCTACTCTAAATGGTACTTGGCTACATCCTAAGCTAGGAACCAAATTCGCCCATTGGCTATCAGTTCACTTTGGAGCATGGTGTGAACAACAAATCATTGACTTAGTCTATAATCAAACTGCATCTGATGCAAACTCGACTTTTGCTCAACTTGAAAAATATTTGGAGCAAACTGACTACCGTTTTTATACTATGGAACAACGTATTGGTCAATATATAAATCAACGTTTTGACGCTATCGAAACACGTCTAAACGCTAATAATCAACCCCCAAATCAATTTCAAGAACACCTTTTTAAAGAAACTAGGTACGATTCTAACCTCTCCCTAGCGGATAAAACTGATACTACCCAACAATCCAAAGAAGAAAATCTCAAGACGACATTGCTAAAGCATCAACAAAATCTAGAGTCTGTTTTGAAAAACCATCCAGATGAATTAATCCAACAACGCCTGGCTAAGATTCGAGAATATACCAATCTGATTGTTCAGCATAAATTTTCGGCACCAGGTAAAACTTTAGACCAAGATGTGTTGATAGGAAAGATTCTCGAGTTACGAAAGACTGGAGAATCATGGACTGCTATTGCTCAACATCTTAATGATAACAATATTTCGACCGTTACTGGGATAGGAAGTTGGTATGGCAGCAGTGTTAAAAGATATATACTTGGCAAATCTAACGATCCAAGTATTTAATTAGTAAAATACCAAATACGGTGGTGTTGAAGTTACAAGATGGTTTGTTGAACTTTAAATTTTGCAGAATGGATAATGTTATAAACATTTTCCATTATTCGAAATATCAATAATCAAGTGAACCCAAAACCATAAAAAAACCAATAAAGGAGAGTAAATTAATAAAAAAATCATAATTAATCATTGTAGTAGCAATATTAATTACTAATAATACTATAACTGCCAGAGCATATCATATACTAAATTAGCTATCTGGCGGCGTGATGATGCGCAATATCCTATGGCTAATGGAGACCCCTAAATGTTTCGTAAAATTTTGATTGCCAATCGTGGTGAAATTGCAGTACGTATAATTCGAGCTTGCGACGAAATGGGAATTCGTTCAGCGGCCATTTTTTCTGATACGGATCGATTTTCCCTACATGTAAAAAAAGCAGATGAAGCATATAGCTTAGGTTCCGATCCACTGGCTGGCTATCTCAATGTACATAGAATAGTCGGCCTAGCTGTAGCTACTGGATGTGATGCTATTCATCCAGGCTATGGATTTTTATCAGAAAATCCCGCGTTAGCCCAAGCCTGTGCGCGTCGTGGTATAGTATTTATTGGCCCTAGTGCCGAAGTTATTCGACGTATGGGAGATAAAACAGAAGCTCGAATAGCGATGCAAAAAGCCGGGGTACCAGTTATCCCAGGAACCAAGAAAAATCTAAAAAGTCTTGATGAAGCACTCGATATAGCTGAAGATTTAGTATACCCTGTAATGCTAAAAGCTACCTCTGGTGGCGGTGGTCGTGGCATTCGGCGTTGTGACTCCCCAGCAGAATTGCGTAATAATTACGAACGTGTAATCTCTGAAGCCACTAAAGCCTTTGGTAGAGCGGAAGTATTTATGGAAAAATGCATTGTCAATCCTAGACACTTAGAAGTGCAAGTGCTGGTGGATCATCATGGCCATGCTATCCATCTTTACGAACGTGATTGTTCTATTCAACGTCGCAATCAAAAACTTATAGAGATCGCTCCATCTCCCCAATTAGATGATGCAACACGCCAATATCTAAATGGTTTAGCAGTTATTGCTGCTCAAGCCGTAGGCTATACTAATGCTGGCACTGTAGAATTTTTGATGGATCAAAAGGGACGTTGTTATTTCATGGAAATGAACACCAGAGTTCAAGTAGAACATACTATCAGCGAAACTATAACAGGAGTCGATATTGTAGAAGAGCAAATTCGAATTGCGGCTGGTTTACCATTACGGTTCCGACAAGATCAAATAGGTAAACGTGGTTTTGCAATTCAATTTCGCGTTAATGCTGAAGACCCTAAAAATAACTTCTTACCTTCATTTGGACGTATTTCCAGATATTATGGACCTGGCGGACCTGGAGTACGTGTGGATACTGCTGTATATACAGGTTATACCATACCTCCATACTATGATTCACTGCTAGCTAAAGTTATAATCTGGGCACTGAATTGGGAAGATGCGGTACACCGTGGCGAAAGAGCATTACAAGATATTAGGCTCGAAGGTATTCGTACCACCATCCCATACTATATGGAAATCTTAAGACATCCAATGTTTCGGCGTGGTAGTTTTGATACTAGCTTTGTAGATACCCACACCGATTTAATTAATTATTCCAATAATCGCCGCCGCGAAGATGTGGCTGCTGTATTAGCCGCTGCTGTAGCTGTCCATGCAGGGTTGTAACCAATTGAGAGCTTTAATTTATGTCTAAAATTCATATTACTGAAGTTATTTTAAGGGATGCCCACCAGTCATTAACTGCGACTCGGATGCGCACTGAAGACATGTTACCCATCTGCGACAAACTAGATGCTCTTGGTTTTTGGTCGCTAGAATGTTGGGGTGGAGCTACATTTGATGCTTGTGTAAGATTTCTAAAAGAAGACCCTTGGGAACGCTTAAGTAAATTACGTGATGCCTTACCCAACACCAAGTTACAAATGCTGTTGCGTGGCCAAAATCTATTAGGATATAGACATTACTCAGATGATGTAGTCAAAGCTTTTGTAAGCCGAGTCGCAGCCAATGGTATGGATGTATTCCGTATCTTTGATGCTCTAAATGACCTGCGCAATATGCGCCTTCCCATTGAAGCCGTAAAAGCAGCTAATAAACATGCCCAAGGCGCAATTTGTTATACTACGAGTCCAGTACACACCATCGCAGGGTTTGTAAAACAAGCTCAAGAACTAGCACAAATGGGTTGTGATTCCATAGTAGTTAAAGATATGGCTGGACTTTTAACGCCATATATCACGGCTGATCTATTTAAAGCTATTAAAGATGCTGTAGATTTACCATTACATTTACATTCTCATGCTACAGCTGGTCTTTCTAGCATGTGCCATCTTAAAGCCATCGAAAATGGCTGTACCCATCTGGATACAGCCATCTCATCTTGGTCTGGGGGCACGAGTCATCCCCCAACCGAAAGTCTAGTAGCCGCATTGCGCAATACTGACTATGATACTGGATTAGATTTAGTAAAGGTTCAAGAAGTAGGCATGTATTTTTATGCAGTACGCAAAAAGTATCACCAATTTGAGAGTGAATATACTGGTATAGACACACGTGTCCAAGTAAATCAAGTACCAGGTGGTATGATTTCTAATCTATCACATCAGTTGCGAGAACAAAATGCCCTAGATCGCATTAATCAAGTCCTAGACGAAATCCCCAAAGTTCGAAAAGACCTAGGCTATCCACCATTAGTAACTCCAACATCACAAATCGTTGGTACTCAAGCGGTATTAAATGTCCTAACTGGTAAGCGTTATCAAAGCATCACTAATGAAGTCAAACGCTATCTACAAGGAGGCTATGGTAAAACTCCAGCAGAGATAAATCCTACTTTGCAGCAAGAGGCAGTAGGTAATCAGGATATTATAGAAGTGCGTCCTGCGGATCTCATTCAACCAGAGATGGAACATTTACGTTCCGAAATAGGGACTTTGGCCACAAAAGAAGAGGATGTATTAACTTATGCTATGTTTCCTGATATAGGACGGCAATTTTTAGAGAATCGCGCTGCTGGTACTTTAGTGCCAGAACCGTTAGAGCCATTACCTAAATCTAGTGGTAGCAAGAAAGCACCTACCGAATTTAAAGTATTGTTACATGGTGAAAGTTATCATATCCAAGTTACTGGAGCTGGACACAAAGAGCAGATGGAGCGGCATTTTTATCTTAATGTAGATGGTGTTCCAGAGGAAGTAATCATAGAAACCCTATCAGAGATAGTTTTAGAAGGTGGGACTCAGGGAGCCGTAAAAGAAACCATTAGTAGTAAGCGTCCTAAAGCCAGTAAAGATGGCCATGTTACAACTAGTATGCCTGGGAATATTGTCGATGTGTTAGTATCTGAAGGTGATACGGTAAAAGCTGGCCAAGCAATACTAATCATAGAGGCCATGAAGATGGAGACGGAAATTCAAGCCTGTATTGATGGCAAGATCTCTAAGATCTATGTCCAAAAAGGTGAAAGTGTTACTCCGCAAGAAGCTTTGATTGAAATTATTCCTTAGTTATCAAGCCACACCATTCTAAACTATACTTAGAATCATAGGTTGGGTTGTCAAACCCACAACAACCCAACCTAATATTTCCAAAGTGGTATTAACCAAAACGACCTGTAATATAATCTTCAGTAAGCTGATGTTTGGGAGAGGTAAAGATTTGCGAAGTATCACCTACTTCCACAAGATCACCCAGATGAAAATAGGCAGTACGCTGTGATACTCGGGCAGCCTGCTGCATAGAATGGGTTACGATGGCGATACTATAGTTTTCCCTTAATTCATCTATTAGCTCTTCAATCTTAGCTGTAGCAATAGGATCTAAAGCTGAACAGGGTTCATCCATAAGGATGATCTCAGGTGAGACTGCGATGGCTCGCGCAATACAGAGACGTTGTTGCTGCCCACCAGAAAGTCCCGTACCTGGCTGATGCAAATAATCCTTCACCTCATCCCAAAGGCCAGCTTTTTTTAAGCTACTCTCCACCAATTCTGCAAGACTTGCTTTATCAGTTGCCAGACCGTGAATACGGGGACCATAAGCTACATTTTCAAAGATAGATTTGGGAAAGGGATTGGGTTTTTGAAACACCATGCCAACTCTTACTCTCAAGGCAACAGGGTCCATATCCCGATGGTAAATATCTTGGCCATCTAATTTAATGGAACCATTTACTTTGCAAGAGGCAATAGTGTCATTCATGCGGTTTAGACAGCGCAGAAATGTAGATTTGCCACATCCAGATGGACCTATCATAGATAGGACTTCATTGTGGCCAATGTCAAGGTTGACATTTTTGATTGCATGTTTTTGGCCATACCAAACGTTTACTTGTTCAGCACGCATCCTTGGGTTAGTGACAGTTACATCTCCTACAGTACCATTTACTTTATATGAGCTTAATTCTACTGTCTTTTTGGTTGCTAGAAAGTCTTCTGGTTCGGCGGTTAATTCACCAGCACTGGCGTTCATACTATATGTTATCCTAATTTTAAATAATTACTAAACTTATTTATGGCTTAGATCGGGATGATAGTTTCATCTATGCATCGTTTTGTAGCAACAATAATTGTTGTTTTTGTATCTGAGATTTTCATAATTAGTCACAATGGCTTCAATCATCGGATTACGATTGGTTTCACTCGCACCAACATGATAAAAATATTCTTTGGTTAAGATATTAAATTGGCTCCACAAGGATTTTATATACCCGTTTGCTCTGTAATCATTATGGTGCCATGTTGACAAAATAAATTTACTCGACGTTTGTGAAAGGGCCAAAAATAAAGACAAAATCTTTGACTTTTAATAATTTACTAATATAAGAAAATTGATTAGTGATTTTGGTAATATAGGCTTGAGCAAAGCGTTGTGGTTTATGACAAAATGGAATATTAAACTTACCATCACGATTAAACCGAATCATGCCATTAAAGCCTGCTCTATTTAAAAATAAGAAATCGAGCGGTTGATGTTCTTTATTGAATTGTTCCCGTATTTTATAATAGTGTAATTCTTCACCTTGCTCTAATAGTTTACCCTCATCGGCTTCCAAATTATCCTTAACAATCCCTGCGGTAATATTGCCAGATGCAATGGCTTGATAAAAAGCTATTAAATGTGGATTGGTATCGCACAATAGAACTTGGTTGGAAGCTAGATTAAAAGCAAAGACACCATTTCCCATAAACGGTTCAATCCATTTTTCTGCAAATCTATCAGACATAATGCTTAATCCAAGGAACGAGCTTAGTCTTAATACCTTGAGATTTGATTGGTGAAACGTTTATATTTATTCTACCCATCCTACATATAATATTACTTTAAATCAAAAAATAGAGCAGGACTTTATCGTTCCCACTCTTTACGTGGGAATGTATTCTCGACGTTGCACATCCTATATAGTTATGATACACAATCTAAAATTATAAATATTGGTGCTACCAACGTCTTTCAAAGCGTTTACGCAAGATTACTGCCGCAAGATTCATAAGAATCAAAAATGCTAATAAGACGATAATAGCCGCCGAGGTTTTTTCTACAAAACCACGTTCAGGACTATCAGCCCACAAGAAGATCTGCACTGGCAATACAGCGGAAGGGTCAAAGATGCCCTGAGGAATATCCACAATAAAGGCTACCATCCCAATCATAAGCAAAGGTGCGGTCTCTCCCAAAGCTCGCGCCATACCAATGATGGCTCCAGTTAGCATACCTGGAAGGGCTAAAGGTATGACATGATGCAGAATAGCTTGCATCTTTGAGGCCCCTACGCCAAGAGCGGCTTCTCGAATCGATGGTGGTATAGATTTTAAGGCAGCGCGACTGGCGATAATAATCGTAGGCAAGGTTACTAATGCCAGTACTAATCCACCAACTACAGGAGCAGAACGTGGCATTCCGAAAAAGTTTATAAACATGCCTAATCCTAAGAGACCAAAGACTACAGATGGCACAGCAGCAAGATTATTAATATTGACTTCAATAATATCAGTCCAGATATTTACTGGAGCAAACTCCTCTAAATAGATAGCGGCTAAGACACCTATAGGGAAAGATAAGATTAGCGTTACTAATAGGGTATAAAAGGAACCAGTGATCGCACCACCAATACCAGCTAATTCTGGTTCTCGGGAGTCACCTTTAGTGAAGAAGTTCCAGTTGAAGTGTTGTTCGATACGATTTTGTTGAACTAGTTGATCAACCCAAGCAATAGTTTGATTCTTAACCTTACGATCTGCTTCCGGGAGGTCTCGTGTGATATAGCCTTTAACTAGCATGTCTATATCTGATGAAGTGGGTATCCATAGCGTACGCTTTTGGCCTATTAATTTAGGATCGTTTAATACCATACGTTGTAAGATAAAACTACTGCTGGAACTCGGTATTTCTAATAATTTACTGCGATCTTCATCATCTGTGACTTTAGGAAATAGCTTAAAGATAGATTCCTGAATGAGTTCTTGATATTCAGCCTCAGCCAAAGTCTCCGCATCACGTTCGCCATCTGGTGCAATAATCTCTTCAGAGAAATGGATATCTAAACGCAAATACGTTTGCCAGAAGGCGGTATATCCTTTAAAAACAATGCTAATAAATAGTATAGCAACACAGATTATGCCAATGGTTACGGCGGTTAGACCATAAAGCTTAAACCTACGTTCCGCTGCATAGCGTTTTTCTAAAGTTTTATTGACTATATCGACCGTCTTAGGTCCTGTTGAAGCTGGATTATTCATATTGTTCCCGATATCTACGTACTACTTGCAGGGCAATGATATTAAGTATTAAGGTTACTATAAATAGCACTAAGCCTAAGGCAAAAGCTGCTAGGGTCTTAGCACTATCAAATTCTTGGTCTCCCGTTAATAGGGTGACTATTTGCACAGTTACTGTAGTAACAGCCTCAAGCGGATTAGCAGTCAGGTTAGCGGCCAAACCTGCTGACATCACAACAATCATAGTCTCCCCAATTGCCCTGGACACTGCTAATAAAATACTGCCTACGATGCCTGATAGGGCTGCAGGAAAAATCACCCGTTTAATCGTTTCGGAATGAGTAGCACCTAGGGCCAAAGAGCCATCACGCATGGTCTGGGGAACAGCATTGATCACATCATCAGATAGAGAGGATATAAAGGGGATGATCATGATGCCAACCACAAGTCCCGCTGCTAGAGCACTTTCAGAGGCTACATCCAAGCCAATTGTAGCACCAAAGTCGCGTATCGCTGGGGCTACCACTAAAGCTGCAAAGAATCCAAATACTACGGTGGGAATACCTGCTAGTATTTCTAGGACTGGTTTGGCTACAGCTCGTACCTTGCTGCTGGCATATTCAGAAAGGTATAGGGCTGATAGTAAGCCAATAGGTACAGCTACAACCATAGCTATAAAGGTAACTAATACGGTACCAACGAATAATGGAATTATGCCAAAGGCTCCTGAAGACCCCGCTTGATCAGCCCGAATCGCAATTTGCGGACTCCAATGTAGCCCAAATAGAAAATCTGTAACTGGTACTTTTTCAAAAAATAGTAAAGCTTCGAATAAGACTGAAAGTACAATACCTATAGTAGTGAAGATCGCGATAGTAGAGCAGATGATCATCAGCCAGCGAATGCCACGTTCTACCTGGTTTCGAGCTTGCAATTTTGGTGATACGAATTGTAATCCTAGATATAAGCCACCAATAGCTAAACTAACAGTAGCAATCAATAGAAATAAGCCACTAGCGTTTTTAAGCTGAATATAATAGTCAGCAGCATCTTTTATCTCTGGTTGTGGAGCCTCTGCGGCAATATTGCCTTCAGCAAGATTGCGGATGTCGTTTAGTACTAAATTAAGCTGATCTGCCGGTAATTCTTGAGTTTCTTGTGGTAATTGGCTAATCAGCATACTATTCATGAGTGGATATTCTACAGCTAGCCACACACCAAATAGGATTAGAGCTGGCACAATAGCCCACATAGCTGTAAAGGAGCCATAATAGCTTGGTAAGGAGTGAAGCATTCTCATATGTTGTAAGCCCCCAATTTGGGCTAGAGAACGCTTGCGTCCCATATAATAAGCACCAGCCATAATAACCAGTAGCATTGTAATAGCAGCGTATTGAATCATAATTTAAATTATAAATCTCCAAGGTTAATTATTTTTTGAATCATGATTTTTGGGATTCACTAGATTTTCGAGATTTACAAATCTTGGTGTAATCATAAAAATGCGGTGAATCGTAGTTCAAAAATTACCACTTGCCAAAAAACCTTAAACTTAAATATATAAATTTATATTACAAAACTTTTATTACCATAATATTACATTTCGACTTTGGCCATTTCAATAAAAACAAATAGATACAAATATGATAACATAAATTGTAATAAAACAAAACAAAAGGGTTGTGGCCCAAAGGTTAGTGATTTTTAATTGATTGATTTATAAAAGCTATTCACGAGCAACAGTTGAATTATAATGATGAACAAAATTTCAAATAGCACCAATATGGTTTGTCAACTTTTTAGAAAATGCGAGTGTCTTTCTGATTATAA
>LFCU01000257.1 GCA_001044195.1 Candidatus Achromatium palustre
AATTGTATCATTTTCAAAAAAGGCGGGATCGCTTCGCTCTCCCGCCCTACATCTGTCATACAAATCTAAATTAATTTAAAAGTCAATATTAGAAAATTGGATGGCCGAGTTACACATTTTTTGTATGATAAAGTTTTACCGTTTTTGGTACAGAATGAACACCCTACCTACTTGCTAAGCATTTACGATGTTGAGGATCGTTCCCATGTAGAGTATGGTAACGATACCTTAAAATTAGATAATTTTAAAACACAGTTTATGTTTGAAAATAGTAAACTTTATAAGTGCATGATTATGTTTTGCTAATCACACTACCTTTATTAGACATTCTATTAGACATTATCCTATTAGACATTATCCTATTAGACATTATCCTATTAGACATTATCCGAAACCTGTCATTCCTGCGGAAGCAGGAATCTACACCTTAATAATTGCTTGATGCTTGCTAAACTGATAGAGGGTTTCAAATAATGTCTATTCTATTAAGGTTATGGTGCTACTCGCCATTTAATCGAGCATCCAATACTTGGGATTTGTTCAACTGGGCCTTTGCCAGTCTGTGCTATCTGCTTCATAGCTTCAAATAAATCTCTACGCACCTCATCTGGAGCCGTTTCTTTACGACTGGCATCCAAACGTCCCCGATATTGCAAGAGTAAGTCTTTATTGTAACCAAAGAAATCTGGTGTACAAATAGCTCCATAGGCTTTAGCTATAGCTTGAGTTTCATCCAATAAATAGGGAAAAGGGAATGCATATTGCGTGGCGATATTGCGCATATTTTCAAAGGAATCTTCAGGGTATTCTGTAGCATCATTAGACATAATAGCAACCGAGTTGATGCCTAATTCCTGCAATTCTTTAGTATCTCGCACGATACGTTCTCGTACTGCCTGTACGTATGGGCAATGGTTACAGATAAACATAACTAATAGACCATTAGAGCCAATACATTTATCTCGGGACCAAGTGCGCCCATCTACACCTGGTAGGACAAAATTTGGGGCTGGTAAGTCAAAATCGCAAATTGGGGTTTGGAGTGATACCATAATAATCTGTTTAAATATTTGATAGTCTAAATAAGTAGGAAATGTATGTTAACTAACTGATAAATCTGGTGTATACAAATTGTTGAATTTAGGTTTAGAAATTACCGTTATTAGACATTATACCGATTTTTAACCAAAAATCCGGTTCCATCGTGGAAATTAGAAATTTTTCCATTAAATTCAATGTATTACAAAAATTGATATAATTTCTATTTTCTCTATTAAATTCAGCTAGTTATGAAAATCGGTATAATAGACATTATTCGAAACCTCCGTTCAGCTCAATAAGCATAATGCGATAATTAGGGTTTCGAATAATGTCTAATGTCTTTTATAGTAATTTTTCCTTTATAGTTGCTCGATTTTGTCATTCCTGCGAAAGCAGGAATCTATTGAGCTTAACTAATAGATAGTAGATAGTTTCGGATCAGATCCATTACAATGAAAACCAACAAATCCAATCGAGTACGTATTATTGGTGGAATCCATCGCAATCGCCGTATAGTATTTCCCAATCTACCTAGTTTACGTCCAACTAGTGATCGAATGCGCGAAACCCTCTTTAACTGGCTACAGCCCACAATTGATGGTTCACATTGTTTAGATCTATTCGCAGGCAGCGGTATTTTAGGACTAGAAGCTGTGTCACGTCAAGCACGTCAGGTTGTGATGATAGATATTGCACCGCAAGTGGTACAACAATTACGCAATAATTTACAATTACTTAATATTAATCAGGATATTACCCAAGTAGAAGTCATCCAAGCCAATGCCCTGCATTGGCTACGCCAGCCTATAGGCAAGCTAAAAAAGTTTGATATTATTTTCATAGATCCACCTTATGAAGCCAAACTTACTTTCATTACCTGTAAATTACTGGAGCAATTTGGATGGATACATACAGAAACACTATTATATTTAGAATGTCCTAAAATAGCTAGTCCACCAATATTGCCTGAAAATTTCTCTATAATTAAAAAACGCTTTATGGGCCAAGTTTGGGGCGGATTAGCAGTATCCAATACTATACTTTAATATATTGCTATGTTTAATTCTACTTTGTAGTTTATAAAAATTCTACTCTAGCGTATGTATTAGTTAAATTTAATACACAATCTATCGATTTAAGATATAGGTCTGTTTTGTAATCTGTAATTGTAGCAGCAAGCAACCATTGACCATTATCTTGTTTAGTAAAATGTTCAATTAAGGGGCGATTTTGTGCTATCACTAGACAATCCTGTAACGATGTAAGATAGGTACGATAGCGCAAAAATTTTTCGCCACGATCATAAGCCTCAGTCGTTGGCGATAGGACTTCTATTATAACAGTAGGATTCAGTAATATATCTTTATAGACATCATGAAATTTTAAATTACCACATGCAACTAGAATATCTGGATATGAATATAAACCTTTAGTAAATCTCGGAGTATTGGGAATTGGACCACTGCACACCTTAGTATCTTTAGAGCGTACCCGACAGGGTTTGCTTCGCAATTGAGTATAAAGTTCTCCAGCTACATTGGTACAAATCTCGCCATGATCTGAGCTTTCGCCAGCCATAGCATATATCAGCCCATCTAAGTATTCATGGCGTTCTTCAGATCGACGTTCCAAAGTTAAATATTCAGAAATAGTGTAAAGAGGATACTGGATTTGGGCTATGTTCATTACTGTTGAACCTAATATATCTAAATATATCTAAATATACCTGAAGTCTTAGATCTACAGCTTATTAGATATCTTAAAATCTAGTATAGCTAAAAACCTATAGCTAATAGACAATAACAGCAATTCCAGCATGAACTATTAGAGTTGCTGTTACTCCTAAGATAATAGACCGAGCAATAGCATAATTTACAGCAATTACCGAATCTTTACGAGTTAATCCAGATCTGATAGCAACCCAACCTCCAGCAGCACTACTTAACAATACTTTAACTACCACCCAAATAAGTTTATCACCACCTTTAGTGCCTGGTAACATGGCACGAAAAAAATGCTCCTGCCACAATTCAAATGGTTGAGCGGGAAAAATCATCTGCCAAGTATAAAAAGCTGTTAATCCAGAAATTGCTAAAGAGGCTGCGACTAATATTATCCCACCTACAAGCATATTGACCATAATCGCACTAGTAATATAGATTTGGCCTGGGACATGTAGATTACGCATGGCTAAAAATTGGGATGACAATACTCTATTTCCTAAATCAGCAGTAATAATAGCATTATTGCGGGCGATCATTAGAATACACACTATGAGGGGCACCCCAATGTTTACTTCAATAAAACCAATACCTTTTAATGCCTCATCATGTACAAATGAACGTGCCGCATCGCCTAGCAAATCATAATTAAATCCAAACCACATTATGACAAATCCCAAAATAGCTGCACCAGAAAAGATATACAGCAACATCATAGGTGCTCCCCATAAAATCCAAAAATATTCTTGCAGATAGCGCAAAAACCAACGTTTAGCAGAATGTGGCGTTAAGTGCTGTTCCCAACTACCCTTTACCTGATGTGGTTGGGGATAATCTAATAATTCTGGTTCAGGATTTGCTTTACCTGCTGCTAATAGAGCATTGTCTACGGCTTCCCGATTCACAGGAATAGTTTGCAGTTTATGATTGTGGGGGTCTAGTAAGTAGACTTTGTCTACTAAAGGTAGTAGATCATCGACATGATGTGCTACTATCAATGCAGGTCGTCCCATGCGACGACATAAGTCTCGGATTAGGATACCTAACCGCTGTGCAGTATACGGGTCTAATCCAGCATTGGGTTCATCAAATAGTAATAGGGGGCGGTTAGCTAATAGGGTTCGAGCTATGGCAATACGTTGGCGTTGGCCGCCACTGGATGATGCGATGGTTTGGTTGGGATCGATATCAGCCAAAAGGTTTAGGGTATGTTCCACTAGAGTAGGATCTGGACGATCCGCATGATCTAGTGCGATACCTAGATTGGCCGCTGCTGTTAGGTCATCAAATAGGGCGTAGTTTTGAAATACTAATCCTCCTACATCACAGCGATCCTCGCTTAGGTCATACTGTTGTTCGCCATGCCGTAACATCCCTTCAATTTTCCAGGGTTCCTTATCATCTTCCAGTAGACCGCTAAGGAGTTTTATAATAGTAGATTTACCGCTACCACTTGGTCCTACTAACAAGGCAACTTCGTCAGAGCCAAGAGCAAGGTTGGTGTTTTGTACTAACACTTTTCCGGTAGGGGTTATTATAGTTAAGCCTTCAATAGCGAAAACTGACGCTACACTCACAATTTAATTTTTCCTGTAATTTAATATTTTTTTAAATATTTAAAGTATTTTAAATATAAAGGCAGTCTGCATTTACATTTTCAATTAATACTATATTATAATATTTTTTGATAAATTTTAAGGTAAGTATTGTGAATATAGGCTCTATTATGCAATTGCATATCATAAAGAATCATGTCATTTTTTGGGTATTACTTGTAATAGTGAGCATTCTTTCAGGATGTGCTTCACAAAGTAATAAAAATCACAAGCAACAAATTGTATCTCAAGGGTCTACAGATACTAAAAATACTACAGACTCTATAAATTCTACAGATGTTATAAATAGTACAGATACTAAAAAAACTATAGATAATACCAATAGACAATCGGGATCACGGAACCCACCCGTACCACCGCTACAAGAAGAGTCCAAATTAAGAAAGGAGCTTAGGGAGCAGGTAAAGTCAATAGATACAGACAAGTCAATAGATACAGACAAGTCAATAGATACAGACAAGTCAATAGATACAGACAAGTCAATAGATACAGACAAACCGAGCAATATTGACAATCAAGCTAGTCCCATAAATATCCAGGAACAAATTACACCAAAAACTCTACCTATACACCAACCAAGACACATCTATAAATCTAAACCATATAAAATCTTATTTATAGGGGATTCACACTCAGTATCTGTCTTTGGTAAAACATTAACCAAGCTGTTAAAACAAGGGATTAAAGATGCCAAAGTTACTGCTATCGCAAGTTGTGGTAGCTCTCCAAGCTGGTGGCTAAATGGAAAAGCAACTACCTGTGGATTTTGGAGACATGATTATGATGGGAGAACAACCAAAGGACTAAAAAGACCAACTCCTAAAATTAATCAGTTACTAGAAAAATTAAACCCAGAATTAGTAATTGTCGCATTAGGTACTAATTTAATTCCTGAAAAACCTCAAGATAGAAAGAAATACACTGGATTACTAATGCAACATATCCAAGTGATATATAATGACCAATCGCGTCGCTGTATATGGATAGGTCCGCCTGATACCACCAAATTTTCTAAAGCCCAACTTGGCGAAGTAGTCCAAACTTTATATGATTTAAGTAATCAGTATAGCTGTGCGTTTATAGATAGTCGTAAATACACAATTTATCCAGCATCTGGTAGTGATGGTATACATTATAATGGTACTAAGGGTAAAGCTATAGCTAGAACTTGGGCTAAAAAGACGTATCAACAAATTAGAAGATTGCTTAACCGCTAAATACGTTGTAGGGTACGCATCGCCTACCTTTATCAATTCCACGCTTTGCTTGGCATTAAAATTAATTGCGATTACGCTTAGGCTAATCGCACCTACAAGCTAACAAATAATTTAGGATTTATTGTTGAACCTCTTGAGGAATACTAAGACCTGTAACCTCAACTATTACGCGACGATTTGGTGCTAAACATTGAATTAGACGTTTGCGTCTCCTTGAGGATATATGCGAGCAGTCCTTAACAGGTTCAGATTCCCCCTTAGCTTGTAATTCAATATGTTCCAAGGTTACAACCTGGCTATTAATGAGGTAATTGCGTACCGCCGCAGCACGCCGTCGTGACAATCTCATATTATAAGAATTACTACCAATACGATCTGCATGTCCAGTAACTACTATGCTATCAACTTGACTAAATTGATTTTTAATCTCAATAGATAGTTCATCTAATTTAAGCCTTCCAGCATGAGATAGTTTGGATTTGTTAAAGGCAAATAAGGTGTCTATATCAAGTGTTATCTGTTCTACACGTAACTTTGGAGGCGCAATTGGTTCTAAAACAGGTTCTGAAATTGGAACAGGTTCTTGAATTGGAGCAGGTTCTTGAATTGGAGCAGGTTCCAGAATTGGAGCAGGTTCCAGAATTGGAGCAGGTTCCAGAATTGGAACAGGTTCTGGCTTTAGTTCTGGCTCTGCAAGAGGTGGATCCATTACAACTTCTCTTTGAGAAGGTGGCTCTATTATAACTGGCTCTGGTTCTACTACTCCATCGGTCTTACCATCACAGCCTATAACGGCCATCTTAGGTTTCCAGCGTTTGGTATGCCAACATTCATTGATGCCAGTTCTAGGATTGTTGGTACGAACAATTGTCCCATCACAAGTAGTAACATATCCTGGAATAGTTTTACATTTTTGGGAAGCTGTAGCTATAGAAATGCTGCTAATTAAAGTTATATTAGTAAGGCTAATCGATAGCACTAATTTTAAGAAAAATTTCATAAGATTAATTGTAGTGATTATCTTGAATAGCGGTCATCGAACATTATCCAATAACTCCATTTTTCATAAATGAAATAATGTGATATTTAGAGTTTCGGATAATGTCTATCAAAAAATGACTAAAAAAGATAACGCCCCATCATTAATTTATAATAAAAAGGGCGTTGATTGTAAACTTCAGTTAGTGTTTTGATAAACACTACCTAACAATCTAAAATTTATTATTGAACCTCTGCTTGGGGAATCCCTACACATCTAACAAAAACGTCTACCCGACGATCGTGTCGTAGGCACCATTTCAAATCTTTTTTGTTTCTTCGATATTGAGTACAGTTATTACTAGGAGGATCGACTTCTCCTCTACCCTCTGCTGCTGAGTTGGCATCTCCTATCATTTCGTTATTGTCAATCAAATAATTGCGTACCCTGTCAGCACGTCTTTGGGATAATATTAAGTTTTTAGAGCTACGACCTCTATAGTCAGTATATCCAATGACATCTACTCTATCCACTTGACTACATTTCTCTGTAATCTCCCTAGAGAAATTATCTAATCGTTCCCGTCCATCGTCAGATAATTGATACTTGGCAGGTGCAAACAATGCTTCGGCCTTAAATGGTGGTAACTCAACTAAATTTGGAATACACGCGCCATTTTGACATGTATGATCTGGTTGGCATTGATCAATACATTCGCCATTTTCACATCTATGGCATTCTGAGCATTGATCAATACATTCGCCATTTTCACATCTATGGCATTCTGAGCATTGATTAATACATTCGCCATTTTCACATTGGTGGCACTCTTTGCAAGTAACGGCTTTACAAGGATCAGTTGGTGGTGGTGGAGTACATATACCATTTCTACAGGATTCACCTGGTTGGCATTGATCAATACATTTGCCATTTGCACATTTATGGCATTTTGGGCAAGTCACATCTTTACATTTATCAAGAGGATTGCCACAGCCATCATCACCCAACTTTTTATCCCAACGATTGGTATGCCAACACTCATTAATGCCACTCTCAGGCTTATTGGTACGAACAATCGTACCATCACAAGTAGTAACATATCCTGGAATGGTCTTACACTGCTTAGCGGCTATAGAAATGCCGCTAATCAGGGGCATAGCAGCAAGGCTGACCCCCAATGCCAACTTCAACACACGACTCATAAGCTCCTCTCCTCTAATATAAAAATAACATATCTTAAATAATCTATCTTAGATAATCTTAAAGGTATGATAAAATAATGCCACATAATTTACATTGTGTCAATTTTGACACCGTTACAAATTTACCTCAATAGTTAAGAAAAAGCAAGTATAAATTTGTTATACGTGTTGCAAATATACTACAATATTATAGTATATGTATATAATATGTCTAATAATATTTTTAACAGAATAAATATATTTTGTAATAAAATGTATTTATTTATATTATAGTTACGCCCCTAATTTAAACTAGATTCTAAACAGTTAAGAAATTTAAAAACTATACACTAGGATATACTATAATAATATACTATTATATAATCCTATAGATTGGAACATTATCCCAAAATTAATATTATTAAATAGATGCCCTATTTGTATACTGCATACCATTATAATTTTAGATTTTATGATACTATAAGATACTATAAATAGGACGCAGAGCGTCCAGGATGTGTTCCCACAGTAGCGTGAGAACTCAAGTAAAATTAATCAGTACACCATTTAGAAATCTTAATATTATTATGGTGATTACAATGAACTTAATCTATGGATGTTGGCGTTATGAATGCACCCAACAAAAAAACTCCCGTATTTAAAGATGAAGACTATATGGGACCCAAGCAGCTCGAATACTTTCGACAAAAATTAATAGCTTGGCGTGAAGAATTAATCATTGAAGTGCAAAAAACATTAGATGAATTGCGGGATCAAACCTATCAAGAAATTGGAGATGAGGCAGATCGTGCCAATAGAGAAAGTGAACATGCTTTGGAATTAAGGAATCGAGATCGGTATAATAAACTATTGCCTAAGATAAATGCGGCTTTAGCGCGTATTGAAGATGGCAGCTATGGTTATTGTGAAGAGACTGGTGAACCTATTGGTATAGCTCGCCTGGAAGCACGCCCTATTGCTACACTTTCTGTAGAAGCTCAAGAACGTCGAGAATTGCGACAACGCCAAACTGGTATTTAAAAATGGCTTAATTCTGTAGTGCGATTAGCAAAGCGTAATCGCACATGGCCCTCCTTTATCATGATAAATTTTATTGCCATTAGCGACACACATTGCCACTTAGATGTTATAGAAAATATCATTGCACTAGAGTGTCAATCGCATCCAGAAATTATAGGCGTTTTGCACTGTGGGGATGTCAGTTTTTTTGATTATCACAACCTAACAACTGCAAGAGAAAGAGAGCAAAGACTACTTGCCAAACATGCCAATCCAGTGCATTTAGTTACTCATTATCTAAATGGCAAAAAACATTTCTTACGTCAAATGTATGTCATTCCTGGAAATCATGAAGATTTTACCTTGGTTACTCAATTGCAAACTGGTGCGCGTCAGATTAATGGATTATATGTATTAAAACAAGGCGAATGCCTTCCAGTTCAAGTAAGTCAACAGACTCTCAAAATACTAGGCATTGGCAAAATTTTACCCTGGCAGCAAGTAGGTTTTAAAAATAAGCCTAAACAAATCCAGGAGCAAGACCTAAAAACAGCTAGGCAAACAATCAAGCAAGGGCCAGTAGATATCATGTTATTACATGAACCGCCAGTATTACAGACCCATGCTAAACAACGACGTGGCCCAATATTTGGCAGTTTAGAACTTAAAAAGCTTATCTTGGATATTCGCCCTCGATTAGTACTTGCCGGGCACATGCATTATGAATATCAGACGGTTATTGAAGATATACCTATCATAGGTTTAGGCTATGGTGCAGAAGGCCGTTATGCCTTAATCGATGAAAGGCTGCAAGTTACCTTTAAATCTCTAAAAAATGAGCCAATTAGCCTTACAAATGTAGTAACAATAGATGAAAAAGATTTACCACGTGATGATAAACCTGAACTAAAAACTACAGTTAATATCAATCCACATATTCGAAAATCAAAATCCCGAACCGCACGTCCAAGTCCGCTTCCTGTAACAAGAAAAGATATTCGTCAACGATTTGCTTTAACTGATCAAGATAATGCTATCCTTACAGAATATTTTAGTGCTTTAAAAGCCAAAATAGCTCTTCAACCCTCCATAAACCGTGAAGAAGCACTTACTTTTGCTGAAAAATTTTTGGCAAAAAACTAATTCTAAAGGTTTTTGTTGACACCTAAAAGATGGATAATACTAAGTAAAATAATAAGTCAAAAGCAACGTATACTCAAAAAAATTATAAGTATGTACTATCAACATTTATAAAGATACTTGTACGTAGAATATTGTTTTCCTACAGAAACAGATAAAATCAGGAATGCGGCCAACTTGACCTGTAAATCATAATTTAATATAAATAGTTTGGAATATCGATATGACCAAATTAGTAATACTAGACCGAGATGGAGTTATAAACGAAGATTCTCCTAACTATATAAAATCGCCAGAAGAATGGATTCCCATACCAGGCAGCCTTGAAGCTATTGCCCGCTTAAATCACTCTGGATTCAAAGTCGTAGTTGCCACTAACCAATCCGGAATTGCCCGTGGTTTATTCTCCTTAGAACAACTCAATGCCATACACCAAAAAATGCGACAAGCATTAGAACGAGTAGGCGGCCATGTTGAAGGCATTTTCTTTTGTCCCCATACACCAGAGCATGGATGCGATTGTCGTAAACCAAGATCAGGACTTATAAATGAAATCAAAAAGCGCCTTAATTTTGATATATCAAAGGCTTATATGATTGGCGATTCCTATCGAGATTTACAAACCGCCTGGATTGTAGGGGCTAAAGCCATATTAGTAAAAACTGGCAATGGTAACCATACCCAAGCGCAATATGATCAAGAACTATCTAACACTAAGGTATATTCCGACCTCGCAAATGCTGCCAAAAGTATAGTCCAAGAGCATTACCTTATGTCATAAGTTATTGAAAAATTATAAAATTTAATATGACTGATCAAACCAATTCTGTTATTTCCAGACACCAAACAATACAGGTACAAGTTGGCTCAATTAGTATTGGCGGTACCGCACCAATCAGAGTGCAATCGATGACCAATACCAATACATCTGACATAACAGCAACTGTACAACAGATAATAGAGTTAGTTGCTGCTGGATCTGAATTAGTACGTATTACCGTCAATACTGAGGCTGCTGCACAAGCCGTGCCCCATATTCGTGATGCTTTATTGCAACGTAATATTAAAGTTCCATTAATAGGTGACTTTCATTTTAATGGCCATAGATTACTTAGTGCTTATCCTAATTGTGCAAAAGCCTTAGACAAATATCGCATCAATCCTGGCAATGTAGGCAGTGCTACAACTAGAGATAAACAGTTTGCCACTCTAATAGAAATGGCATGTCGTTATGATAAAGCTATTCGCATTGGTGTCAATTGGGGTAGTCTTGATCAAGGCTTGTTAGCGCATCTCATGGATGTGAATAAAAATTCACAACAGCCAAAGCCTTTAAAAATAGTGATGCAAGAGGCTATTCTTACCTCAGCCTTAGAAAGTGCTAAACAAGCTGAATTATTGGGCCTAAATCGTAACAAAATCATCCTTTCATGTAAACTAAGCACGGTTCAAGATCTTATTGTAGTATATCGGGACTTAGCGGTTCGCTGTAATTATGCCTTACATTTAGGATTAACTGAAGCTGGAATGGGATCTAAAGGAATCGTAGCCTCTACAGCTGCCCTTGCCATCCTGTTACAAGATGGCATTGGAGATACTCTCCGAGTCTCACTAACCCCAGAACCAGGTGGCTCTCGTGCTCAAGAAGTATTGGTAGCCCAAGAGATTTTACAAAGCATGGGGTTACGAGATTTTATGCCTCAAGTCACAGCCTGTCCTGGATGTGGGCGGACGACTAGTAGTGCGTTTCAAACCTTAGCTCAACAGGTGCAGGATTATATTCAAACTGCTATGCCTATTTGGCGACATCAATATCCAGGTGTGGAAAGTATGCGGGTGGCTGTTATGGGCTGTATTGTAAATGGCCCGGGTGAAAGTAAACATGCCGATATTGGTATTAGTCTACCTGGTACTGGAGAGAGACCAGCAGCACCAGTTTATATTGATGGCCATAAGGTGAAGACGTTAAAGGGAGAAAATATTGGGCAGGAATTTAAAAATATTTTACAAAAATATGTAAGTACTCGTTACTCATAATACATTATTCGAAACCCCAATTATCGCATTGTAATTGCTGGCCTGAAAGATGGTTTCTAATAACGTATAAATATCTACAATTTAGATTTGTTGTATTTATGGTACGACGTGGTATAATTGACCATACTTTGCTATTACCAAAGAAGAACTTTTTGTTTAATATACATTATCCGAAACCTCAATTTTAACCTTATCCCTATTGAATTGGTAAAAGGTTTCGGATAATGTATAGAACTTTTTGTTTAATTAGTAATCTAATTTGTTTAATTAGTAATCTAAATAGATATTATTCGAAATCCCAATTTTTACTTTATTGTTACTGTATTGATAGAGGGTTTCGGATAATGTCTAATCTATCTTACTAAATTTGGCATCCTTCATTTTTTTATCGTTTCCACACAGAGCGTGGGAACGATTACGTGTAAAGTAATTTTGGAAGCAAATGAAGGATTCCAATTGTTTCAAAATTAAAGTGGTACAATTGCTTTTGTATAAACTATTAAAATATAATGATTTAATTAAGTATTTATAACAACTAAACATAAAAATTTAATAGTTGTACAATAATTAATAACTATGCTATATTTGTAGTATACCTTACCACATATCAGTTATATCGAGCCGTTGATTACGGTATAAGGAAACTTAGTGTTTTAAAGAAAGTGATAGGTAGCGAGGTAGTATACTTGGAATAAAATAATCTGTATTATATAAAACTGTGGTATAGAAAATACACATTTTTAATTTCGATATTTTAGATTTTTAGATATCATACTAATATTATTAGATATCATACTAGATATCATACTATGTATTATGTAAAATTATATAAATAACTATAACTATACCTACATATATTTAGTAATAATATATACTTTTAAATAAGTTAAAATAATTAGCCTAATATGGCGGTAATATAATGAATATAAAAACTATTTTTTACATGATGTTAATGCTCTTAATATTGCTATTAAGTGCGTGTGCAAATTTACAACAATCCGGTCACACACTGACTACAAATGGCAGCATTGTCCCTAAAATTTGGATCGCAAAGCCAGCAACACCTCTAAAATCCCACATCAAAAAACGTACTAACTTTGTTTTTAATACTCTAGCTGCCGATATTGCAGTACAGCGTGGCCAATACAAAACAGCCACAAGACATTACACTAAAGCTGCTCAAATTGGTCGCAATTCTGTAATAGCTGGCCTTGCAACCCAATCTGCGATGGAAGCAGGCCACTATAAAACCGCTCAAAAACGAGTAGCTTACTGGCTTAGTCTAGCTCCTAGAAGCACAAAAGCTTTGCAAACCGCTATAAAAATAGCAATACAAACTAATGACATAACTAAAGTTACAATATACTTACAGCGTTTAATAGTGGTTAAAAATGCCGCAGGCAAAAATGGCTATCTTGCCGCAGTAGCAATGCTGAATTACATCGAAGACCCTGCAACACGCTCAACATTAGGGCATCGTATCATTACAGGGCATCGTTACAATCACAAAGCTATGCTTGCACTTGCAGTACTTGAAACCCAAATGGGTAATTTTTCTCAAGCCGAAGTATTAACCCGCCGTGTCTTGAGAAAACGCCCTAACTCTAATAAAGCCCGGATACTTCTGGTTAATATATTAAAAGCTAACCGTGATTTTAATGGGGCACGTACCACCTTAGAAGGCTTTGTAGCGGATGATCCTAACAATATAACACTACGTAACCTCTATGCTCAGATGCTATTGGATCAAAATGATTTGGCGAATGCACAGTTACAATTTCAGCACTTATATCAAGCCAATCCTAGAGATGCCAATTCTCTATTTGCTTTGGGGATGATAGCGTTACACTTAGGACAACGCGATGCAGGACAACGTTATTTAGAAGACCTATATGCTTTAGGATCTCATCAAGATGAAGCGGCATTCTATATTGGCCAAATCTTTGAAGAAGAAGCTAAATATGAAAAAGCCTTAAACTGGTATGTCAAAGTAGAAAACCGTAATCATGTCGAAGCTCAAGTCAGAATGGCACGTATCTATGCCCAGCGTGGAGCTATTCCTCGAACCCAAGAAATTTTGCAACAAGTACGGGGACGCTTAGATGGAAATACCAGTCATATCGATTTGCTTGAAGCCGAAATCTTACGAGAGGTCAAACAATATAAATTAGCCTTTAAAGTGCTAACTCATGCTGTAAAACATAATCCTCATAATCATGATTTGTTATATGCCCGAGCACTTACAGGCATCCAATTAGGCAAATTACATATATTAGAGCAAGATCTGAAACAGATTATTGCCCAAGATCCGAATCATATCGAAGCCCTTAACGCTTTAGGTTATACCTTAGCCACTGAGACCACACGTTATGCAGAAGCCCTAACATATATCCAAAGAGCTTATGCAATTCAACCTAATAATCCAGCTATTCTTGATAGCATGGGATGGATACAATATCGTATGGGGCATCCTGAAAAGGCACTACCCTATTTAAGAAAGGCTTTAGCATTACAGCAAGATCCAGAGATTGCTGCACATCTTGGCGAAGTATTGTGGCATACTGGTAAACAAGATGAGGCGCGTAAAGTGTGGCGCGATGCGCTTCACAAAGCCCCAGCTAGTGAATATATTCTTAAGATGCAAGAGCTGTATGGCGTTCGTTTTTAAACCCTACATTGCTGCAATTAACAGCAATACAGGCCCAAGGCTCCAGAAAGATAATTTTCATGGGCCTTGGCCTGCTCCAGCTAAATTAAACCTGATGTTGCGTGTTTTAGGGCAACGTCTTGATGGGTATCATTTGCTACAGACGGTTTTTCAATTTATAAATGTAGGGGATTTATTGTATTTTCGTATTCGTGATGATGGTTACATAAAATCTACCAATAATCTTAGAGAAATTCCAGAATCTGTAGATTTAACAGTTCGAGCTGCTTATATCTTACAGCAGCAAACTAATTGTCCGTTAGGGGTTGATATTTGTTTAAATAAATTGCTACCATTAGGTAGTGGGCTAGGCGGTGGTAGTTCTGATGCTGCGACTACTTTAGTAGCCTTAAATCGTCTATGGCAATTAGGATTAACTACAAGAGAGTTACTACAGCTAGGACTAGAATTAGGTGCTGACATTCCGGTATTTATAAACGGCACTGCTGCTTGGGGGGAAGGTATAGGAGAACAATTAACCCCTATAATTTTACCAGAATCATGGTATATAATATTGGTTCCAAACTGTCAGGTATCTACTAAAAAAATATTTACAGATTCGGGGTTGACATCCCATAAAACCTCTATTACCATAGATGACTTTATAGCAGGTGCTATAGAAAATGATTGCTTATCTATAGTACAAAAGAACTATCCACAAGTTGCTAAGGCACTAGAGTGGTTAGGTACAAAAGGACGGTTAACTGGAACTGGTGCTTGCGTATTTGCGCAAATGGATTCACAATATAAAGCAGAGCAGGTTGTGCAAAAATTGCCTAAAGATTTATCAGGATTTATTGCTCAAGGACAAAATAGATCACCATTAGACATTATTCGAAACTACGATTACTGTCTGATGTTTACTAAGCTGAAAAAGGGTTTCGAATAATGTCTATTATATAGCTAATGGGTTTGTGCGGTGCACACCTTACTGAAAAAGTAAATTTAAAATTAACTTTTTCGTGCTATAATAATCTTAATTGGGGTGTAGCCAAGTGGTAAGGCACCAGGTTTTGATCCTGGCATACCGAGGTTCGAATCCTCGCACCCCAGCCAAATAATATTATATTCTCTTTTGCATCTCCATGCAGAGCGTGGAAATGATCATAGCCTTGTGAATCATAATTCAAAAACCATATCCTTAAATATATCCAAACTATATTAAAGGAGCATTTTTTAAGTGTCTGTAAACCAGATAATGGTTTTTTCTGGGAACTCCAACCCAACACTAGCCACAGCAATTGCTGGATATTTAGGATCATCCTTAGGAAAAGCCGTCGTTGGACAATTTAGCGATGGCGAAGTTATGACCGAAATTCAAGACAATGTACGTGGCCGGGATGTATTTGTGGTGCAATCCACTTCAACCCCAACTAATGATAACCTCATGGAACTATGTGTCATGCTAGATGCCATACGCTGGGCTTCAGCAGGACGCATAACCGCAGTAATCCCCTATTTAGGATACGCCAGGCAGGATCGACGGCCCCGTTCGGCTAGAGTCCCCATCACAGCACGATTTGTGGCAAAGATGATAGGTCAAGCAGGGGCTAACCGCGTCCTTACAGTAGACCTCCATGCTGATCAAATCCAAGGTTTTTTTGATATTCCAGTAGATAATGTCTACGCATCCCCCATCCTATTAGGTGATATCTGGCGCCAAAAGTATGATAATTTAGTAGTAGTCTCGCCAGATGTAGGAGGCGTAATTCGCGCACGGGCTGTAGCAAAACGCTTAGATGATGCCGAGTTAGCTATTATTGATAAACGCCGTCCACGTCCTAATGAAGCACAAGTTATGAATATCATAGGAGATGTAGAAGATCGTAGCTGTGTTATCGTGGATGATCTGGTAGATACTGCTGGTACCCTATGTTTAGCTGCTAAGGCATTAAAAGACCAAGGTGCACGTATGGTAGTAGCCTATTGTACCCATGCTGTTTTATCAGGAGCGGCTATTCGTAATATTGAAAGTTCTCAGTTAGATATGCTGGCAGTTACGGATAGTATTCCATTGCGTCCTAATGCTAAAGCCTGTAGTAAGATTCGGCAATTGAGTATTGCTGAGATGTTAGCAGAAGCTATGCGGCGGGTGTCTAGTGATGAGTCTGTAAGTTCGATGTTTGTAGATTGAACTTTGCTACCTATAAATTGCATTGATTTATAAGCCACGTAGGTCTTATCGTCAACCCAACTTATAAAGATATTTTGTAACTTCTCAATAATTTATGGAATCTGGCGTTAATGAGGCAATTGCGCTAATCCTGAAAATCAAGTACAGACTGATTGATGCACTTAGTTCTTCAGAACATCCTATTTGATACAAAGTAAGGATCTGGTCACTAATAACTTTCTACTGCTTGTGAAGGTATACACTACATAGGCTAGCTAAAATCGGAAAGTTGTTTGAGGCCAGATCCTTAAAGTCTGCAATGCCTTATTGAGAAGTTACTAATTCAGTTTATATCATTTGGATTCGTTTGAATGGCCTATAAGATATTTTACCGCTGCTTCAATTTCAGCATCGGTACAGCTTGCACAGCCGCCTTTGGCTGGCATAACTTTAAAACCTTTGTTGGCATGTTCTATTAATGTAGGTAAGCCTTGTTCTAGTCTGGTCGTCCAAGCTGCTTTATCCCCTAGTTTTGGTGCAGACATAATTCCAGTTTTATGGCAAGAGGCACAGGCTGCGGTATAGACTTCTTCTCCACTACGAGATTTGGGTTTAGTGGGAGCTGCATCTTGAGTTTTTTCAGTAGTCATTGAAGCAACTTGTTGCGTTGCTGATGTATTAACACGTCCTATGGGACGAATGCGAGCTATAGCCTCTAGCTCCTGACCGCAGGTTTGGCCGTTATCCATTCGCGATTGGATGCTGAAATAGGTGGATATATTTACAATATCAGTATCCGACAGGGGCTTGGCCATTGCATTCATGGTTGGATCTTGACGCTTTTGACCTTCCCGATATAAATGAAGGGATTTTTGTAAGTATACACGATTTTGGCCAGCAAGATGTGGGGTATCTCCCAATTTGGAGATGCCATTGGTGCCATGACAAGCAAAGCATACGGCAGCGCGTTTTTTCCCAGCACTAACATCAGGTAATATCTCCGCAACGGCTTGCGATGAAAAACTAATAGATGCTATTGTTAGTAGAGTACTAATAATGGTTATGTACAATTTTTGCATGGTAACAATATACTCCAATATTTTAAACAATGAATTACACAATGAAATAATTAGCCAGCCAAATCACGATGCCATAGGTAAAAAATGTTATAATCCATAAGGTTAAAATGGCTATGGCAAAAGTGCCTAACTTATCTACAAGTTTAGTAGCAGTATAATGGCCTTGCGTCTGTCCAGCCTGATATAGCAAGGTTAGATAGAAACCTCCGACTGTACCACCAAGTCCAATCAGGGTTGCGAAAAATAGCATGATGGATGGAAGATCCACATTTACGCTATACTCAGTGATAAAATAGCCAAAGGGACGTAGATATTCAATGCGGATGATTTCACGCCAGATAGCTAATAAGGTTAATACGCCTAGACCGCCTACTAATGGCAGATAGCCATGCAGTTTAGTGGCGAAGCGTTGTGCTGCGAATACCATGCCTATTAAGGCTATAAAGATTAACCAGCCTAAAGGATGCAACACTAAATTAGTCGCGCTAGAATGATTAAATTGCCAACCTAAAAATAATATAGCCGCAATCCCAAACCCAACTGTAGTTAAGGTTTGACCTAAATCCTTAGCAAACTGCCGATATTCTGGTGCAAAATCATCACGTATTGCAAAATATTGGGCGTAGGCAATTAGAAACAAACCAATGATTGGTGCGGACAGACTTATTATAAAGAGATACCGTATCCATTGAATGGCATGTAATTTACTACCACTCATATCCAGAACGCCATCTGGAGCATACCAATTCATCCATTCACCAGGCAAAATGGCCTGATAGGATAAAGTATGCATAATTAGGCCATCCAAACAAAACAAGGCTAGGGCAATCCAGGCATATCCAATTAGATTAGGCCTTAATACGCCATGATTAAAATAGTAAAAGATAAACCATAGGCAATAGGCAATAATAAGAGTAAAGATGAACCCTATCGCCCAGGCAGCGGATAACACATTGGATGCATACCACTGGGGATCATAGATGACCTGGGTAAATAATAATGGCGCGACCCCTAAGACTATTAATAGAGAAACGGATACTTTGGCAACCTTAATCATTGCTAAACTAAGTCGTTCCCAATGCGGATTTTTATGTCTGTTATGATAGCCATAGATAGCAACCCCTGCTGCCCCTAAAGCTATATGTACAAAAGCAATATGGAAGATCCAGGTAAAGATCATCAGTATTTGAAAGATGATAGGATGCGCAGGTAGTCCAGCCACATCACGCATCGCATTCATCGCACTTCCAATATCCATTATATGTTCTCCTTATTTAATTGGCTACTTGCATTTTTATAGCAGCAGCGCGTTGTTCGACGATTAGGCGTTTGACATTTTGGCCCTGATTGACCGCAGCCAAGTAATGAGCAATGGCTTGAATCTCAGCTTCAGGCAGATCAATACGTGGCATATAGGGTTGAGCACCATGCCGTAAAGCTCCCGTTAAAAAGGCCGCAATCATATCAGCATCAGTAGCTCTATGTAGCTTATCTGGTATATTGCGTAACGGCGCACCGGGTTCCAAAGCATGACAATTAGAACAAGCAATCGTTGCTAATAATTTACCTACTTCTAGACGGTTATTGTCAGTGATGACACGTAACCTCTGGGGGATAAATGGATGCAATGCCAATAAGCCTTTTTTTGCGATCTTATCTACTTCGCCTGTAATATTTTTTCCAGGCACATCTCGTGAGATTATTTGATTACTATAGACATATTGACCTACCACATAGGGTTTACGCATGGATTCTCGAATACGTTCCTCAGGCCAGACCCCAAATATGGAGATAAACAAGAACATACCAATGGCAAGCGGTGTGGATAAATACTTAGGTTGCCACCAGGCAAAGCTTAGATATAAGGTAGCAGCGATGAAGACTGCGATCATCGCATATTCATATACAGGCAATAAATGGGCATGCAGCATCTCTACCGAGTTATCAGGTATGGTCCTAATATAGTACAGAAACATCATAACGGCAAAAAAGCCGCCACCTAGACCAATAGGTGCAAGAAATTTTACTACACTAGCTTTAAGTGCGAGTTCTTTTTCGGTACTTGCGACCATAAGACCAACTAGAGTAGCTATAACTAGCATAGAACCCGTTCTAATACCTAAGTGAGCAAAGAAATTTAGGTTAAAAAAGGCATCATTAGTAGATCCGGTTTGGTACCAATTTTCGTTACCAGGCCAGAGCATGAAGGATAGAATACCAACGATTAAGAGCATAGTGCCCCAGGATGCTAAGGCAAAAGACCAGGTGAGTTTGAGATGAGTTTTAGCATCTATCTTGCCTAATAGATAGATAAGTGCATATACACCAATAACTTCAACAGTAAAAAACACCCATTCCGCAGCCCAAATCCAGACAAAATTATGGATCAAGCCGCCGACACCACGAGGACTGGCTACTGATATAGCATACCAAATGCCTGGGCCTGTAATAGAGCCAATGATATAGGAAAATACCAAAAGGAACATGCCATATTTTTTGATGAAATTTAAAAGTTGAGGGGCATTTTCCTGATAGGCTTTGGTTTCTAAAAAAGCGAACAAAAATGCCGCTCCTACTGCGGTATGGGAAGCTACAACGTGGATAACGCCGATAATTCCCATAACCCAGGCGGTCCCAATATTGGGGACATACCAGGTTGGGTACATACCTACTACATCCATCATTCCTCCTAATTAATGTTACAAATTCTTACTTGCTAATATACAAAACCATACATGTTTTGTTTTTTTATCTGTTTATGAGTAAATTATGAAGTCATTTTAGAAGTGGAACTAGAAGTGGATCTATGATAATTAGCAATTACTAAAATATTTATATTTAATATCAAGATTTGGTGCATCATTTGGTAGGCTATTCTAATAATGCACATTGCACACCATAAAATTTGCCAAGCATTAGACATTATCCGAAACCCGTCATTCCTGCGAAAGCAGGAATCTATACCTTAATAATTGCCTTATGTGAGTTAAGATGGGAGGAGGTCTCGAATAATGTCTATTATTGAGAAGTTATATCTATCTTTTGAACTTTTTCCATAAAGCTGACAAAATAAGACGCGATTCATATAATATAGGTTCAGCACATATATTGGTCAATCAAATGGATTTTCAAGAATTTATTGCAAACTTAACGCAAGAAGATCTAGATTTAATCACTCAGGAGTTTAATAAAAGACAAGATAAAATTCCTATTTATAAATATAGCAAGATACGTGATGTTGATTTAAGAATTCTAGTTGATATTGAAGAGAATTTAGATATTCAGATTTTTAATACTTGGATAAATCATGATATAGCATTAAGCCCTGAAGTAGAAAATTTTCTAGCAGAACTTATACAAAATAACCAGGCTTTAATAAAAAGCTATAACGAAGAAGAGTTAAAAGTAAAATTTTTAGGATTATTATTTTATAAAGTTAATTTTAAGTCCTTAGAGAATAACTTTCGTGATTATTACGAATTGCCATTAACCTATAAGACTGATAAGTTTATTCTAAGTGGTACCATAGATTTTGCAGTATCTAAGGGTTTAGTCTATAGCCAAAGACCCTATTTCTTTATCCAAGAATTTAAACAAGGAGAAAAATACAGTAATCCCCGTCCCCAATTATTAGCTGAACTTATTAGTGCAGTAGAGCTAAATAATTTTATTTTTATTAAAGGTGCTTATGTTATCGGGGCAATTTGGAATTTTGTTATCCTAGAAAAATTAGCCTTAAATAAATATCAGTACTTTATTTCACAAAATTTTGATAGTACTAAAATAGCAGATTTAAAACAGATTTATAAAATGCTAATATTTGTCAAACAGGAAATCATTAATTTAATTAAAAATGAGGGATAGAAGATCGAATGCACAAAAAATTTCTTCTAAATAGATATACCAAAAAAGATAAATTATTTGACTATTTCACGTAGACACAATGAAGGTTTGCCTACCCTACCTGGCTCTAACAATCTGCCAAATTATCAATATCAACACCGAAATGCTTAAAGTAATTAGCATCAATAATATAGGGAAACTGCGTATAGAATATGGTGCTTGGCTTATTACCTGCTCTTGTTGGGTTCTTATTTTACTTGGACAGGTATGTGACAATGTATTTAAAGCGTAGTTCTGTAGCAACGACAGCTATAATAATGTTGAGTACAATACCCCAAACAGCTATAGAGGTATAGCGTTTTAACGTAGAGTTCATAATAAAAAATATCCTGGTTCCGATAACAGTTTGTATTGATGTTGCCATTTCAACAAATGAGCCAATAAAATAGTTAAGCGATTTTTCAATTCATTACGCTCACTGCTGCCTATATCAGCCAATTCCTCTTCCAAATTTGCAATATCTAGTTCCATAAACCGTCCTGCTTTAAGCAATTCGAGATTATGCAACGCCCAAGCCGTAAAATCCTGTTCATAGAGAGTTTTGAGTTCAATCATGATTTAATTTGCAGCATAATATTTAGAACTTAATATAATGATAAATTAATTAATTGTCCGATTACATTAATCGTACCTACAACTCCGTCTTAATCGTATCTACTCACTATGTTTGCTAAATTATTTAACAAAATCTTCGCATCTCATAATTTTGATCCAATTCTAGCGTATGAATTACAAGCCATCAGTCTTATTGGCAAAAGAGAAGAGAATCAAGATAACTATCTAATTATCGGTGCTGATGCCACAGGCGATACTAATGCACGATGGCTTTACGATGGAAAGGAACAAAAAGTAATTCGACCTAATTGGCCAATTCAGTGGCTAAGACTGGTTATTATGGATGGAATGGGTGGTCACAGTAAAGGTCGAGAGATTACTGAGGTAGCTGCAATAAAACTACGTGATTTACCACCTTGCACTACTCCTAAAAAACAACACCGTACTTTATTGAAGCTACACAATCAATTACAAACTTCTTATGCCAATGCTGCTTATGATCGTAACCCCGGAACTACGATTATATGGGCCGAAATAGATTTAGCCCAAGGCATCTGTACTCTAATACATGTTGGTGATAGTAGGGCTTGGTTTTGGAATCCTAATTCTGATAAAAATTATTGGCAGCAATTAACTTGGGATCATACTAAGTTAGAATTTGAATTTCGTAATGGACATATTGATATTGCTACCTATTTACAAAAATCCAAAAAAAACCAACGCTGTATTGCACAAGCTCTAGGTTATGGTTCTTGGGGTGGAATGTGGCAAAATACCGATGGTATGGATATCTTTGGGCATTGTGCAGACTTAAGATTGGATACTCAGGAAACTTTACCAGCTTATGCTCAAAACCATGCTGATGTTCTTACTTTTAAGCTATGTGCAGGAACCGCTTTATTATTAGCCAGCGATGGTTTATGGGATGCAGTACCGATTAATTTGCGAGATCCAAGCAGTTTCACAGAGCATACGGCTTATACTTTTGCTCAAGAGGCCATAAATGCTGGCGGACAGGATAATACTTCTTTAGTTTTTGCTAAGTTTAGCGCGATATAATAGATATTAGACATTATAATCCATAGCTATTCGCTAGCCTGAAGCAAGCTTGTTACAAGGTTTACCATGCAAGAATTAGCGTAGTTAAGTGGCATAATGTAATTTTTTAGTTTGGTAGGGTTGCAAGAAAAATTTTAGGGATATAAGGGTGTAAAACCTGTAGGCCTTGCACTAAACATGAACATCTAATTTTTGACGCAATGACCGTTGGTTATTGCGCCTTACCATGCTGAAAAATGGTTTCGGATAATGTCTATTTACTATTATTTTGAACTTTAACTGTATTTTTAACTCTAGTATATTACCTGCATATTACTTATCAATATAAATAAACACTCAAAATACAGGTCAACAGCTTATGCTTGTATATAGTTCAACCAATGCCGCTTGGCATTTTCAATCTTTATTTGCCTCGAGTACGTTTCGGGATTTTCAAGCTGAACGGGATTTATTACGCCACAAGGTTTTGCCTGCTGTTAAAGACTGGCTAGTGCGACAACCTGGTAGTAGGGTGCGGTTAGAGATGGTAGATTTGCGTTGGGGGATTCCCACGCATGATATCGAGGATGAGAAGGTTAAGGATATTTTAGTCCTTAGTGTCTGCTTAAAAGAGGTCAAGCGCAGCCGTCCCTTCATGTTGGTATTTTTAGGGGATCGTTATGGTTGGATACCTGATCATCCAGAGCGCACGATTGAGGCGGCTAAGGATGCTGGAGTGCAGATTGAGGATTTAGCAGCTTGGGTAGCAGGTAAGTCAGTAACTGCCTTGGAAATTGAATTAGGTGTATTTGCTGATTCTGAACAACAGCCATTAACCCGCTTTTATTTTCGTGATCCATTGCCAAATACGCAGATAACTCCCAAAATGCTAGGTGCCTATCTGGATTTAACTGCAGATGGCACACCAGATGTAGCAGCAGCTCAAAAGCTAACAGCTCTTAAGCAACGCATTCAAGACCAGTTTCCAGCTCAAGTACGTACCTATAAAACCCAATGGTCACAATCCGAGCAACAGATTACTGATCTAGGAGCCTTAGAAGCCTGGTTAATAGCCGATATTCAGGCGATGTTGCAACCATTAATCGATCAATATAGTAGTAACATAGCTCCTACTTGGCAGGCACAGGAACGTTGGAACCTAGAGCAGTTTATCAGTCATCGTGGTGGTTGGCGTGGTCAACAGGCGCAAGATGGAGTCGTACCTTTCATTGGTCGTCAGGATACTGTAGCTAAATTATTAGCCTTTATTAGTAACAATCAGGATCCAGCAGCACCACGTGGTTTAGTGATCGTTGGTGAACCTGGATTAGGTAAGAGTTCCCTATTTGCTCATCTGTATCGGCAATTAGAAGCTGATGCAACTAGATTATTATTAGCTCATGCTGCTGGGATTGGTGTGTTAGCCGGTGCAGTAGAAAATATCTTGCGTCGCTGGATTGAGGAATTAGCTCAAGTCTTAGAGCTTGAGCAGGATCCGATCCCGGATCAGGCTACGCGGCAGCAGTTAATAGAAATCTTTGCCACGATTTTAAATAATGCAGCTACCAAGCAGCCGATTGTTTTATTGTTAGATGCAGCTAATCAGCTTGATGGTGATGCTAATATGCGCATGCTCACTTGGTTGCCTGCATTACCAGCTAATGTGCGTCTATTAGTAACCAGTTTGCCAGATACAGCCCAGGATATCCTGCAATTTCATCAAGGTAAGATTGCCCGTTTTGATTTACCAATCTTTGATGCCGTAGCTGCTCGTGCTTTAGCTCAGGCTATTTGTCAGCAATATCGACGTGATTTGCATCCAGATGTTATTACGCAATTGGTCGCTAAACCTAATGGTGCAGTACCAGCGCATGGTAATCCATTATGGCTCACCTTAGCTGTAGAGGAATTAAATCTGTTACAAGGTGATGCCTTGGCTCAGGCTACAGGTGCGCAAGCTCTGCATAATCTATTAATGCAACGGGTTACTGCTGCTCCAGCTACGGTAGCTGGTTTGTATCAAGCCTTAGTTAAGCGTAGTGTCCAATTATTAGGTAATGAACCAATAGCCCGTACCTTTGCCCAGTTATTAGCTTTAAGTAGGCATGGTTTACGTGAGCAGGATTTTGCGGTGTTAGTCCCAGCTATTACTAAGCAAAATAAGCAAGAATGGTCAGATCTTACCTTTGCTCAATTGCGTCGCGCTTATCGTACCCATATCTTGCAACGGGGTGAATATGGCACTTGGGATAGCCTGCATCAGCAATTACGGCCCGCTATCAGTGCCTTATGGCTACAAGATGCGGCGATTAAACGTAGTTTACATCAGCAAATTGCTGACTATTTGCCAACCTTAGCTGCGGATGATCCGTTACGGTTACGGGAGACCGTTTATCATTTGGTAGGTAGTGGCGAACGCAACGCTTTGTTTATCTATTTGGCTAGTTTATGGTCAGCAAATACTGCAGCAGATGCAGCAGCAGTAACCTTGAGTGAATTATTAGACGAGGAAGCAATTGCTGGTACTGGAGAACCATTATTAACTTGGCTTACTAATGGCTTACAGCAATTAACTGTTACTACTGAACAAGTGCATGGATTAGCAAATTTTTTGCTATTTGCTTTAGATCCACAGCTAGCAAAGCAACAGTTTGTCCAAAAACCTAGAGAGCTATTATTCACCTCCTTACAGCAACAGTTAAGCCATTGGCTAGAGAAACATCCCAAAGACGACAAGGCAGCCAGGGATGTTTCTGTTTCCTATGAAAAGCTTGGCGATTTTTATCTACGCCGTGGTAACACAGGCGATGCCGCACAAGCCTTAGTTTGTTATGAAAACAGTCTTAAGATTAGGGAACGTCTGTATCAGGCTAATCTCAATGATGCCCAGG
>LFCU01000274.1 GCA_001044195.1 Candidatus Achromatium palustre
CAATAAAACTCGCTTTTGAAGTGTAACTCTCATTTGTTAGCTCTAGCGTAATGCCATGTAACTCAAGTTTATAGCGCAATTTGTCTATAAACTGACCAAGAGAAAGATTCACGAAGTTTTGATTGGTCTTTTTACCCAAGTTGATTTGATCAAGTGATTTACTCACATCACCGACCACAACTTTAGAAATACCATTTTCGACACAAATATTAGTCACTTGTCGAGTTGCTTTATGCAAATAGTCGCCAATCTGGGCATTACGCTAGAGCTAACAAATGAGAGTTACACTTCAAAAGCGAGTTTTATTGATGGTGATTGTTTGCCTAAGAAATATGAACCTAAAAAGACACATTCCTTCAATGGCAAACGAGTCAAACGGGGCTTATACCGTTCACAAAATGGCACTACTATCAATGCCGATGCGAACGGTGCGTACAATATTTTAAGAAAAAGTAACCCTAAGTTTTCCTTTTCGGAATTAACCAAAAAGGTAGGCGAGGGGATATTGGATTGGTTACATCCTTATACACGTTTGAAGATCTGTTGATTTTTGGTTAGCAGTTCTACAAATTTCTATAAAATTGTGATCTAATTATAGATTGGATTGATGGTAACTACTCAATGAGTTATGGCATCTGGTGCTGAGGCAGGCCCGCAATTTGTAGACATATCCGTTAATTATCTAAAAAATTATATACTATTCAGAATGATTTCCAAAGAATTTCAAAAACGCCGCCAAGCCCTAATGGAACAGATGGAACCAGATAGTTTGGCCATATTATTTGCTACTCCACCATCCATACGCAATCGAGATGTAACATATTTCTATCGGCCAGACAGCGATTTCTATTATTTAACCGGATTTAAAGAACCAGAAGCCGTAGCCATCCTAACACCAGGCCACACTAAAACCGAATATACACTGTTTTGCCGCAAACGCGATGAAAAGAAAGAACGCTGGGAAGGTCCAATAACTGGTCCCCAAGAAGCCATCGAACACTATGGAGCTGATGCTGCATTCCCTATTAACGAATTAGATAAGCGTGTCCCCAAATTATTAGAACGAATGCAGCGAGTTTATTATGCAGTAGGATCAAATCCCGCCCTAGATCAACAAATGAACACCTGGTTAAACAATATACGTCTTAAAACCAGATCTGGAGTTCAAGGTCCCAAAGAGATACGTCTATTAGATCAATACCTACACGAAATGCGGCTTAAAAAAAGCCCTACCGAATTAGCAACATTACGCACCGCAGTCACCATCTCAGCACAAGCCCATCGCCTTGTTATGCAAAATTGTAACCCCGAGATGACCGAATATAGCCTAGAGGCCGATTTCGTCCATGAATGTATTCGCCAAAAGGCTAAACATCAAGCCTATTCGCCGATTATTGCTGGTGGCAACAATGGCTGTATCTTACATTATGAAGCTAATAGTGGTATACTTAAAGATGGTGAGTTGGTGTTAATAGACGCTGGATGTGAATATGATTATTACGCAGCCGATATTACTCGTACTTTTCCTATCAATGGACATTTCAGCCCACCACAACGGGAACTGTATGAGCTAGTACTAGAGGCTCAGACGGAAGTGCTTAAAAAGGTTAAGCCTAATACGAGTTGGCGGACTTTGCAACAGACTGCTATACGAACTATAACTAAAGGTCTAATTGAATTAAAACTCTTGGATGGTTCAACTAATACGTTATCTAAGCTAATTAAAACCAAAAAGTATAAAAAGTTCTATATGCATGGGATTGGGCATTGGTTGGGATTGGATGTCCATGATGTTGGTACTTATAAAATTGCGAAAAAATGGCGAGCGTTAGAACCTGGGATGTGTTTTACTGTGGAACCTGGTATTTATATTTCGCCAGATACACCAGATATAGATAAACGTTGGCATGGTATTGGCATTCGTATTGAAGATGATGTGGTAGTAACTGATAAAGGATGTGAGGTATTAAGCTATCAAGTTCCAAGAACCATTGATGAGATTGAAAGTTTGGCGAATAGTTAATAATATTGATTGATATACCATGTTTTACTGATAATAAAATTACCAAATCATAGAAAATTATAGGAAATCATAGGAAAATCACCATGAACTACCGCTATATTGGACGTAGTGGTCTTAGAGTAAGTCCTATTTGCTTAGGTACTATGACCTTTGGCCATAAATGTGACAAACCAGAAGCATTTAAAATCATGGATACAGCTTATGCTGCTGGAATCAACTTTTTGGACACCGCTGAAATCTATCCAGTACCACCATCTGCTAAACAAGCAGGTGATACGGAAACCATAATTGGCGAATGGTTGACCAATAAACCTCGCGATAGTGTAATTATTGCTACCAAAGTAGCTGGAGCTGCCAATGGCTGGTTTGTCCCCCCCATCCGACATGGCCTTACTGCTATAGATCCTTTTCATATCCAAAAAGCCCTAGATGGTAGTTTACGTCGTCTTAAAACCGATTATATAGACTTATATCAAGTACATTGGCCCGATACAGTAGTACCAATTGCAGAAAGTCTAGAATTTTTAGATCGACTTATTTATAGTGGTAAAGTACGTTACATAGGGGTATCCAACGAGACTGCTTATGGCCTAACCAAGGCTTTATATACTAGTTATAATAACGAATGGAAACGTTATGAAAGCATCCAAAACAATTTTTCATTATTAAATCGTCGCTTTCTAGACGAATTAGCCACCGTATGCAAACATGAACAGGTCTCTTTATTACCTTATTCACCCATAGCTGGTGGAGTCTTAACTGGAAAATATAATCAGACAACTGATTGGAGTGATTTTAGATATGGAGCGTATAAAAACCATCCAGATAACAGAATGCGGAAACAAATTGAACGGTTTGCTAATGAACAATGTTTGGAAGCAACTGCCTGTTATGTTGAGATTGCTAAACGCTACAATCTTAGCCCCACAACCTTAGCTGTGGCTTGGAGCATGAATTTTGATTTTGTAGCTTCTACAATCATAGGAGCTGTGAATGCGTCTCAACTAGAGGATAGCCTAAAAGCTCTTGAGGTTACGTTAGGGCCAGAGATTTTGGCTGAATGTGATGCAGTACATGAAGAAATATTATATCCAATGGGTTAAATATATCAACCATTTAGATCGTAGGGTGCGCATCGCGCACCATAAAATAAAAAGATCCGTCGTAAGATGTTGGGTTGACGATGAGGCTGTCAACCCAACCTATAGTTGTCAATGTGATAAAGTAGAATTAGGCATATTCATATACTGGTGTTTCTAGAATTCGCAATGGTTTTGTTTCTTCTTTAATAATTTTTTGAATACGTTCTACAGTTTCTGGTGAAAAATACTGTTCTCCAGTTTCTTGACATATCCGTGCTGGAACATGTTCAATAATATAAAACTGTTCTTTATATTGAAGTCTGTATGTAACTTTAGTGTTGATTATGGTCTCTTCCATAATATGATTCTTTTTATTTGGATTTTCTAATACGATCATTAATCCAAAGCACAGTAGGTGCAATTACGCTAAAGCTAATCGCACCTAAGGTCCAAAACAACAAATATCTTTGAAAGAATATGCCGTATGGTCAATTTGAATCTGTTGAACAGGTTGCTAGTCTTTTCCAAATTAAGGTACAGGATGCCTCTATCATCCAGAGTCAACGTCTTAATATTTCAGAAATAGTCTTGCAACGAATTACTAAAAAACTGTTGGATAGTTTAAGTTTTCGTAACGAAGCGACAATTTGCAATAAAATTATAACACCAATCCTAAATATCGTTATCAAACAGCATCCACCATTAAATCTATGGATAGAAGAGCCATTCAATGTTGACAAAGCAAAAGGATTGTATGGAGAACCAGATTACCTGATTGCTCGGGTCACAGAGTTTGGTGGAATGGCTATTCCGCCGTTATGTATTATCGAAGCCAAAAAACAGGATTGGGATCATGGATGGACGCAGGCACTAGCAGAGATGGTTGCAGCTTCTTTGCAAGGAGCACAAAAATGTTATAGTGCTGTTACTACTGGTAACGTATGGCAATTTGGTACATTAGAAAATAATATCTTTCTTAAAGATCCCAATCAAATCTCAGCAACAAGAGAACTACAATTAGTTTTTGATACATTACATTGGATCTTTACTGAAATTAATAAAGTGTAGCTTCTCAATAATGTATGGCATCTGGCGGTGAGATAGTTATAGGATGCGCTGAGGTACGAAGCGCATCAATGAATAATTTTTATGGAAGAAAATAAAGGATAACTGATATGTGGTGGCAAAGTTTTTTAGGTCTATTCATCCTACCCAGCCTAGCCTGGATGTTAAGCGAAAATCGCTCTATGGTACGCTTTAGGTCCATCATAAGTGGCCTGGGGGTGCAAATTATATTGGCTTTAGCATTATTAAAATGGCCACCATTTCAAGATTTTTTCTTGATATTAAACCAAGCTGCAATCATGTTAAACCAGGCTACTCAAGCAGGTACGGCCTTTGTCTTTGGATTTTTAGGCGGTGCACCATTGCCTTATGCAGAAAGCACTCCTGGCAGTAGCATAATATTAGCTTTTAGAATATTGCCATTAATTTTGGTCATTAGTGCCTTATCCTCCTTATTATTTTACTGGCGCATTTTGCCTATAATAGTGTATGGTTTTGCCTTAGGATTACGCTATACTTTAGGCATCGGTGGAGCGGTAGGTTTAGCAACGGCTGCTAATGTATTTGTGGGGATGATCGAAGCTCCTTTGTTTATTCGCCCATATTTACAATCTTTAAGCCGCAGTGAATTATTTGCAGTTATGGCCGCTGGTATGGCTACTATAGCAGGGACTGTTATGTTGTTGTATGCTCAAATGTTGGTGTCAGTTATTCCTGATGCTTTAGGGCATATCTTGACTGCGTCTTTAATTAGTGCTCCGGCGGCACTTACTATAGCTGGCATTATGGTACCTGCGGATGGAATCGCTGCAACAGGTAATATAGATAATGTAAGTACTATAGATACTATGCAAAGTAACAGCAGCATGGATGCCATTACCAAAGGTACTTTAGATGGTCTAAATTTACTCCTTAATATAATTGCCTTGCTTATAGTACTGGTCAGTCTAGTCAGTTTGGCCAATCAAATTATTGGTCTATTACCAAATCTTGCCAACGAACCTATTACATTACAAAGAATTTTAGGCTGGATAATGGCCCCTATAATGTGGATTCTAGGTATTCCTTGGGCTGAAGCGCATACTGCTGGATCTTTAATGGGTACGAAAATAGTTTTAAACGAATTGCTGGCCTATTTAGAACTAGCCAAGTTACCAGCAGAAGCACTTAGCGAACGGAGTCGCCTTATCTTAGTCTATGCCTTATGTGGGTTTGCTAACTTTGGTAGCTTAGGCATTATGCTAGGTGGCATGGGAACAATGGTACCAGAACGTCGTGCTGAAATAGTTGCATTAGGAATAAAGGCTATTATAGCTGGTACTTTAGCAACCTGTATGACCGGAGCGGTGGTCGGGATAATATTTTAACCTAAATCCTGCACGACTTGACAAGCATACCATAGATATACCATAGATATACTATAATATTCAACATATCAAATAAATTTTAGGACTCACGATTTTCATGAGTCCCAAAGGGGACAGAATGTCTGCACGTAAACCAACAGGCAAAATCAATTATGCCAACAATGGAACACCAAACTTGACCAAGCAAGGAGGTGTAGTTCCAGTGATCAAATTTCTAGATAAAATAAAGTTTCATAACATATTAAACAGCATCGTACATCATGAATGCCCACCAAAATCAGAATATCAACTATCTGATGTTGTATTTCTCGTATTAATTGGCCAAATAGTTGGCGGAACAAACATGGCTCAATGCCTCGTAATATGGACCGATGTTGTACTAAGGCGCACTGCTGGCTGGATACGCATTCCTTATCCAACAACTGTTGGACGAATATTTAAAGAATTAAAAGAAGGCCACATCAACGAAATGGAATCACTAGTACACAAAATGCGCCAGCACATATAGGAATACGCCTTCAACACAGGAGTATCACATGTTGCAAGGCTATGTGTTCAGTGGATCGATGTCGATTCAACAGTCAAAACAGTATATGGGCACCAAGAAGGAGCCG
>LFCU01000216.1 GCA_001044195.1 Candidatus Achromatium palustre
TTTTTGGTTTACGTAATTTTGTAGCCAACTTTTTGAAACACCAGTAACTCTTCTGATCCCAGCTAATGGGAGTTTTTCTAATAAGAGATTATCAATCAAATTGATTAATTTTGGGGAAATTTTATTACTTTGTGGATTTTCCACAAATTGACAGTAACAGTCATTGCATTGGTGATTTTGTTTCCCATTACGAATAAAGCCATTTTTTACGATATTTGATGAGCCGCATTTTAGACATATCATCTAAACTGTCTCGATTATATTTTTTGTTGATTGTTGATATCTATGTAGTATATCATATCACTAACCTTTGGGCCACAACCTATAAATAAAGTAGCCAAAAGACAAAACTTTTCTCGATAGCTATATCTAATTAAAATCGATATAACATCTCTTTATTAGGCATAGATTATGCAGTGCCCCAAATTAATACTACTCGACTTAGATGGTACTTTAGTAGATAGTGTACCAGATTTAACCTATTGTATAGATAAAACGATGGAACGTATACAACGACCTATTTGTGGGGAATCCAAAGTACGTAATTGGGTAGGCAATGGTATAGAACGTTTGGTATGTCGTGCTCTCACAGGCGAAATGTTCAATGATCCACCAGCGATGGATTTAGCCCGTGCCATGCCAATATTTTTAGAACTTTATTCTATGCATAATGGAGAACGTTCGGTTTTATATCCTACAGTGATGGAAAGTTTACGTAGTCTTAAAACTCATAACTATCTATTGGCATGTATAACCAACAAAGCTTCTCGTTTTGTTACTCCTTTATTAACTAAATTAAATATTCATCACTATTTTGACTTAATAATAGCAGGTGATACATTACCCCAGAAAAAACCAGATCCAACACCATTACTCTATGCCGCCACCCATTTTAAGATAGAGCCAAATGCGGTTTTGATGGTAGGAGATTCAATAAATGATGTTCAGGCTGCTAGAGCTGCTGGTATTGCAATAGTCTGTGTTAGCTATGGTTACAATCATGGTCAAAATATTCAGGATGCACATCCAGATGTTGTAATTGATTCTTTTGCTGATCTATTAGCATCTTTATCTTAATTAGAACCTTTATAGCTTAGTTAGCTTTACTCATGACTGAAGAACTACTTATCAATGTTATTCCGCCAGAAACTCGAGTAGCACTTATAGAACAAGGGATGGTTCAAGAAGTCTTTATCGAACGCCATACCCATAGAGGATTAATAGCCAATATTTACAATGGTCGTATCTGTCGAGTCCTACCAGGAATGCAGGCGGCCTTTGTGGATATTGGATTAGATCGAGCTGCCTTTTTACACATCTCGGATATAAGTAGCGGTGATATTAGAGAACACCTGATGCAGGATCAAATTCAAGGTCTAATACACGAAGGCGATTTCATTGTTGTACAAGTAGTTAAAGATCCATTAGGCACTAAAGGAGCGCGACTTACAACTAATATATCTCTTTCTTCACGCTATTTAGTATTTATGCCTGGAATTAATAATATAGGAATATCACAAAAAATTATAGATGATCAAGAACGTATCCGGCTTCGCACCATACTAAATGAATTTCTAACAACTAAAGGTTGTACTGGTGGTTTTATTGCCCGTACTGCTGCTGAAACGATCAATGCAGATGCTTTGCATAATGACATGGAATTTTTAATTTGTTTATGGGAATCTATCCAACAGCAGAGCCACCAAACTCACAATATTACTTTGTTGTATGAAGATTTACCACTGACATTACGTGCATTACGCGATTTAGTAGGTCCAGATACGGAACGGATTCGTATTGATTCTATAGCCGCTTACCAACAAGCACAAAAATTTGTTACCAGTCTCATCCCTAACTTATTAACACGTTTAGAACTATATCATGGTGAACGGCCCTTATTTGATCTCTATCATGTAGAAGATGAAATCCGTAAAGCATTGGAACGTAAAGTACATCTTAAATCTGGTGGCTATTTAATTATTGATCAAACCGAAGCAGTAACAACTATAGATGTGAATACTGGAGCCTTTGTTGGACATCGTAACCTAGAGGAGACGATCTTTAAAACTAATCTAGAAGCTACACAAGCTATATGTCGTCAATTACGCTTACGTAATTTAGGTGGTATAATAATCATTGATTTTATTGATATGCTGGTGTTAGATCATAAGCAGCAAGTAATACATGCCTTGGAAAAATGTTTAGCACAAGATCATGTCCAGACTCAAGTTGGCGAGGTTTCTAGTTTGGGATTAGTAGAAATGACTCGCAAACGTACTCGTGAATCTTTGCAACATATATTATGTGAAACTTGTTCTTGTTGCTTAGGTCGAGGTTTTTTAAAAACTGCTGAGACTACTTGCTATGAAATCTTTCGGGAACTTATGCGGGAAGCTAAACAGTTTGAAGTAGAGGCTTTATTGGTATTAGCTGCTCCTGAGGTTATTGAACGTCTTGTTGATGAGGAGTCTACGCATTTAACTGAGTTAGAGGATCTCATAGGCAAACCCATCAAACTGCAAGCTGAAGTTTTATATACTCAAGAACAATTTGATGTGGTTTTAATTTAGGATTTTTTTACTTTAGACTTTAGACATTGCAATCTTACTCGAGATTATGCATGAGGCTGTCAAAATAATTTACGTATTGTTATTTTGTTCCTGCCATTGATTAAGTATTTGGCAAAATAATGCCGCAGTCTTTTTAGCATCATAAATTGCAGAATGGGCCTCACTTTGATTCCAAGATAATCCAGCAAGTTTAATAGCCCTAGCTAATACAGTATGGCCATACGCCATCGCTGCTAATGTAACTGTATCTAAAGTACTAAAAGGATGAAAAGGATTCCGTTTAAAACAGGTACGTGCTATTGCTGCATTAAAAAATTTGAGATCAAATGCCGCATTGTGACCTACCAAGATTGCGCGATGACAACCGCTGGATTTTAAAGCATGGCGTATTGGTGTAGTAATGTATGTTAAAGCCTCATGCTCTGGTTTGGCATATCGAAATGGATGATCGGGAATAATGCCATTAAATTCTAAAGCCTTTGGGTCTAGTAAGGCACCAGGGAAAGGTTCTACATGACAAGCAATGATTTCAGATGGTTCTAAGCGTCCACCAGCAGTTAATCGCAAAATAATCGCCGCAATTTCCAATATTGCATGGCGTATAGGATCAAAACCTCCAGTTTCGATATCAATTACCACTGGCAGAAATCCCCGAAAACGTTTTCCCATGGCTGGATTATATGTGTTATCATTCATGGATAATCAAACAAGTAAATAAATCATTATAATTTTAATGATAATAGCTTGGCTAAAAATATAAAAGCATATACAATTGTTCATGATTGACAAATTTACAGTTCAAAAGCGACGTGTCAGGCTTCTAATATATTCTTTTTCTTCTTCAGACCTACGACTCGGTGGTTTATCATTAAAAGTAGAAAGTTTTTCTGGATGTTTCATCTGGTAATTTAGTGATTGTAAAGCTGCAATTAATTCATTCTCTAATTCTTGTTGCTGTAATTTAATAGCATTACCATCAAAATCATACTGTGCCCATTGTTGTACCATCTCAAAATGTTGACTAGGCCGCCATCGCTCTATAAGAGCTGCTGTAGTAAGCTCTGGTTGTGCTTGCAAATAATCCAATAAAACCCCCAAATTAACTACATCAGGCCACTGTAATTGTCGCCATTGTGGGTCGATCTGCAAGGCCTTAGGAGCTAAAGTCGGATTTTGTATCAATATCGCAAAGGCTCTCTGTTCTAAACTTAGCTTTATCAATTGGGTATCGCTATTATTGACAGCATCTGCGGGTTTACTAATGGCTAATTGTTGATTAGATAAATGTTCTTGAATACCGAGCCGTTCTTTAGATAAGCCTGTAAGCTTTTCTAAATCCGCTATGAGCATCTCACGATAAACTCCTGATGGAATTTGCCCTATAAAAGGTCGTGCTTGTTCAGCTAAACGGGCACGTCCATCAACAGTATTTAAGTCTAATGTGGCCTTTAGATGTTCAAAGAATACGGTTGAAAATGGTTTTGCATTGCTTATATATTGTTCAAAAATATTATTCCCTACTTGCCTCACAAAAGTATCTGGGTCTTCTCCATCTGGCAGGAATAAAAAACCAAGAGTACGTTCTGCTGTTACAATAGGCAATGCAACCTTGATGGCCTTCCATGCTGCTTCACGTCCAGCTTGATCTCCATCAAAGCAAAACACTATATGCTTGGTTACTCGAAACAGCCGTTGTAGATGGTCCAGTGTAGTAGCGGTTCCCAACGTAGCTACGGCATTATGAATGCCAAATTGAGCCAAAGCGATTACATCCATGTAGCCTTCTACAACTAATATTGTATCGATTTTTTGGAGTTTTTGACGGGCTTCAAATAGGCCATATAATTCTTGGCTTTTATGAAATAATGGGGTTTCTGGAGAATTTAGATACTTAGGCTTGTCATTCTCATTAAGAACGCGGCCTCCAAAACCGATAGTGCGACCTTTACGATTGCGAATGGGAAAGATAATACGTTGTCGAAAGCGATCATAATAATTTCCAGTTTTTTCTGCTAATAGACCATTTTGGAATAGTAATTGGGGGGGCATGTCATGGAAAGCATGCTGTAAGTTATTCCAACCTGGTGGAGCATAGCCTATGCCATAATAGGCTGCAATTTCACCAGTTAACCCTCTGCCTTTTAAGTAAGCAATAGCCTCAACGGCATTAGGATGGGTACGTAGTTGATGTTGAAACCAAGCGTCAGCTTTAGCTAATAGGGTATAGCTTGGTTCTAAGTTGGGAGTATATTGATTAGAGTTGAGAGTATTGGGAGTTGGTACTTCTAAACCAACTTCAGTGGCTAAATCTGCTATGGCTTCATGAAAATCTAGGTGTTTGTATTGCATGAGAAAGCCAATAGCAGTGCCGTGGGCACCACAGCCAAAACAGTAGTAAAATTGTTTATTAGGGCTTACGGTAAAAGAGGGGGTTTTTTCGTTATGAAATGGGCAGAGAGCTTTATAGTCTTGTCCGGCTTTTTTTATTGGTATTTGGGCGGCAATTATTTCAACAATGTCGATTCTTGCTAGGAGGAGATCAATGAAATCTGTTGGAATTTTGTGTGGCATAATTTGTGAGTGCCCCTACTTTTGCAAAGTTTTATACAGTGCTCTGTGTCCCCATAAAAATACATAATGGCTGCCGCTAAGTATCAAGGTGACAAGTAAAATCCATTGTAAACTATCCAGAAATATGCGAGGAAGTGTATAAATACCAGCATCAATAATTACTAAAATAACTAGCAAGGTCTGCAATATAGTATTTAATTTGCTTAGGCGAGATGGAGCTGGCTGAATTTCTTCAATGATTAGTTGATAAAAAATAGCACCACTCATAATAATTAAATCTCGAATGATGGCAGCAATTACCAACCATGTATGAATTAAACCTAAGATTCCCAAAATTAAGAATGCAACAATAAAAAGCACCTTATCGGCCAAAGGGTCTAATATTCCACCTAAACGGGATTGCCAGCCAAACCGTTTGGCTAAAAAACCATCTAAACCATCTGAGATGCCAGCTAGGATGAAGATGGCTAAAGTCCATCCATATTCTTGTTTAAGCAATAGAAATCCTACTGGAAAAGCCAGTAAAATGCGCATAATACTCAAACAATTAGGAATATATTGAAAAGCTAAAACTTGCATAAATAGTGACAAAATATAAGAGTAGTAGCCACATAATAATTATCAATTTAGATTACAAGCATAGTGTTTTATTGTATAGAATGCAATAATCAAGAAATCATGTATTTTGTATGATCTGTAATTTCTCAATAACGTATGGACTCTGGTGTTTAAGGCTTAAGCCTCAGCACCAGAATCTGTATAAGATGCCATAGCTTATTGAGAAGTTACTAATTTTTTAACTTGGGTATATTTTGATATCAAGTTTAATGTTTTTGTAAATTTACATAACGCACTGTCTTTACTGCATTATCAGAAATATGTATGATTTCCAGTGGATAGCCATAGAGTTTAAGGGATGTATCAGGCTCTGGAATCGTCTCTAAATATTCTAAGATTAAACCATTTAATGTCTTAGGTCCATTGACTGGTAAATTCCAATGTAAATAGCGATTCAGCCCTCGTATTGTAATACTACCATTGATCAGCAAACTGCCATCCTGCTGTGGGTAAATCAATGCCTCAGTATCGGCAGGATCTGTGGTAAATTCCCCTACCACCTCTTCTAATAGATCGCTTAGGGTTAGCAGACCTAAAAGATCCCCATACTCATCGACTACTAAACCTACACGATTTTTAGTACGTTGAAAATGCAATAATTGTTTATATAAATCAGTACCTTCTGGAACAAAATATGGTTCTCGAGATATTTTCTGCAATCGTTCCTTAGTCAAATTTCCATCAAGTAAAATATGCATGGCATCGCGAGCATGAAACATACCAATAATATTATCAATATTACCATCATAAAGCGGCATCACTGAATAGGCACTGGCACGAATAAAGGCAATAATGTCTTCTATTGGGTCTTGTAGATTAATACCATCCAATTCATTACGTGGAATCATGATATCTTCTACAGTGGCATTTTCCAGATCTAAGATTCCGATCAACATACCACGGCTATGAGCTGAGATTACAGCACCAGTTTCTTGTACCATAGTGCGTAATTCTTCTTTACTTAATGTATTTGTGCTATGCATATTTGGAGTAACTCCCAATATGCTTAAGAACCCATTAGCTATACTGTTGACTAGCCATACCAATGGATACAGTATGGTTAATAAAGGACGATACACATAAGCTGATGAAAAAGCAAGCTGTTCTGGATGTAAAGCGGCTAAAGTCTTAGGGGTCACTTCAGAAAAGATAAGTATTAATAGAGTCAGGATGCCAGCAGCTATGGCTATACCGTTGTCTCCTAAAAGGCGGATAGCGATAATGGTTGATAATGATGATGCTAAGATATTAACGAAATTGTTGCCTAATAGAATAATGCCAATAAGTCTATCCGGGCGTTTCAGCAATTTTTGAGCATATTGAGCACCCTTATTGCCTTGCTTTGCTAAATATTTTAAGCGATACCGATTAAGCATCATTAGGGCGGTTTCGGAACCTGAAAAGAACGCTGAGAGCACAAGCAATAATATTAAGGCACCAAATAGTATGCCTAAAGGTATTTCATTCAATATTATAGTCCTTTAAGATAAAGAAATTACTCGAAAATTTACTGTTACAATACACTTAACTTCGATGTTATTATTGATTAGATATTATTAGATTATACTTGTAGATTATACTTATAGATTATGTCTAATTAGTATTATACCTAAAGATTATACAATATGTTACAAGATGAATGGCAAAACTTCTTAAAAACTTTCAAAAACAACAACACAAAACACATTGATTGTAAACTTGCGGCTTTATCCCATCTAGGCTTACTAGCAATATATGGCAGCGATACAGAAAAATTTTTACAAGGCCAATGTACCAATGATCTAGAAAATCTCACCCCAAAACTTACTCAGCTTGGGAGTCATTGTAATTCTAAAGGCCGAATGTTAGCATTATTTCGCATGATAAAATCTGCTACAGTAATCTATTTACAATTGCCCACTTCTAATATACAGCCGCTTGCTGAACGTCTTAACAAATACAGATTGCGTTCCCAAGTCCAATTAGACATTACAGGTGCTAATACAGTAGCAATTGGTCTGTTAGGAACTGATACTTTAGATGTATTAAGGCAAGTACTAGGTGAGCCTCCTGAACAACCCAATACAGCCACACAAATTGCCCCCTTTACAATAATACGAATGCACGGGGTAATACCTAGATTCCAGATCTTAGGCCCAATAGAATCCATGCAGGAGTGCTGGAAAAATCTTGTGGATCAAGGCGGGCAACCAATGCCTAATGATAATGAATGGATATTGGAAGATATTAAAGCAGGCATTCCCAATATTTATCCAGAAACCGCAGATACCTTTATCCCTCAAATGGCAAATTTACAGCTACTTGAAGGTGTTAGCTTTACCAAAGGCTGTTATAATGGTCAAGAAGTTATAGCGAGACTACAACATTTGGGCGCGTTAAAGCGTCGTTTATTTCGAGCTATAGTCTTAACTGATGTGTGTCCAAAACCTGGAGAACCTTTGTATTCTATGAACAGCGCATCTGGCCAAGGAGCAGGTAACGTAGTGGAAGCCTGTTCTATTAATAAAAATAGCTGTGAATTACTTGCTGTAGTAGAAATAAATGCTGTTACTCAAGGAACAGTGCATATTAATCATAATAATGGTCCAGAATTACAATTCTTAGATGTACCCTAGGTCACAATTTTATAGAAATTTTTAGAACTACTAACCAAAAATCAACAGATCTTCAAACGTGTATAAGGATGTAACCAATCCAATATCCCCTCGCCTACCTTTTTGGTTAATTCCG
>LFCU01000133.1 GCA_001044195.1 Candidatus Achromatium palustre
AAAAAAGGCGGGATCGCTTCGCTCTCCCGCCCTACATCTGTCATACGAATCTAAATTAATTTAAAAGTCAATATTACTCGATGTTCAAAAGCTAGATAATTATAATATTAAAATATAATAAAAAACTAATAATATTGAAATCACAACAACAAAATGTTCTAACAATGAATCACTAAGACTCTAATCCAGAATAACTTCCTGAATTTACCTAAACCGAATGTTGGTCAACAACGAAAAATTATTCCTGCTCCAATCCAAAATGAGTCCGAACCACCTCAACACGGTAATTTAGGCTTGGAGTCGGTTCTAGCTTACCCAAATCACGTCCATTCATATGTTTAGTGGATTCTTGCAACGGCACTAATGGCTCAATAAATGTCGCAAGTTGCGTGATTTTGTTTTTATTGAAATGGCCAAAGTCGAGCTGTAAGTCCTATTTAAAAAATTGTATACCAAGTAAAGTGATGTCATCACGTTGTGGTGTATCATCTTTCCAAGTTAGGAAGTGGTTCCGAATACGCTGTTCTTGCTCTGCTGCGGGATAAGAGGCTACTTCACTTAGTAGCGTTTTAAGCTGTTTGGTCCCAAACGTTTTTCTTGCCGGATTAGGTTGATCCGCCATACCATCACTACTTAGATAGATTGTATCGCCAGATTCAAATATAAATTCTTGATTGGTAAATACTCGTTGAGCTTCCTTTTGGCGACCACCGATAGATTTTCGGTCGCCTTTGATTTGTTGTAACTGCTGTTTAGAAACATGGTATAGAGGGCGATTGGCTCCAGCAAAGGTAACTTTATGCTGCTTTATATTAATACGACACAGACCAACATCCATGCCGTCTTTTATTTCACCGCTTTCCTGTTGTAATTGCTTGCGAACCCCAAGATGTAACTGTCCTAAAATTTCGGCAGGATTGATACACTGATCTTCGATGACAATTTTATTTAACAGCGTATTGCCAATCATGGTCAAAAAGGCTCCTGATACACCATGTCCGGTACAATCTGCTACTGCAATTAAAATCTCTCCTTGAGTACGAACGAGCCAATAAAAATCACCTGATACGATGCTATGTGGATTGTAAATTATAAAAATATTATCGCCAAAAGTTTGGTGTATTATTTCGGCAGTAGGTAGCATTGCCCGCTGGATATTTTGCGCATAATGGATATTGTCGGTAATTTCCCGATTCTTTTCCTTAAGTTCATTATTAGCATGTTCCAATTCAGTAAAGGCCTGTTCAAGCTGCTTGGTCATTGAATTGAAGGCAACAGAGAAATCCCCCATAAAGTCAACGCGCTGACTGAAATCTCCGTCAGCAATCTGTTGGGTTTTCCAGGTTAAATGGCGTAAACTGCCCTGCAAGCTTTTAAAAGATTGCAATACCTGCATCCTTCCGGCTGGAGGGGTATAGTCTAGTTCACCTCGTGACAGTGAATACATAAATTCGGCAAATGCATTGTATTCAGTGATAAAACGGTTAATATACGACACCATCTGGGCATACTCATTATTTGGAGTATCTGGTAGTAACTCGATGGGCGAAGTTTTTTTTCCATTCAATACCCGATAAAAAACCTCAGTGACCTTATCTAACTGTGATTCTTCCAATTTTAGCACGTCGCGCCTCGGGTTGTTGTTATTGATTTTAATTGTTCCCACGCTTCGCATGGGAACGCATCTTGGACGCTCTGCATCCTTACATAATAAAAATTATGACGCATTTTAGCGAAATGGTACGCAATGCGTACCCTACGATCTATGTAGTAATGATCCTAAGCAGCAGCAGGCATTGATTCCTCTGGTCTGACATCAAAGCGACAAACTCGATCCCCAGAACACCAGCAATCTACTTCTTTCACGTGGAAGTTTTTACCAGTGTGCGACGATAGCAAGCCTTGAATAAAACCTTCATCATAAGTACAAATCTCTTCTTCACACATTGGCAATCCAGAGCAGTCTAGGTCTTCGGCAACTGTTAGTGTAAAGGTTAGTCTATCAATATCAGCAGATTCTACTCGAAGGATTCCAACTTCTAAATCTTTCAAAACTTGCTGTAGCTCAGTAATAAATCCATTAAAGTCGTCTTTCTGCGTGATGAGATTTCGATACAATTGTCGGCCAGCCTCCTCTCCAGCTTTGTAGAACATTATATCAGTCTCTTCTACCCCATACTGCTTAATTAGCACATCGCGTAACGTAAACTGCATCAGACGATATACAACCACAGGCATCTTAGTGCCTAGGTTTGGACGACCTTCGGCAACATCTCCCAACATGCCCCAATCGAACATTGGTTCGGTGCGTTCTTCTTTAAACATAGTTTCCTCTAAAAATTATGGATTATGGAATTTTGAACCCGATTATAGTAACATCATCCCGCTGTTCTAAATTCCCCTTATGATCCTTAAAGGTTTCTAATAACAATTGTTTCTGTTCCTCCATCGGAAGCAGCGAATTCGCCTTTAACAACTTGGCAAACTTTTTATTTCCAAATGGTAACTTCTTAGCCCCACCTACTTGATCAATGTAACCATCTGTTGAACAATAAAACGTCATACCAGATGCAATTTCTATCTTATGATTAGTGAAGTTAAAATCTAAAACCGAATGTCTATAACCAACGCTTTGTTTGTCTCCCTTTATAACTTTTACATCATCTCCTATAGATAGATACAGGGGAAGACGTGCGCCAGCATATGTCAACACTTTATCCTTTAGATTAATAATACATACAGCAGCATCTAATCCGTCATCAGATTCACTATCAGACTCATCAATACTTGCATGTTGATCCAGGGTATCCTTAATTATTACGTTAAGTTTTTGTAATATCTGTGCTGCATTCTGTAAATCTGTATCAATAGTGTGATCAGTGCCAGATGGAGTTAACATAGCTCGGTCAAGGCCAGATGAAGCTAACATTGTCATGAGGGCACCCGATACTCCATGCCCGGTACAATCAATAATGGAAATTATTATGCTATTCTCTTGTACTGACGTATGAAAGATGTCTCCACCTACAATGTCTTTAGGTTGCCAAATAAAGAAACTATCAGGAATGCGTTCTTCAAAACGCTTTATCTTTGATAACAAAGCACTTTGTATTCTTTGGGCATACTGAATGCTATCAATTATTATGTTTTTGGCTTCCAATACCTCTTGATTCTTATTATGTAATTCTACGTTTGTATCTGTAAGCTGTTGGTTCTTGCTTTCAATTTCAGCATTTTTGCTGTTAAGTATATCCAATTGGTGTTCTCGATAACGCCAAAAGAGATAATAAGCAACAACGCCAATAATCATAACGATCAAATGGATTAAATACAAACTATTTTTAGCCTTAGTCTCGGCAGCAAGGTAAGGCTTGGCATCAATAGTGACGCTAATACCACCACGGACATCCCCAACCTTATATCCTTGTTTGGCATGACACTTTAAACAAGCTGTTTTAGTTGGTAGAGGAGCCATGTATCTATATACGTTTTCTGCGCTGAAAAATTCTAAAAAGTCATTTGTGCTACCAGCTTCAAATGCCTGGAGAGCCTTGGCTTCCCATTCAGTTGCCTTGTTTTTAGGACGTATGGGCTTAAGGCTGGTTATATGATACTGAATCTTACTTTCACTTTTAGCAATATCGGCAATTTGACGGGTCATATAGGCAGGATTAACTTTGGTAAGCTCTATTCCTGTCGTTGATTGGATATCTCGGTTTGGAACATTTAAATAAGGATTAGGTTTTGTGTTATCAGTAACAGGTACATATACACCACCATGTCTTGCATTCCAAAGCCTAGTTGTTTCGATTTCTCGAAAGAAGGCTTCACCAACACTTTTAACTGTATGTAACGTATTAGTTGTGATTACGTTAATGTTGATATACAACGAAAAAATTACAACTGCAATCCACGCAATAGTGGGAATAAGTAATGTAAAATATTTTTGCATTTATTTCTTAACTTATTAAGTTTTTAAATAAAGTTAGGTGGCTACCCTGATGCATATCCAACAAATCAGCAGCAGTGCTTTCACTATAATACAACAGTTTTGTCATCAAGTACATCACTATCATACTTGATCTCAGGAATCATTTCTACTTGCCCATGCTAGATTGCTGGTACTCTATGTTCAAACACATTCAATATATGATAATTTGTCAAATAGCACGGTAGGTACGATTAGCGAAGCGTAATCGCACACTTTCTTTTCAGGTTGTACAAACAAAACTTCTCATGCCTGCATTTTATGGAAATGAACATACTTCACAACCCAATCGCAATATGTATTTTCCATACGGATGAATGGAATAATGCAAACGACGCATTATTTCTTGCATTTCTGTGAGTAAATTACTTTTTTCCACATTTTTCCTTGAACTTAGATAAAATAAAGAGTATTATATCAAGTGTTATAGTAAATGGATAGAATAATTTTTATGTAGAACAATTTGCTAGATTTTTTGATATACTATATTCGATTCTTTATTTAAGAATCAGCTTAATTGGATGAGTATGATGAAAAATGTTAGGGTAAAAATACGGCATATTAATATAGAAGCAAATTTGCCTGATTTTACGGTTAATACTGCATAATATATGGTCAAATTAGCGTGATAATAATATATTTATACATACATTATCATGGCAGACAGCGGAAAAATTGAATTATGAAAAAAGCACGATATGGCTAAAAATAATCAATCAAATAGATTAACAAGTCAACATAAAGATTCACACGGTATAGTTGGCATATTCGGGCTTAAAGCAAAATATCATGATATGACCGTTGAAAAAATATCACATTCTGTGATAAAACAGCTTAAAAATGAGTACCCTCAATTATCTTTTCGATACAGAACAAGCATAAAAAAAGAAGAAATAAATGAAGCATTAAAAAAAGTTGACCCAGAATTGGGACAAACCCTTTTTGTTTCAAATTCCAGTATTATACCTGATGGTGGAATAATAGAAGTAAAAGATGACAACAGTAATTGGAGGGTTGTTTTAGTTTCGGAGGCTAAACACCAAGGTAAAGATATTGATAATATCAAAAATGGTGTATTGGTTGGTAAAGACAATAATCAAGACTTAATGGCAGCAGGTAATGCAATAGAACGATCGCATAAAAACATATCTGAAATCGCTAATTTGATGTTATCTGAATCCCATTTTCCTTACGTCTTATTTCTTGAAGGCTCCAACTTTTTAACAGAAACTATTTCAATTACAAGACCGGATGGCAGGGTTGTGACGCTGGAATACAATTCAGGTATGTTAAACAGATTGGATAGATTGACCTCTGCAAATTATGGAATGCCAATTAATACCAATTTATGTAAAAACAAGTTTATCAAGCATAAGGATAAAACAATAATGCTTCAGGCAACCTCTATTTATACACAAGGAAATGGAGAAAAATGGGACATCCAAAAAATGTTCGATATTATGCTTGAAGTTTCTAAAACTTCTCTTCAAGTATTAGGTAGTGACTTATTTAATCAAATAACAAAAAGTAAATAACCAAAAGGCTTGTTAAAATAAATAGATTGATAATGGCAAGAAATGCAACAAATGAATTATTGCGAAAAGCTAAAAAATCGAAAAGTGACGAATTTTACACGCAACTTTCGGATATAGAAAGTGAATTGCAACATTATAGAAGCCATTTTGAGAATAAAGTAGTTTATTGTAATTGCGATGATCCTCGAATTAGTAATTTTTTCAAATATTTTGCTTCCAACTTCAAAAAATTAGGTCTTAAAAAACTAATTGCAGCATGTTTCAGGGAGCAATTAAGAGATTTGTTTAATAGGATAGATGATGAAAATGGTTTTTTCTATGAATATACAGGCACAGATGGCGAAAAGGAAAAACCAAGTTTAACTGATATTGTTTACTTTAATGGAGATGGTGATTTTCGTAGTTCAGAAAGCATTGAACTATTAAAACAGTCTGATATTATTGTCACTAATCCCCCATTTTCATTGTTCAGAGAGCATGTAGCTCAACTAATAAAATACGATAAAAAGTTTTTAATAATTGGTAATATTAATGCAATAACATATAAAGAAATTTTTAAACTCATTAAAGAAAACAAAGCGTGGTTAGGGATAAATCTTGGTAGAGGTATTTCTGGTTTTATTGTTCCAGAACACTATGAACTTTATGGAACAGAGGCTCGGACAGATAGCTTAGGAAATAGAATAGTTTCTCCAAACAATTGTCTGTGGTTAACTAACTTAGATACTTTCAAACGGCACGAAGATATTGCACTCACAAAAAAATATTTTGGGAACGAAGATGAATATCCAAGATATGACAATTACGATGGAATTAATGTTAATAAAACACAAGACATACCATCAGACTACAAGGGAGTTATGGGTGTACCAATTACATTTTTACATAGATTTAACCCCAACCAATTTGAAATAATAAGATTCCGAAAAGGGAATGATGAAAAGGATTTATCGATAAATGGTAAATGTCCATATTTTAGAATTTTAATCAAAAATAAACGGATACAAACTGAATGTGTCGACTTAACTGAAAAAGAAAAAACAATGTATAACGAGGTGCTGTGCTTGGACGATCGGATCAGACCGGCATGTCAACCGGCTAACTGGTGAAAATCCAGACTGGCCCTTGGGAGAAGGGAACAGATAGGTGAAGGCAGGGGTGTCCAAAGAAACTCTCTATGTACGGGAAAGGATACTACATCTCAATAAGGACAAGGGGCACATAGTTAGCCAATGAGGAATCTAAAAGAAGCTGGAACCAAATTTGCCACTTAAACGAAAGTGAACCTTTATTGAGGCGTACAGGGCTGGGTGGGGTGCCGCGAACCACCAAAGCCCAATCATCGCCTCGTAACACCTGTATGTATAGAAGGTAGGTGGGCAAAGAAAGAGGCGTTTGCCTACCCTACTGATTTTAATATTCCATTTTGCATGATGCGCTTTGTGTCTTAGGTGGGGTAGGCATTGCCCCCATAATTTGAAAACATGCGCGGTACCCTACCTGATTTAAACGGTACGTAATAGCATACCATACATTAGGAATTATCAAATAATTTTATAAGTTTCTCTTGATTGGGCTGTTGAATTACGCCTTTTTCGGTAATTAATCCAGTTACTAGTTGAGCTGGAGTTATATCAAAGGCCGGATTACGTACTGCTACACCATCAGGTGCCCATTGACAATCATTAAAGCCTGTTACTTCGGTAGCAGCCCGTTCCTCTATAGGAATTTCAGCTCCATTAGACATACTAAGATCAATAGTAGATAACGGACAGGCTACATAAAAAGGTATATTATGATGTTGAGCTAAGACAGCTACCATATAGGTGCCAATCTTATTAGCAACATCACCATTAGCCGCAACTCGATCCGTACCCACTACTACGGCATCAATTTCGCCACGGCTCATTATGTACCCTGCCATATTATCCGTAATAAGAGTAACGGGGATATTCTCTTGCAGCATTTCCCAAGCGGTCAAACGTGCTCCTTGCAAAAATGGCCGTGTCTCATCTGCAAATACGAAGATACGTTTGCCCATTGCTACTGCAGATCGAAATACTCCTAATGCCGTGCCATGTCCAGCAGTAGCTAAGGCTCCAGCGTTACAGTGGGTAAGTACCCTAGCACCATCAGCCAACAATGCCGCACCATGCATTCCTAAAGTTTTGTTAATGCTAATATCTTCGGCTGTTATTGCGTGGGCTTCAGTTAAAAGGCGTTGAGCTATTTCAGCGTTTGCATAACTATCGGCATCATCCCATACTGATTGCATACGCTGGAGTGCCCAGGACAGATTTACGGCTGTAGGGCGACTTGTTTGTAATATTTTAAAGGCTTGGCTTAAGGCCAAAGTAAACTGTTCTTTAGGAGTTGTACTTAAATTTAATGCTTCAAGAGCTATACCATAAGCTGCCGCGCAGCCAATCGCTGGGGCACCACGTACTACCATGGATTTGATTCCGGTTGCTACTTCTGTAGCTGAATGATAGCTAATGTATTCAAACTTGGCAGGCAAAATGCGTTGGTCAATCATCTCCAACTCTCCATTGCGCCACCTTAGAGTTTCTATGTTTTGTGGTTGCATGGTATTATTCACCAGCAAATTGGCATAACGAGAATACGGTCTGATTAAGCTCTTCGAGACGTTTGCGGCCACCTAAGTCTGGTAATTCAATCGCAAAGCAGCATTCAATAATAGTACCACCCATTTTTTCAATAAGTTGTACAGCAGCTTCAGCAGTTCCACCGGTGGCGATTAGGTCATCAACTAGTAGTATATGTTCATCTGGGCTAACTGCATCTACGTGAATTTCAATGCGATCAGTTCCATATTCTAATTCATAATCATGGCCTATGGTTTCTGCTGGTAATTTGCCTTGTTTACGAATCGGAATAAAGCCTAAACCTAAAAGATAGGCCAGTGGTGCACCTAGAATAAAACCCCGTGATTCAATACCAGCTACTTTGTCAAGCTTCATGCCAGTATATCTATTAGCTAGTTCATGGATGGTGATGCGAAATCCTACGGGGTCTTTTAATAAGGTAGTTATATCCCGAAACATAATGCCGGGTTTCGGATAGTGAGGAATGGTGCGGATGCGGGATTTGATAGGCATGAAAAGTTTCCAAAGTTTTCAGAATGTTCAAAATTGCAAAAGTACTGAGCAGTTTTAAAATTTTAAAATAATCTGAAGTTTGCTGAGTGTTTATATTTTGCAAAATCTTTACAGTTTTTAAAGTTGCTAACATTTTTAAAAAACTATTAATTCTTAAGAACACGACCAGCTATAGCATCAAGGCGTTGTAATAATTTAGAATCACGTGCTTCTGGTGCGGTGATAAGTGCATATTCTAAAGCGGAACGACAAGAGCAATTAATACTAGTATGATCATTATGTAAGTACGGTACGATATTTGTTACTAGATTACGCGCATTATCCGCGTTAGCATGTAATATTTTAACAACAGATTCAACAGTTACATTATCATGCTCAGGATGCCAACAATCATAATCTGTAACCATAGCTACAGTGGCATAACAGATCTCAGCCTCTCGTGCTAGTTTTGCTTCTGGCATATTAGTCATACCAATTACATCACAATTTAACATACGATATAGTTCTGATTCGGCATGAGTAGAAAATTGGGGGCCTTCCATCACTAAATAGGTACCTCCCCGGACAATCTCGATCTTAGCTTCACGAGCTGCCGCTTCGATATGGGTACCTAAACGTGAGCATACTGGATGGGCCATAGAGACATGAGCGACACAGCCTGTGCTAAAAAAACTTTTAGTGCGAGCAAATGTGCGGTCTACAAATTGATCTACAATGACAAACATGCCAGGTCGTAAGTGTTCTTTTAACGATCCTACAGCACTTACAGATATTATATCCGTAACTCCAGCGCGTTTTAGTGCATCAATATTAGCTAAAAAATTGATTTCTGACGGAGGAATTTTATGTCCCCTGCCATGACGAGGTAGAAAGACCATTGGTTGTCCGTGTAGATCGCCAAATAGCAGTTCATCAGATGGATTTCCAAAGGGGGATTCTATCTTTTGCCAACGTTTATTGGTCAATCCTGCAATATCATAGACTCCACTGCCACCGATTACTCCTATTATTTGTGTTTCTTCCATCAAAGCTCCTAAAAAATATTATAAAAAAATATTGTTCAGTGTATATTAATATAGTTTAAGTAAAATTTGTTATAGATTTAATCTACAAACCATCAAGTCTATATTTAATTGGAAAAAATATTTTATGCGATTGTCTAAATTAGTCTTTGCCTTGTTGCTCATGTTTGCATCCACAGCCTACGTACTGGCTGCTGAAGCCGATTCACCTCCTCCAGCAGATGCAATACCCCAAGAATCACAAGCTGTGCAACCACTGCCTCCGCCATATATGCAGCCCCCAATGCGAGGCTGCAAGGGTTGTGGTTGTAAAAGGATGCACAAAGGTCGACGGCATCATGCTAGAAAGATGCGGCGGCGGCAACATAAACAAAAAATGATGGCTATGAAGATGGAACATATGAAGAAGATAGAGCAGCGTTTGGCTAATATTGAAGCGTTGTTGCAAGAGTTAGTTGATTTGAAAAAGGCTAATGCAGCTAAGTAATTAAGTTTACAAAAACTATTGAAAAATGTAGTAGGGTGCGCATTGTTGCGCACGTATACTACTTTATGGTATGTGATGCCTATGACTCTATGTTCAAAAGTTAGTATTAGGTAATATTCTAATTCCTTACACTATAAGGCTTCTATGGGATATAACGTATAAAACATTGCGTAGAGCTAATCAAGTAAAAACCTAATTAAAATATGTAATTTCAAGATATTTAAGTATATAAGCATTTTCTAACTTTTGAACATCGAGTATGATCTTTTTTAACTCGATATTCAAAAGTTGGCACTGGTTCAGTCTAATGTCTTGACTTAATTATTTCATTATAATAGACCTTATACCGATTTTAACTAAAATCTCGATTTCATCCTCGACTTTGGCCATTTCAATAAAAACAAATATATACAAATATGATAACATAAATTGTAATAAAACAAAAGTACCAACTAAATGAATATAACAAACTCAATTGTAACACTTTTATCTGTGTTTGCACCACTATTTTCAAAACCAGTAAGGGAACTTGCCCAAACTA
>LFCU01000255.1 GCA_001044195.1 Candidatus Achromatium palustre
ATTTAAATAGTCAAGTTATATTTTGCTGAACTGAATTTTAAATAAGCGAACCTTAAGTATTTAAGAGATAATAAACCTACTTAAGACAATAATATATTAATTAATTGCATCTTAGGGTGCGCATTGCGCACCATTCACTACAAATTTAACTATATTTTAATATTTTAAAAGATATCATGGCCAAAATCACCTTAAAAGGCAATCCTTGTAATACTAATGGAGAGTTACCTGCAATTGGTACTATCGCACCAGATTTTGCTCTTACTGCTGGCGATCTCCAGGATGTTTCATTAGCAACTTACGCTGGCAAAAAGAAATTACTCAATATCGTACCAAGTCTAGACACTGAAGTTTGTGCTACTTCAACTCGCAAATTTAACGAAACCTTTGCAGGCCGTGAAGATGCAATAGCCTTAGTCATTTCAGCAGATTTACCATTTGCATCTGGTAGATTTTGTAGTATTGAGGGTATTAAAAACGTTATTCCTTTATCTATGATGCGAAATAAGACTTTTGCTGAAAGCTATGGCCTCTTGATTAAGGATGGGCCTTTAGCTGGATTATGCGCCAGATCTATCATCATTTTGGATGCTGATAATAAAGTGACGTATACTGAGTTAGTACCTGAGATTGTACAAGAGCCAGATTATGCTGCTGCTAAATCAGCTTTAGGATAAATTATTCTAAATAAGGTTATAGCAAAGGATCATAACCTCTTACAAATCTTTTGCCTTCCCTAAACAGGGAAGGGACAACTATTTAAATAATCTTGATTATTTTCCAATAGCCTTGCTTATTAAAAAGTATCTGAATGATGATAAAACTTGCACAACGTGTTCAAACTGTAAAACCCTCTCCTACTTTAACAATAGTTAACCGTGCTAATGAATTACGAGCAGCAGGCCGCGATGTTGTAGGATTAGGAGCTGGTGAACCAGATTTTGATACTCCAGAACATATCAAAGAAAAAGCTATTCAAGCCATTCGAGATGGCAAAACTAAATATACCGCAATTGATGGCACTCCAGATTTAAAACAGGCTATAATATCTAAATTTAAACGGGAAAATAATTTAGATTACCAACCCCAACAAATCTTAGTCTCTTGTGGTGGCAAACAAAGTTTTTATAACCTAGCGCAAGCCTTGCTAAACCCTGGTGATGAGGTTATCATACCCAGTCCCTATTGGGTTTCATATCCAGATATGGTATTATTAGCAGGTGCCTTGCCAGTATACATACATGCTAAGGTTCAACAGCGTTTCAAAATCAGCCCAGCACAATTAGCCGCTGCAATCACCAACAAAACTAAATTAGTGGTACTCAATAGCCCCTCTAATCCCAGCGGTATGGCTTATAATGCTGAAGAGCTACTTGCTTTGGGGAAAGTTTTACGTGAATATCCACGAATCATGATCGCAACCGATGATATGTATGAGCACATCCGCTGGAGTGCAGAACCTTTCGTCAATATCTTGTCAGTATGTCCTGAGCTTTATGATCGCACTATCGTGATTAATGGCGTATCTAAGGCTTATTCTATGACGGGCTGGCGCATTGGCTATGCTGGTGGCCCTACTGAAGTTATTAAGGCTATGAAAAAAGTGCAATCCCAAAGTACATCCAATCCAGCTTCTATGTCCCAAGCTGCTGCTGTAGCGGCTCTGGAAGGACCTCAAGATTTTATCCAGGAAATGGTACGAATTTTCAAAGAACGGCACGATTATGTCATAGAACGTTTGAATGCTATAGACGGAGTTGAATGTTTAGAGACTGATGGTACTTTTTATTGCTTTCCTAATTTTAGTGCTGCTATGCAACGCATTCCTGGTGTTAAGACCGACGTAGAATTTGCCGAACATTTAATAAATCAATCAGAGGTCGCATTAGTTCCGGGTTCAGCCTTTGGAATGCCTGACTATGCTAGAATTTCAATTGCTACATCTCAAGATAATTTAGTTAAGGGTTTGGATAGGATAACAAAAGCTTTAGCAAATTAATTTGTTAAATATAAGGCACCCCTCATTTTCCAGTGTACACTTTTATCGTTCCCACGTTCTGCGTGGAAACGATAACAAGGAAGTTACGGTCAAATTTAATTTCTAAAAAACTATTTTAAGTGAATAAAATTATAATCCGTGGTGCGCGTACCCACAACTTACAAAATATCGATTTAGAATTACCTAGAGACAAACTTATTGTCATCACAGGTTTGTCTGGATCTGGCAAATCCTCATTAGCCTTTGATACTCTATATGCAGAAGGACAACGCCGTTATGTAGAATCTCTATCCACTTATGCCCGCCAATTCTTATCCATGATGGAAAAACCTGATGTAGACCATATTGAAGGACTTTCTCCAGCCATTTCTATTGAACAAAAAACTACCTCACATAATCCACGCTCTACCGTTGGCACCATAACTGAAATTTACGACTATTTACGCCTCCTATTTGCCAGAATAGGAACCCCACATTGTCCCAAACATCACAAACCATTAGATGCCCAAACTATTAGCCAAATGGTAGATCAAGTCTTAGAGATTTCTGATTCTGGACGCTTTATGCTATTAGCTCCCATAATCACTGAACGCAAAGGCGAATATCGACGCTTATTTCAAGAATTGACCGCCCAAGGTTTTATCAGAGTGCGTATAGATGGCAAAATCTACGAACTGGATGCAGTACCCGCTTTAGATGCAACCCACAAACATCGCATTGAAGTAGTAATAGACCGTTTTCGGATACGTTCGGATTTACGTCTCCGCCTTACTGAATCATTTGAAACCGCCTTAACTCTCTCCGAAGGCATAGCCACTATAGCACCTATGGAAACCACAAACACCGATCAAGAGATAATATTCTCCGCTCGGTTTGCTTGTCCTATATGTGGTTACAGCTTACCGGAATTAGAACCGCGCTTATTTTCGTTTAATAACCCTATAGGTGCTTGTCCTAATTGTGATGGCTTAGGCATTGAACAGAGTTTTGATCCTAAAAAGATTGTAGCCCATCCTGAACTAAGTTTAGCCTCTGGTGCTATCCCGGGTTGGGATAATCGACGTAATGCTGGTATATATTTTCAGCAATTAATGGCAGTGGCTAAACAATATGATTTTGAACTCGATACTCCATGGCATAAACTACCCAAAGCAATCCAAAAAGTGGTTTTATACGGCAGCGGTAAACAAGCAATCAAGTTTGATTATACCAGCGAAAGAGGCTTTAGAGTAAATAAAACACAGCCTTTTGAAGGTATCTTAGAAAATATTAAACGCCGCTATCATGAAACCGAATCTATTATAGTACGTGAGGATTTAGCTCAATATTTAACCATCAAACCCTGCCCCAATTGTTTAGGAACTAAACTTAATGAAGCCGCCCGCAATGTGTACATCGGATCCCATAGTCTGCCAGACATTACCGCATTATCTATTGAAAAATCTGTAGCATTATTACAAAATTTACAACTACCAGGTGCTAAAGGCGAGATCGGCAATCGCATTATCAAAGAGGTTATCCTGCGGCTAGAATTTTTAGTAAATGTCGGTCTTAATTATTTAACTTTGGATCGTAAAGCCGAAAGTCTCTCTGGTGGCGAAGCTCAGCGCATTAGATTAGCTAGCCAAATTGGAGCTGGTCTAGTCGGTGTTATGTATATTTTAGATGAACCATCTATTGGACTTCATCAACGCGATAATGATCGCCTATTGGCAACCTTAAAAAGATTACGTGATTTAGGTAATACCGTAATTGTAGTAGAACATGATGAAGAGGCTATTCGTGCTGCTGATCTAATTGTAGACATCGGACCAGGGGCTGGAAAACATGGTGGAAAAATAGTTGCCATCGGTAATGCCACAGAAATTGCAGCTAATACTGCTTCTCTCACTGGACGCTATTTAGCAAAAACTTCGAATATTCCAATCCCTAGGCATCGCACTGCACCACATAAATGGTTACGTCTTCAGGGAGCTAAAGGGCACAATTTAAAGAACATTGATTTTAAGTTACCGCTTGGCACCTTATGTTGTGTCACTGGAGTATCGGGTTCTGGTAAATCGACCTTGATTAATGACACCCTATTTCCTATCGCGGCCAATAATCTTAATCATGCCAATCATCAGGTTGCACCTTACAAAACTATTACAGGTTTAGAATTTTTTGATAAAGTAGTCGCTATTGATCAAAGTCCAATCGGTCGCACTCCACGCTCTAACCCTGCTACCTATACTGGGCTATTTTCCCCTATTCGAGATTTGTTTGCCGCTGTACCCGAATCGCGTTCGCGGGGGTATAAACCAGGACGTTTCAGTTTCAATGTAAAAGGTGGTCGCTGTGAAGCCTGTACGGGTGATGGGGTTATCAAAGTTGCAATGCACTTTTTGCCAGATCTATACGTTAGATGCGATACCTGTAAGGGACAACGCTATAATCGCGAGACTTTAGAGATTCGTTATAAGGGACGTAATATTGATGAAGTTTTAAAAATGACTGTAGAGGAAGGTTTAGAATTTTTTGCAGCCATTCCTAATATTAAAAAAAAGCTAGATACTTTAGTAGATGTAGGCTTAGGTTATATTGAATTGGGCCAAAACGCAACCACGCTTTCTGGTGGGGAAGCGCAACGAGTTAAATTAGCCAAAGAATTATCCAAACGTGATACAGGGGATACTTTATATTTATTAGATGAACCCACTACCGGGTTACATTTTCAGGACGTAAAGCATTTATTGTCCATTTTACATAGATTGCGTGATCATGGCAATACTATTGTGGTGATTGAACATAATTTGGATGTAATTAAAACCGCTGATTGGATAGTGGATTTAGGCCCTGAAGGTGGGGAGCGAGGTGGAAAAATTATTGCAACGGGGACTCCAGAACATATTATAACTCTGAAGCGATCTATAACAGGACGTTATTTACGTAAAGTTTTACAAAGATAACCCAGTGGCAACTATCAAAATATGATGTGCAATATGCTAATGTCAATATGCAAAAATAGGTATAACGACTATTACAAGCCGACAAACCTTGTTACAGCATCAACCAGTATGCTTTAGGATTTAGGATTTTTTAATTTGTGCATTTACCAATAACATATTGAAATTTAATGACAATTTTTGATTCATAGCAAGTAATCAAAAACGATTTTCAAATGCCCAAATCTATTAGGATGGATGATAAAAAAGCATCATATTATGGTTTCTTTTACTATCCTATAGATTGAATAACTACTCAAATAACGATGAAAATTGTTTTCGATAAACGTCTACTAAACAGAAATTATCTTGTAATTCCAATACGTTACATGGAAATGCGCAAGTTAAAAAATCCTGAATCCTTAGCAAGACCTGCAACTGAGTTGAGATAAATGGTTGCTTCTACTGAATGCCAATCCTCTTCAGATATCATTACTACATTATTTCTTTTACCTATGATAATTACAGGCTCATGACTCTCGGCAGTTTTATCCATGAGTCTATAAAGTTTCTTACGAGCATTACTTGCGGTGATAGTAATCATAAATTATCCCTTCATTTCATTCATCGGAACTGGGGCACTGGTTCAGGGCCGTACTTGCTGTCAATTCTTTAAGTTCTATTTTGTCGCATTAGTGCCGCAGGTTGGGTTGCCAAACGACATGCAATCCAACCTACAAAAAGTTTGCCATGAATTATTAAGAAGTTTACATTTAAGACTTTAAATAATGACCACGTCTTTGTAGCTCCCGTGCTATAGCATTTAATACCAACCACTTTTTAGAACACCAGCTAGGTGCTAACAAAATTTGCGGTGCAGCCGTACCAGTCAAACGATGAAACACTATATTAGGAGGTGTCATTTGCACCAAATCAGCTACAATAGATATATAGTCTGTAAATTGTAATGGCTGATATTTATCCTGACTCCATTCAATAGCCAACAAAGTACCTTTTACTACATGTAATGGATGTAATTTTAAGCCATTTGTTCCTAAATATAAAACTCTCTGTAACGTCTCTTTGGTGTGCCAATCCGTCTCTCCTGGTAAACCAATAATCAAGTGAGTACAGAGCTTAAGTTTACGACGTTGCGCTCTGTAAACTGCATCCTGATATGCAGCAAAATTATGGCCCCGGTTGATACGCTTTAAAGTAGAATCAAATGCAGATTGTAATCCTAACTCTAACCAGATTTCCTTGCCTTGTTCCTGGAATTTACCAAGTAAATCTAGGACTGTATTTGGAACACAATCTGGTCTGGTTCCTATTGAGAGACCTATAACATCAGGTTCTGCTAAGACCATATTATAAAGTTGTGTTAGTAGTTGTATATCGGCGTAAGTATTAGTATATGCTTGGAAATATGCTAAATATTTGTATGCCCTAGTACGTTGTCTTAGGACTTCTCTACCGGTTTGGATTTGGGTTGCAATTGGAATTGGATTGCATCCTGTAGGATTAAAAGAAGTATTATTGCAAAAACTACAACCTCCACGCCCTTTGGTTCCATCACGATTGGGGCAAGTGAAAGCAGCATTTATTGCTATTTTATGTACTCGCTCGCCGTAACGTTTTAATAAATCTTGGCCCAAGGTAAGGACGTGATCAGCTAAGGTCATTGTTCTGGTGGTATGTATTTGGGATCTTTAGGATTAATAAATATAAATTGCATACTTTCTTCGCCATCTATTTCTACAAAATCTAATATGGTTTTATCAAGTAATATGGCATGTTCAGGGGCCATAATGATATTTATTCCGGCTGATTTTAGGCGTATGTCGTCTTCTTTGGCTTCATCAAATCCCATGAGATATTCAATATCGCCTGTTGGTTTTTGATGCGCAGCAAGCCGTAACGGCATCCCTACAGTACCACCTTGTTCAGATGCCTTATTTATTTGTTGTGCAGCGGCTAGGGTTATATTGAACATATTTTAGATCCTGTGTAAATAAAATAATTAGGTAGGTACACACCCACGTACATGCTCAAGAAAACGTCGTGTCCAATGGTGCCCTCTAACATCTCGAAAATGCGCAAAACCCGCTAACAAATTTTTATATACAATACCATCATGTGTACCATCTATGCCATCCCCCCGCAATACGGTAAAGGCAAAAGTTAAATTAGATGGCAAATTCTCAAGGCGTGAATAATGAAATTCATGCCCGGCTAATACTTGGCTTACAGTATCTTTGGTACTCCACGGACAATTAGCAGTCTCTTGCAAACGCACATAACCTTTGCCCTGAGGACGTTCATACATAATAGTATTAGCCGCTATGGTTCCTACCATAGCACAGGTTTTATTTTTCCAAGTGATACTATTAGTTAAATACATAAGGCCACCACATTCAGCGTATACAGGTTTGCCCGCTTCGATAAAATTGGCAATAGCATTACGTATGGCAATATTGGCTTCTAAAACTTCCATATGAGTTTCTGGAAAACCACCGCCAATAAATAGTCCATCTACATCTGGTAACGCTTGATCCTGTATGGGACTAAATGGCAGCAGTTCGGCTCCATAAGCCTCCATAGCTTGGAGATCGCCTAGATAGTAAAATCCGAAAGCCGCATCCATAGCAATACCGATTCGCAAGCGTTTTATGGGTAGGCTTGTATCTAGGATAGGCACACTTTTAGATGCTGTGGCAATTGTTTGTGCAGTAGATGCTAATGCTTGCAATAATTCAATATCAACTTGGGCTGCAATCTGTTTACGGATGATTGCAATTTGTTGTTGTGGTGCTGTTGATTCATTGCTGGGTATTAATCCTAGATGTCTTTCTACTATGTTAAGATCTTTATTGCATTGTACAGCACCTAGTACTTGAAAGTCCGTATAATGTTTCACAACTTGGCGGAGTTTCTGTTCGTGTCTTGTGCCGCCGACTTTATTGAAAATTACACCTTCAATCTGGACTTCGGAGTCAAAGGCTTGATAGCCAAGTAGTAAGGGAGCAATTCCTCTGGTTATACCTTGCACATCGATCACTAAAATAACTGGTGCTTTTAGTAATTTAGCTAGTGCGGCATTGCTGTTACTGCCGTCTAGTGCTAATCCATCATAGAGTCCTTTATTGCCTTCTATTATAGCTATATCTGAATTTGTAAGATGTTGAGCGAAGTTTTCTCGTAATTCAGCATGGGATTGAGTATAAAAGTCTAGGTTATGGCACGGACAAGATGCTGCTTGACTAAGCCACATAGGGTCTATATAGTCCGGGCCTTTTTTGAAGGGTTGAACTTTTATGCCACGATATTGTAGTTCGGCACAGATGCCGATGCAAAGTGTTGTTTTGCCAGATGATTTATGAGCAGCGGAAAGTAGAAGATGGGCCATGCATTGGGTACTTTAAAGATTAGTATTAATATGTTGTTATGTTTTGATATATGTTATTTACATTTTGTTTAAAAAGTAATGTACTTACAGTTTACTTAATACTTTATTTATATTTTGCATTATAATTTACAGAATTGTTTCATCATTTTTATTACTATATTGTACTTAAAATGTCTATTATTACACAACCTTCTTTGTTTAAGATGCCGGTATTCTCTATAAAATTAGCTGTATTAATATCTTTGGTATTACATTTAATTTTGGCAGTAATATTAGCTGAAGTGCTTTATAAATTATCTAATACTAAGGTAGTTCCAGTTATAAAAGCAGTATTAACTCAATCTATTTTATCACAACCAATTTCTAAGACTCCAAAAATTTCTGTTGCTAAAAAGAATCCTATACATAAATCCCAGGAATCACTTTCTAAAGTCACAGTGCAGAAGCGAGTACATACTGTAGCAAAAAAAATTAAGTCGAGAAAGCGTCTTGCTAAAAGACGTATAATAAAACAACGTAGATCAACAACATCATCAACTAAAAAGCGTTTCTTAGTAAAACGTTCTCAAATACGTCAACATAAGCCTACCGCTACCAAACAACAGAGATATCGTATACTGAGTAAGAGACGCAGCTCGATACAACAGCGAAGGACAACATATCGTCCATCTACTAAGCATACTATCAAAACTAACAAACGGATCAAAATAGCTAAACGTACAACTCTTGGCAAGCAAAGAGCATCCCAAAAACTCACCATAACCAAAGGCCCATATAGCCCTGCCAAAGCTACTGGCTATTTTAGCAATCCAGCCCTAGTATATCCACTTTCAGCTCGACGTACCAACCTGCAAGGGTCGGTGCTTACTAAAGGTAACAGTCAGGTCGTCCTAATGCAGTACGCATCATCAAAAGTAGCGGCTATCGTATACTAGATCAAGCCGCACTAGCAGCAGTAAGACGATGGCGTTTTGTACCAGCCAGCCGTGGTGGAAAAGCAATTAAAGCTACTGTAGTAGTGCCACTAACATTTAGACTTTCCAATAAAAGGTAGTACCTAGGTTGAGTTGGGCCTTATTTTTTAAAGCAACGCAGGTACTTAAACCTGTTAGAACAAGACAAAAAATGCAACACTTGTCACAGATGGTGATATTTAAGATAATATAGCAGACGAAGATGCTATTGAATCAAATACATGAGATTGCAGTATGGATATGAATTTTTTGGATTTTGAACAACCTATTGCTGAATTAGTAGCTAAAATAGAGGAATTGCGATTAGTTGGGCATGATAATGCACTAAATATTCAAGATGAGATTCAACGCTTAGAAAATAAAAGCCTTACACTAACCGAACAAATATTCTCAAATCTTACCCCCTGGCAAATATCCCAAGTTTCACGCCACCCTCAACGCCCCTATACCCTAGACTACATCAAAAAGATTTGTATGGACTTTACAGAACTACATGGAGATCGTGCTTTTGCTGATGATCTAGCTATTGTAGGCGGTTTTGCACACATAGAAGGCCACAGTGTAATGCTCATTGGCCATCAAAAAGGGCGAGATACCAAAGAAAAGATCTTACGCAACTTTGGAATGCCACGCCCTGAAGGTTATCGTAAAGCATTGCGCTTAATGCACCTTGCTGAACGTTTCCATCTACCTATCTTAACCTTTATTGATACCCCTGGAGCTTATCCAGGCGTAGGTGCTGAAGAGCGTTGCCAAAGTGAAGCTATAGCCAAAAATCTCCTAGAAATGGCTAAATTAGGCACTCCAATCCTTTGCACTGTAATAGGCGAAGGTGGTTCTGGTGGCGCATTAGCCATAGGAGTAGGGGATCGCTTGCTTATGCTGCAATATAGCACCTATTCAGTTATTTCTCCGGAAGGCTGTGCCTCTATATTATGGAAAAGTGCAGATAAAGCACCACAAGCCGCTGAAGCTATGGCGATTACTGCGTCACGCCTTAAAGAGTTGGAACTAATTGATGCTATAATACCAGAACCTTTGGGTGGAGCACATAGAGATATAGATACGATGGCTAGAAAATTAAAACAAGCTATTGTAGAATGGCTAGAGCAAATAGACACGGCTGAGTTAGATATTAATGGGTTATTGGAGCAAAGGTTTCAACGCTTGATGGATTATGGCAAGTTTACTGGCTAATTACTCTGATGGCCGCTTTGAACACCGAGTTGCAAACTGAATTGCTGCACACTTTACACCTTATGCCGCAACCATCTGGCTATTGGATAGCTTTTAGTGGTGGCATGGATTCTACCTGTTTAATACATGCTATGGCACAATTGCAGGATCAATTAGCAATCCCTATCTACGCAATCCATATAGACCATGGCTTGCAAACTATATCCGGCCAATGGGCGTTACATTGTCAGCAATTGTGTAATGAATTAAATATCGCATTACAGATCCATTCTTTAAAACTCAAGCCAGTGTCAGGAGCAAGTATAGAAGCCATAGCACGAGAAGCCAGGTTAGAGACATTTAGGAAACACTTAACTGCTAATGCTATGCTGCTTACAGCCCAGCATCAACATGACCAAGCAGAGACCTTGGTATTACAGTTATTAAGAGGCAGCGGTCTAGCTGGCCTAGCAGCAATGCCCAAGATTATGCCTTATGGCTTGGGATGGTTAGCTCGACCTTTTTTAGAGATACCGCAAGCACAATTGGCGGCTTATGCGCAATTAAATAGGCTTAAATGGATTGAAGACCCGACTAATACTGAAACGAGTTTTGCGCGTAACTATCTGCGACATTGTATGTTTCCTGTAGTAGCACAACGTTGGCCTGCTTATGAGAGAACTATAGCCCGTAGTGCCAAGCATTGTGCAGCAGCATTAGATTTGCTTAACGATCTATTAGCCCCATATCTCGCTCAAAGTAAAGGCATGTATCCTGGTACTTTGAGTATAAAAACCTTAATGGGATTCAAACCAAATCTATGTCGGGCTATTTTGCGTCTTTGGATTCAAGAACAAGGATTCATTCTGCCAGATACCAAGCACTTAGAACGCATTCGCTGTGAACTTATGATAGCAGCTCCAGATCGTAATCCTGTAGTCTTATGGCATCAAACTGAAGTCAGACGTTATCGAGACGATATCTTTATTCACCCACCATTACCCTATCCACCAGCCACTGCTATCTTGTGGCATCCAGAGCAGGCTTTAATAGATTTTATTTGCAATCTGCCAGATGGTCTTGGAAGTTTGTCTCTTATACCCACTAAAGGCATTGGTATTAATCCTATTCTTTGGAAGCAAAGTCGGATAACTGTACATTTTGGTATAACAGGTTTACAATGTCGGCTACCGCATTCTCCTCATAAACGTACTCTTAAGGATATTTATCAAGAGTATGCTATTCCTAGCTGGCTACGCCCTTATATCCCATTAGTATATTTAGATGATACATTAATAGCGATAGCAAATATTTGTCTGTGTAATCAATCTGCTCATACTACCAATTTGGTTACACAGCAGGGCTTTAAGATCGTTTGGGAAATAAACACTGCACCATTTAATTGGCTATTTAATAATCAGCAAGCAACTCAATAAATTAATAAAAAAATTCAGCAAATATAGTTATGAATGAATGTATATTTTGCAAAATCGCATTGCGACAAATTCCAACTGATTTAGTATACGAAGATCCAGAAATAATAGCGTTTCGGGACCTTAATCCCCAAGCACCAATACATATACTAATCATACCCAAAGTACATATTGCGACTCTTAATGATCTGATACCAGAACAAGCACCATTAGTGGGAAAAATGATCTTAGCAGCGCAGCAAATAGCAGTTCAGGAAGGGATTGCGATCCCAGGCTATCGTACCGTATTTAATTGTAATGCTGGTGCTGGTCAGACTGTATTTCATATTCATTTACATTTATTAGGTGGTCGCAATATGAATTGGCCGCCTGGTTAAGGTCAATCGAAATAAATACCAAGATAACCAGTAGTATTGCAGAATAGGTTGTCATAAATTTAGCAATCTAATATTTTTTATCGTAATGTTATTGTAACTTCTGGATAAGTTATGGTATCTATAGGCGGGATACTCTAAAGCCTCTCCCGCTATAATATTAAGAAGTACCATAAGGTTTTCATTATTGGAAGTTACTGATGTTTAAGATAATATATAGAAAGTAATCCTAAAATCCTTCCGTAGATTGAAATAGTCCTACTCGCAAATCTTTTGCAGCATAAATCTCACGATTATCGACACTCATTTTACCATCAGCAATACCCAATATTAATTTCCTAGTGATCACCCGCTTTATATCAATAGTATAAGTCACTATACGTGCTGTTGGCAAAACTTGTCCTGAAAACTTGACATTGCCAACTCCAAGAGCACGTCCGTGTCCAGGATTGCCTCCCCAAGCTAAAAAAAATCCCAAAAGTTGCCACATAGCATCCAAGCCTAAACATCCAGGCATTACTGGATCTCCAGGGAAATGACAAGCAAAGAACCATAGTTCGGGCGCAATATCTAATTCAGCTAGAATGTATCCTTTGCCATAAGCACCACCTTGATTATTAATGGTAACAATGCGATCCAACATTAGCATATTGGGGATTGGTAATTGTGCATTGCCAGTACCAAACATTTTTCCCCATCCACACTGCAATAGTTGTTCGCGATTAAAAGAGGCTTCTTGGGTCATAAAGAATGATCACTATTATAGATATAGGTTAATAGATAGATATAGATTAATATTTAAAAAATAATGATATAATAGCTCAACATCTATCACTTTCCTTAAAACACTAAGTTTCCTTATACCGTAAATCAATGGCTTACGATGTAACTGATAGGTGGTGAGATATAATAGACATTATTCAAAAATCTCAAGTATCATCTGAATGCTTACTAGAATAACAGAGGGTTTAGATAACAACTGATTCTAGTTTAAAAAATTTTTTAAATAAAATTGCTAAACTTAAAATTAATTATTTGCATAATAGTTTAAGTTTAGTTATCATGTATTCATCTCAAGATATAGGACAATAGACATTATCCAAAACCCTCTACCAGATTAACAAACATAAGGCTATTGTTAAGGTATAGATTCCTGCTTTCGCAGGAATGACGGGTTTCGAATAATGTCTAATATTTAAAATATTAGGAGAGGTGTCCGAGTGGTTTAAGGAGCACGCCTGGAAAGCGTGTGTATGTTTATAGCATACCGAGGGTTCGAATCCCTCTCTCTCCGCCAAACTTTAATACAACCCTAGAATAGACATCATACCAATTTTTATAACTAGCTACACTGGGTATCCGCCCTTACTTTGTATGGGAACGCTCACAAGAAAATTGGTATAATGTCTAAATATTTGGTCCCTTCATTTGCTTGCCTAAAGTACTTTACATGGGATCGTTCCCATGCTCTGCGTGAAAACGATAAAAAGTGTAAACTGGAAAATGAGGGATACCAAATATTCATAGCTAATCATTTCACCTAATATAGCTTTAACAATATGTTTTTTAGGGAATTATTTGATGCTTAATGCATTTGTGCGTCATAAAGATCGATTGGTGCTGATGCCTACAGAAGATCACCAATTACACTTGGATGATGCTTTATGGGTAGATCTAATAGACCCCAGCGCAGAAGAACGCGAACATGTAGGAATACTTTATGGTAGCAAATTACCAGATGCCGATGAAGTAGACGAAATTGAAGCTAGTGCCCGTTTTTATTTGGATAAGCATGGACTACATATCCATTCATTATTTTTACATGAAGTAGATGGACATCCACACAATACCTCAGTTGCCTTTACCTTAAGTGAAAAAAGATTGTTTAGCTTTCGGGAACGAGAAATACCAGTCTTTCGTTTACTTAGACTACGTGCTCGTAGAATCCGTGACGTAGCTATTGATCCTACCTCCATCTACCTTGCCCTTCAAGAAATTAAAGTCGAAGCTCTAGCAGATGTCCTAGAGGAAGTCCATCAAGGACTTGAAGAAGTAAGTCATATGGTACTAGAGACTAAGGATCGCCGTTTAGAAGAAGCCATAGACGAATTAACTAGGCATGAGGATGTCAATGGCAAAGTGCGCTTATGTCTGATGGATACACAACGAGATCTGACTTTTCTATCTAGATATGGCGATCTATCTAGTGATCGAAAAAAAAGAGTGCGGGAATTACTACGCGATATTAGTTCTTTATTACCACATAACGATTTTTTGTTTCAAAAAGTTACATTTCTAATGAGTGCAGCTCAAGGCTTTATTGGAATGGAACAAAATCAAATTATCAAAATCTTTTCTATTGCAGCAGTAGTATTTTTGCCACCAACTTTAGTAGCAAGCATTTACGGCATGAATTTTGTCTTTATGCCCGAACTTAAATGGATATTTGGCTATCCTTTAGCTATATTATTGATGATCGTAGCTGGAATAACACCTTATTGGTATTTTAAGCGTCAGGGTTGGTTGTAGTTTTTGTACTGGGTATACAGTTTAGGCGATAACCACGCCCCCTTAGAGTCTCAATAAGTCGCAAACTATTATCAGGATCAAGTTTACGCCGCAAGCGTCCCACAAATACTTCTAAGACATTACTGTCACGTTCATAATCCTGAGCGTATAGATGCTCGGTTAATTCCATCTTTGAAACCACCTCTTTAGCATGTAAGGCTAAATACTCAATAAGCTTATACTCATAAGCAGTTAGTTCTATCAGGTTACCATCTATACAAACTTCTTGACTGCGAGTATCGATACTGAGATGCTCAAATTCTAATATTGACTGACTCCATCCTGCTGATCTGCGTATTAACGCATTGAGACGGGCTAGTAATTCTTCAACATGAAATGGTTTAACTAAATAATCATCAGCACCAGCTTCTAATCCCTCAACCTTGTCTTGCCAATTACCCCGTGCAGTAAGAATTAAAATAGGAAATGCTTTGTGGGCTTGGCGTATTTTTTTGATCAGATCAACACCAGATAGATCAGGTAAGCCCAAATCAATAATAGCTACATCCAATGGAAATTCCAATCCAAAATATAGACCCTCTTTACCATTTTCAGCTTCTTCAACTGCATATCCAGCCTGACGCAGACGTTTAACTAAAGGAACCCGTAATTGTGCCTCATCTTCTACTATTAGTAGCTTCATCGATGTCGCCTTCTTCTATAGTGACGGTGGCGTGGCAACCGACGACCAGTGTTACCATCAAAGCGTAGCCCTCGGACTCGACCGCGATTATTCAAAATGCGGATACGATGCACAGCACGTCCTCCTTCTCTAACAGTATCAGCCGATAGGACACGTCCTCCATTATGGTGGCGGCGTATACGGGATACTACGTCATCTAAACTATCGTCATAATTATAGCGTGCTGCGATTAGTATTTCATGACAATAATATGTCTTTAAGTTATCAGCCCTAACGCTGGTTACTAAAGTAGGTAAAGCAAATAGTAACCAACATGCGGAACGCCATTTAAATGTCATGACGTCACCTCGTTATTAAATAGTCATCTTAAATATAGTGTAATTTATAGTATAACTGTTGTATTTAAATACTATCCTAAATAGATCAGTGTAATGTATTGGTTATGAATATTAGCTGAATGAGGAATTATGTTGAATAGAAGAGAGTTTTGAATGATGTCTAATGGTTTAAGATTGTCAAATTTTGCCAATATCGACGGCAAGATATGGTGCTTATACGCGGCAAATTATCAATAACATTTTGGAAAAACTAAATTTATGAACCGAAATTATATTCTGTTAGCCTGCTTAATGAGTATCTTTTAGATCGATATAGGTAAAAACCCAATCTAGTACAATTTTGCAACCAGAACTAATTGATGCGCTTCGTGCCTCAGCACATCCTATACCAAGCGAAAGACTTCCTCTTTATAAATCTATTACATTCGTACCAATAGCCGCTTTTACTGATCAACTTTGGTATCTACTTTTGGCCTCAGAAGCGACAACAACAAGCAATTTATTTTTAGGTATCAATTTTATCAGCTCCTGGGTACTGATATATGGCTACGAATATAGCCAGGTAGGGTGGGCAAACGGCTGTATCGTTTGCCCACGCAAACCAAACAACAAAGATAAATTATTTGACAATTGACGTGGGCACGATGAGGCCGTGCCCACCCTACCTTGCAGCGTTCCGCTTCGCGGATGATTTTCATAGCAAAGCAAGATAGGATGCGCTGAAGAATAAAAAGCCAAAACCTAGTTCTACTTTGTCACATTGTGATCGTTCCCACGCAAAGCGTGGGAACGATATAACCTACAATTTTAATCTGACAAAGTAGAACTAGGCTATAGCAACTAAAATATAAGTACAAAGCGCAAAAGTTGTAAGTATTGCGCTCTTGAAAATCTATTACACAGGTATTTGTGTAAATATCTACAAATATGAAAATGAATTATGTATTTAATTGAATTAATGCCAAAGGCAATAAAAGATCTAAAAAATTTGCAAAAAATAGAAGCCAAAAAGGTTGTTGAGAAAATAAAATTGCTAAAAAATGGATTAATTGGGGACATCAAAAAGCTTACAAATTATACTCCAGAATACCGATTACGTGTTGGTAATTATCGGGTACTTTTTGAGATAGAAAATCAAAAAATAATAGTCTACCGCATTAAGCACAGAAAAGATGCATATTTATAGAGATAAAATCATGGAACTTCATCCGCAAACAATAACAAAAGAAGGCAAGAATGAATTTGTAGTGCTTCCTTTTGCAGAATATCAAGCATTGACGGAATTAATGTATGATTATGAAGATTTAAAAGATTTAAGGGAAGCAAAAGAAAACTCAAAAGGAAAAAATAGCATTCCACTTGAACAGGTAATTACGGAAATTGGACTATAATTTTTATCGTTTCTTGCGTAGAAGTCAGAAATTTTAAGCGAAGCCCATCGCAAAAATCTAGACCTAGCTGAAATGGAAAGCTGGCTAGAGCAAAATTTAGGGTATAGTAATTAAAATACTAGCAGCTTGTAGGATGATAGAGCCAAAGCGAAACCCATATTTTAAAAGTTTAACATATTGATCTCGATGCTTAAAATTTATAAAATTATTATATACTATAATTAATTGAAATTTATAAATATAACTGTATTTTTGGTCATTTAATTCTGCAAGGCATTTTGTATGCTATCTCCTACGGAAACCTTGCAGCACATGATATTAGAATATCAAATAATACTAACTTTTCAACATCGAGTTGATGGGTCTCATTTCGTTCTACCATCCTACAAGCTACATACTACCAACAGAATTATTATAATATTATGAGTACTAAGGATCTGGTCACTAATAACTTTCTACTGCTCGTGAAGATATACATTAGACTAGATAAAATCGGGAAGTTGTTTGTGACCAGTGTTCCTAAGTTCAGTGGAATTAAATGATTGTTTAAATAAGACGTTAGCGGATGTAGAAATCGAAAAACGTGAAAAGAAAGCTGCTTTAGCAGAAATTAAACGGTTGCGAGCATTATTGACCCAAAAATATTCACAATAAATTGTCAGCAGATTGGATTGATGTTAATATTATCAACTTAACTGGTATCCTTCTTATACTTCCAAAATTACTTTACACTTAACTTTTGTGATAGTTCCCGCATAGAGCTTGGGAGCGATAAAAATGTAAACTGAAAAATGAAGGATTCCCTTTTAACAGGCCTTATATTCATGAACAACTCTAATCGTAAGCTGGACTTGCTGGCTCCCTCTATTTTATCAGCGAATTTTGCCAAACTTGGCGACGAAGTGGATGCTGTTTTAAAAGCTGGAGCTGATATTATCCATTTTGATGTTATGGATAATCATTATGTACCAAACTTAACTATTGGTCCTTTAATATGCGAAGCGTTACGCAAACATGGAGTAACAGCAGACATTGATGTGCATCTAATGGTTAAACCAGTAGATCTTATTGTACCAGAATTTGCTAAAGCAGGTGCAAGCTACATCACCTTTCATCCAGAAGCAAGCGAACATATTGACCGAACTTTGCAGCTCATTCACAGCAAAGGCTGCAAAGCAGGTTTAGTATTTAATCCAGCAACACCATTATCCTGGCTTGATTATGTGTTAGATAAAATCGATATGATTTTAATCATGTCAGTTAATCCTGGCTTTGGTGGCCAAAATTTTATTCCAGCAGCTTTAGAAAAATTACGGCAAGCGCGTAAAATTATAGACAATGCTGGATTGGATATCCGTTTGGAGATAGATGGTGGAGTAAAAGTAGATAATATTGCGGCAATTAAAGCCGCTGGAGCCGATACGTTTGTTTCTGGTTCTGGTATTTTTGGTAAAGCTAATCCTGATGATCCTAATCGTTATGATAGTATTATTCAAAAGATGCGTACTGAATTAGCGACAGTATAAATTTTGTCAGGTGGAAAAATCTTAATTTTTCAATAATTTATTACCTTTGGTGCCGAGGCTCTGCCTTGGTACCAGAATGTGTATTAGACACCATTACACAACGCATAATAATCATGCAATTATTTTTTTAACTATTATAGATTTATAGATGAAAAATGTATGATAACTTAACATGCGTTGTAAGATTGATTGTCAATGTGACAAAGTAGAATTAAGATGTTACAATATTTAGATATAACACATCGCTCTTATTATGTATTAAAATCAACTACAGGAAAGATTACATCTTTTTTTAAAAGAATTATAGGAAGACTAATTTGATCTTAAAGATTTAAGATTAGCCTTTTGGATTTCACTTAAAATTTAATAATCCTCTAATAATCTAGCTGATTCATGAACCCCATTGCTCAAACTATAGCCAAAGAACTATCAGTACATACCCACCAAATAGAAGCCGCTATGGCACTGTTAGATGAAGGCGCAACCGTGCCCTTTATCGCTCGCTACCGCAAAGAAGCTACTGAAACTCTAACTGATGTACAATTACGCCATTTAGAAGAACGACTCTATTACCTAAGGGAATTAGAAGAACGCCGCACGACAATCCTCAATCATATTCGCGATCAAGACAAGTTAACTGAAGAATTAGAAACAACGATTAAATCTGCTGCTACCAAAGCAAGATTAGAAGATTTATATTTGCCTTATAAACCAAAACGTCGTACCAAAGCACAACTTGCCAAAGAGGCTGGCTTAGAACCTCTGGCTTGGGCGTTATTGCAAGATCCAACTTTAATCCCGGAGCAGACTGCATTAGCTTATATCAATACTGATAAAAATATTAATGATGCTAGCATAGCTTTAGAAGGTGCTAAACAAATCCTCATGGAAAGATTTGCTGAAGATTCTGAATTATCAGGACTTTTAAGAGAAAGCCTATGGGAACAGGCAATTTTGCACTCCAAAGTTACTAGCGATGAGAAAGCCAAAAGTGGCAACAAATTTTCTGACTACTTTGAGTTTAGTCAACCCATGCGCAATATTCCACCACACCGGACTTTGGCTTTATTTCGGGGACGTAAGGAAAAAGTCCTTGCTTTAACTATAAAGGCTGGTACTGATGAGCAAGCAGAGGTTGTGTTACGAAATAGCATCGCCGAAAAATTTAACATCACAGATCAAGGTCGAGCTGCTGATGCTTGGCTTTTAGATGTGGTACGTTTAACTTGGCGGCTAAAATTTTTCCCACGCTTTGAATTAGAACTGATGGCTCGACTTAAAGAGTCTGGTGAAGATGAGGCCATCAAAGTCTTTTCCCGGAACATGAAAGATTTGCTATTAGCATCACCAGCCGGATGTTTACCTATCATGGGTTTAGATCCAGGATTGCGTACTGGTGTCAAAATAGCCGTAATCGATGCTACAGGGAAGGTTAAGGCTACTGGGACTATTTATCCTCATGCTCCCCAAAGTAAATGGACTGAAGCTATTACGGAATTAGCTACTTTAGCAGAACAACATGCTGTGAAATTAATCAGTGTTGGAAACGGTACTGCAAGTCGGGAAACAGAAAGACTTGTAAGAGAACTTGGCAAACAACATCCAGAATTGGGTTTAAAAGCAGTAACGGTCAACGAATCTGGTGCTTCTGTTTATTCAGCATCCAAATTAGCTACTCAAGAATTTCCTGATATAGATGTAACGCTACGTGGTGCCATATCTATTGCACGGCGTTTGCAAGATCCATTAGCAGAATTAGTCAAGATTGACCCTAAAGCCATAGGAGTTGGTCAATATCAACATGATGTCAATCAAACGCGGCTGGCTCGTACTTTAGATCACGTAGTCGAAGACTGTGTAAATGCGGTAGGAGTAGATTTAAACACAGCCTCTGTACCCTTATTAACTCGCGTCTCTGGTTTAAGCTCAAACTTAGCTACTAATATCACTGCCTACCGTGATACGCATGGGGCATTTCCTAATCGTGAAAGTTTAAAACAAGTCCCACGTCTAGGAGATAAGACTTTCCAACAAGCCGTTGGGTTTTTAAGAATTATAGATGGAGATAATCCCCTAGATGCCTCAGCAGTACATCCAGAATCCTATTCTATAGTAGAGCGTATTACTGAAGCTTACCAACGCCCTCTAAATAGTATCTTAGGAGATAGTGCATTTTTAAACCAAATCGATCCAGCGCAGTTTACAGACGATACCTTTGGGTTACCTACGATATTAGATGTTCTCTCAGAACTTGAAAAACCTGGTCGTGATCCGCGTCCCGAATTTAAGACTGCAAATTTTTTAGAAGGCGTAGAAAATATTACGGATCTCGAATTGGGTATGATCCTAGAAGGCGTAGTCACAAATGTCACTAATTTTGGAGTGTTTGTCGATATTGGGGTGCATCAGGATGGACTAGTACATATCTCCGCGATGTCTAGAGATTTTGTAAAGGATCCAAGAGATTTAGTAAAACCTGGCACTTTGATCAAAGTTAAAATAATGGAAGTAGACTTAGAGCGACAACGCATTGCTTTGACTATGCGTATAGCGGCAGAGCATACTAAAAGAACGGATCGTCGCAAAGGGTATAAAACGGCAGGTTCCAATTCTTCTAAGACTGAGAATGTTAAGATGGGGTTGGCTAATTCAAGCGGTTCTAAGGTGGAAAGATTTAGGAGGGATAATCTTACGACAGAAAGCTCTAAACTAGAAGAATCGTCTAAAGTAGAAGGCCCTAAAATAGAACGGCTTAAAATGGATAAAAAGCGTCATACCAAGAATCGTACAACCAAGCCCCAAAAATCTAAAACCTCCAAAGACACCGCCACATCTAGTTTTAACATTGTACCTTCAGGCACTTCAGCCATGGCTGAAGCTTTCTCTCGTGCATTAAAGGGGCTACGTTAATCCTAAGCATTTAGGATGCGCTGAGGTACGAAGCGCATCAATATCATTATCTTAAAACGATGGGTTTCGCTTTGGCTCTACCCATCCTACATATAAACTGATAGGTGGCAAGACATAGCTACACAGCAATTATATTCATAACTATAGCTTTTCAGAAAAATTTTGATAAAATCGTAACTAACTTTAAGATTCTAATTCTACTTTGTCACATTGATAACCGTAGGTTGGGTTGACGGCCTTATCGTCAACCCAACATCTTACAACAGGTGTATGCTATTTTATGGTGCGCGATGCGCACCCTACGATCTTCGTGAATCTTTCTCTTGGTCAGTTTATAGACAAATTGCGCTATAAACTTGAGTTACATGGCATTACGCTAGACGTAACAAATGAGAGTTACACTTCAAAAGCGAGTTTTATTGATGGTGATTGTTTGCCTAAGAAATACGAACCTAAAAAGACACATTCCTTCAATGGCAAACGAGTCAAACGGGGCTTATACCGTTCACAAAATGGCACTACTATCAATGTCGATACGAACGGTGCGTACAATATTTTAAGAAAAAGTAACCCTAAGTTTTCCTTTTCGGAATTAACCAAAAAGGTAGGCGAGGGGATATTGGATTGGTTACATCCTTATACACGTTTGAAGATCTGTTGATTTTTGGTTAGCAGTTCTACAAATTTCTATAAAATTGT
>LFCU01000265.1 GCA_001044195.1 Candidatus Achromatium palustre
AGGTTTGGGCAAGTTCCCATACTGGCTTTGAAAATAGTGGTGCAAACACAGATAAGATTGTTACAATTGAGTTTGTTATATTCATTAGTTGGTACTTTTGTTTTATTACAATTTATGTTATCATATTTGTATCTATTTGTTTTTATTGAAATGGCCAAAGTCGAGCATATATATACTGCTCTTAAAAACTTGGATAAATTTGGATATTTTATCTGGCTTTCCGCATCCTATTTATGTAACTAATTTCATTTAAAGCTTTATATATTAGACATTATCCGAAACCCGTCATTCCTGCGAAAGCAGGAATCTATACCTTAATAATTGCCTTATGTGAGTTAAGCCAGGTAGGGTGGGCACGGTCTCATCGTGCCCACACGGAATTGCTAAATAATTTATCCGCGTGGGCAAACGATACAGATGTTTACCCACCCTACCTTGGCTTTACCATTAGCCATTATTATTATGATAAAAGCTTAAACTACAACAACGTTACCAAAAATGGAAATAAAACACGATTTATATCTTGGAGATTGTGAAACAATCTTACAGACAATTCCTGATAACTCCATAGATCTCATATTCACATCACCACCGTATGCAGATCAAAGGAAAAAAACTTATGGTGGCGTTCACCCTGATGACTATGTAGATTGGTTTTTACCAAAAACCAAACAGATGCTAAGAGTACTTAAACCAACTGGAACTTTTGTTCTAAATATTAAGGAAAAAGTAATTAATGGCGCAAGAAGTACCTATATTATCGAATTAATACTCGCTATGCGCAAACAAGGATGGTTATGGACCGAAGAATTTATCTGGCACAAAAAAAATTGTTATCCTGGAAAATGGCCCAATAGATTTAGGGATGCTTGGGAAAGGCTATTACAATTTAACAAAACTAAAAAATTTAACATGTATCAGGAAGAAGTTATGGTGCCCATGGGGGATTGGGCCAAAACAAGATTAAAAAGTCTTAGTTCAACTGATAAAACCAGAGATGAATCTAAAGTTGGCAGTGGCTTTGGTAAAAATATATCTAATTGGCTTACAAGAGATAAGGCATATCCTACCAATGTACTCCATCTAGCTACAGAATGTAGTAATAAAAATCATAGTGCAGCATTTCCAGAAGGTTTACCAGAATGGTTTATAAAATTATTCACTCAAGTTGGTGATACAGTACTAGACCCATTTATGGGATCAGGAACAACTAATATAGTTGCTAATAAAATGCAACGCAACTCTATAGGTATAGAAATAATTTCTGAATATTATGCAATAGCAAAGTCGCAAATTCCGCCTGTTGAATTATTGCTATTTGAACCAGAGGCTGAATATGAAATCGATTAATATCAAGGATGTAATCAACTATGTGGAAGATAATATCGAAGTTTTTCACAAAAAGAGAATATCCAGTCTTGATAGCTTAAATCTTAAACAGATTCTTAAAAGAAAGAATCCATACTTTTTAAAGCAAAATATGTCTTAACATCTGAAGAAATAGTTAAAGGATTCATTGATGCCCATATTTCATCTCACGAAGAAACGATATTTGGAGACTGGTTAGAAGGACTTGCTGTATTCATAAATAATAAAGTGTATGGAGGCTGGAAATCAGGCATACCAGGCATAGATTTAGAATTTGATTATGAAAGTGTAAGATATATTGTTAATATCAAGTCTGGTCCTAATTGGGGCAATAGTAGCCAAATATCCAAAATGAAATCAGATTTTAAAACAGCACAACGTACATTGAGAACCAGTAATTCAAAACTAAATATTGTATGTGTGAATGGATGCTGCTATGGTCGTGATAATAATCCAGATAAAGGGGATTATTATAAATATTGTGGGCAAAAATTTTGGGAATTTATATCTAGTAGCGAATGTCTGTACACAGATATAATAACACCACTAGGCCATAAAGCACAAGAAAAAAACGATGATTTTATCAAAGCTTACGCGAATAGAATCAATATGTTCACTTTAGAATTTGGCACTATGTTTTGTAATGAAAATGGCGAAATCGACTGGGAGAAACTGGTTAAACTAAATTCCTCCAAATCTTAATGCGATGCTAAATTTTTGCGAAAAGCTATGTAGGGTGGGCACGGCTTCATCGTGCCTACGCGAAATTACAAATCATTTATCCTTATTGTTTGGTTTGTGTGAGCAAACGATACAGACTTTTACCCACTACTTTAGTAGATGCATCCGTTAATTTAGGTTTGGCAAATGAGTAAAAATAGTTTTATATATAACCACTCTATAAAAGTACATCACTCCATATTGATAGCTCTGCTTTTATTTGGAATTGCTGCACTTCCATATATCGAAAGCGGTAATTTTTCTTATGTAAATTGGGATGATGATCCTTATATTTGGGATAATACTATTGTAAAAGGCGGGCTTACGGTAGAAGGTTGGAATTATGCTTGGGACCCTAGCCAAGATCCATATCTGATGCCAGTTACTCGACTTGGTTTTATGCTCCAAGTCCAGCTATTTGGGATTGAAAATCCTGGTGCATTTCACCTGGTTAGTGTAGCGTTGCATGCCATTAACACTCTTTTAGTGTTTTGGTTTTTATTGTTGACAACCAGTCGTCTTTGGCCAAGTGCTTTAGTAGCAGCACTATTTGCTGTTCACCCTTTGCATGTCCAGGGAGTAGCTTGGATCTCCGAACAGAAAGAACTGTGGAGTACGCTTTTTGGACTGTTTGCTCTAATAGCATATTATTATTCTAGTATAAATCAGCTTTTCCATAGCACTGCTGGGAGAAATTTTTATCTATTAACAGTTTTAGCATTTCTGCTTAGTCTATTGGCCAAGCCTATGTGGCTTACTTTCCCTGCATTGTTATTAGTTATTGATTTCTGGCCGCTGCAGAGACTAAAGTTTGGTGTAATTAGGAGCCGGATAATCGAAAAATTGCCTTTTTTCTTCCTTTCAATACTATGGGTTATTATGTCCATTCGCTATATGAAGATAGGTGAAAATACAGATAGTTTTTCTACAACTCCTTTTTCAGCAGGGTTTACTACTATTCCAGCCTCTTATGGTCTTTTTCTGTGGAAGAGCTTTTTTCCGGTTCCTTTAACAATGCCTTACACCCTTTTTGTGGATGAGCCTCCTGCATTATGGCTTTGGAGCGGGTCTATGTTCCTATTACTCTTTATAAGCGTTATTTTAGGAACTCGCTGGCGCAATCATCCATGGGAAATAGCTGGTTGGCTGTGGTTTTTAGGAACTCTTTCATTGGTACTATTTAGCGTTGGTAGTGCTCAAATGACTCCGCTTTCGGATCATTGGACTTATGTACCGCATATTGGACTGTTCAGTGCTATCGCCTTCTCTCTTCCCCTAAAAGCTTCAGGATGGAAACAATGGTTGACTATAGCCATTGTAATTTTTGCAATCAGTGTATTTTCCTTTATGAGCTGGCGGCAAGCTGCCACTTGGAAAAATTCGGAGACCTTATGGCTTCATAATTTAGCAGTTCACGATGGGAATAACCATTTTGCCTCTTTCAATTTAGGCAATTACTACCTGTCATTAAATCAATATGATAAAGCCTTCCATTATTTCTCTAAATCCCTGCAACAAAGACCTCATGAGGCATATTATATTGTGAACCTTGGAAGTACGTTATTACATATGGGACGCAACGAAGATGCCTGGAAAGTCTATGACAGGCTATTGAAACAAGCACCAGCGTCTTATGCTATTCTCACCGCACTAGGAAGATCAGCGATTTCATTAGGTCATGAACCTCATGGCATTGCGCATCTTAAAAAATCGATTAGAGACAGTGCTAAAACTGATCCATTGAACTCCTATATAGCCAGAATCTATCTTGGAATATTACTATGGTTAGCGAATAAACCTGAAGAAGCGCGGATGGCCTTGCTAAAATTACCTGTCATTGCTACTAAAGGGGTTATTATTAATAATTGTAAATCTTGGCAAGAAATAATTAATGACCTAGGAAAAGTCCGACCAAAGATTCTCAAAATCCCTCTAAATCTAGTTCCTGGCTGTATTGCTCAGCAAAATAATCAAAAATAATCAATTTGCCGTTCTTCTCGTCATATTAGTCGGGTATGCATTGCTCACCCTACAATAGACATTATCCGAAACCCTCTACCAGATTAACAAACATAAGGCTATTGTTAATGTATAGATTCCTGCTTTCGCAGGAATGACGGGTGGATCATTCAACGGACAGCAGATTTTTCATTAAGTCGTCATTCCTGCGAAAGCAGGAATCCAGTATTATAAATTTCAATTGTATTATATAAACATTTTCTAACTTTTGAACATCGAGTAGATGCGCTTCGTGCCTCAGCGCATCCTATAACTATTCCCACGTTGAATCAGCCAAGCTAGGAACAGGTAGTTGGTAATAAAGCTAAAGGGGATAGTGGTGATCTTAGAAATAGTGGGTTCTAACCTGCTCAAGAAAACTATCATCTTGATCAGCCAAGAGAAAAATACAATTGAGCAAATTTGGTAAAAAATCCAACTAACATAATCTATCCAATAGAAGCCTTGCTTTTGAAACAGGGTACAGCTACTGGTTATAAAAACAAAAGTAATGGCACAGAAGGCACTGATTAGATTGGCTATGATAATTGGCCATTTAGCACTATGAACCAAAAAATGAAATATGGTGAGATCTCCTAAAAGTCCAACACCTGAAATCAATCCAAAACGAATTAGCTCTAAAAATTTATCCCTAAAATATTTCATCACCATTATGTTGGTTTTCTTTGGCTAATAAAGCAATAATTTCTTGCTCAGAAAGGGACATGAACTCGCTAGGACGAATAGTCTTATCGTCAATATAGAAGCCTGCTTTGGCATACGGCTTACCAAAACGAATTCCATCATAAGGCACATTATGACGCTCAAGCCATTCAAGGGTTACAGTTCCAGTACGCTTCAGTACCAGTGCTTCATCATTACCGCAAGTGGCCATACGTCGTGAGGTGAATAACAGAATACGAAATCCGCGCTTCTGATATGTTCTAAGACGTTCAATTAAAGCAGTATTAGGACGTTTTTCGCTATACCCATCAGCAGGATTATCTATAGTAAGAGTGTTGTCGATATCAACCACCAGGGTACGTTCCAAGTTTTGTGTTGCTAATGTTTCTACATCAACTTTCCAGAAGATCTCCAATTGCTCTGGTGTTCCCATAGGTTTAGCTAGTGCCAGGCGATCTATCATCACTAGTTCACCAGCATCGATATAGGATTGATAGAGAGGAGCAACAAAATATTCGCCATCTTGTTCTCTGGCTAGTGCTGCTTTCCCCTTAGAAAAGAAGGTACTAGCATCACGAAAATAGTAGAATCCAATACTAGCCCATTCGGATATTCTTCTCTTTTCCATGACCTGTGTGACTTTATCCTGTTCATCTATAGCGCAAAATGACCAGGCGGCACCAGCGGCATGAAAACAAGGGATGATTCCAGCTATATCTGGATTAGCCATCAAGGCTCCCAAAGTAGGACTCTGAAAATAGTTATCACAATTAAAAATAGCAATCCCTTTGTGTAAATCGCATACTTCTTCGGCAAGAATAGCGGTTTCTAATTGTCCACGGGTAGAGTTGCGAATTTCGATCCATTTGATTGGCGTAAATGGATAACGAGCTATGATTTTGGCTTCCAGCCGCTCACGTATTCTGTGGGCAACATGAGTAAGTAGTATTAACTGATCCTTGCTTGTAACAGTGAGGGACTGAAGCGACCACTCTAAAAAACTCAGGCCATTTAGATTGATTAATGGTTTGGGGATATTTTCAAAATAATCGCGAAACCTTTGACCTTCTCCTGCTGCACAAATAATGTAGTTGATGCCCATCGCAATTTATTCTTAACTGTAGTGATTTTGTTGGAAAAATGAAAGCGCATCCATACATTGGATAAGCTGCCCGATCATGCGTTTTGGATGATCACGATGCAGTGGCAACATACTAATAAATAAAGTCGCCTCATAAAGGCGCAATGTAGTAAGGTTAATCCCTCTATTCCTAATAAATTGTATAAATTCATGTCCTATTCTGTTTAAGTAATTATTCGATAGTTGGGGACGAATCGAAAAAGCTAGTGTATTATCCAAATTGATATCTACCAAATCGTAAAGCAATAACTCATACCAGCCAAGAAAGGAATGTGACAATTTGGCTAGATCGTACCAAATTGGTCGCCAATTGGCATGGGGATCATCCTTGCTTCCACCTTTGGGATCAATTAATTTTAGTTGGGTAGAATCAGGATCATACAGAATGTTAGTAAGACAAAGATCACCATGGGAAAAGGTAAACATTTCATCTGAATCTGCCGCAATACTTGCTTCCACGTGTTTTACTAGATGTTCATGCAATGCGTTGATAGAGCTATACCCAGCAAGGCCACATATATGATTCATAGTTTTTAGCTCTGGTAATGCCAAAGTAGCATGTAATCGTGAGGCGAGTTTATTTACAAACAGTTCCCGCATACGCTTTTTATATACGTCTTTTCCTACTTTACGTTTAGGACATGTATCCAAAAAAGTACCAATCTGGTAGAAAAATTCACGCATTCGTGAGATGGAAAAAATATCGTTGATAAGACCCTTACTCGCATCCAGAATAAATATTTTTTCCACTTGGTATGAAGCTCTTCCCTCTTTTTCCTCAAAAGTTCCAACATGAGGACAGAAAGGACGTATTTGATGTGGCAAATTTTGAAAAAAATGATACTCAGCAGCCATTTTTTCTACTTGAGTTGAACTTTTAACGAAATAGTTTCCTGATTGGGTCAAGGCATTAAAGTGACGAACCTGAAAGTTGCGAGCAAAAAGTTCCAGAACGTTACTGGGAATCATCAAATCTAGTACAATATTGTCTAATGTAACCTCTATAGTTTCCATCCGTCCCATACGAAAGTCCATCGCACTCTCACTATACTGTACAAGATCTTTAAAGGCGATAGAAACAAGAGGCAAACGATAGCTATCCCCTTCTTGTGACTTCAAATTAAACATAACTGGCAGTTCTGAATAATGGGCTTTTTGTAATATAGTATCTAGTTGTTGAGGTTGATTTGGAAAAAATCGCGGATCATAGTATATGATTTGACTGGTATGAGGCAGTTTTTCAATATCCTTTACGTATGTCTTGATAAATTCAAATAGAGATTGAGGAGTAGTTAAAGGCTGCTCACTTAGATAGATTGAAGCTGTATCTAGGAATGGGAGAAATCCACGTATCGAATCCAAATAGCTATCGCGTCCAACTCGTAATTCACAGTAACGATTGCGGTGCAGACGAGTTCTAAGAAAGGTTGCTTCAGGAATATGGTTGTTGAATACCAGCAAGGTAGTATAATTGTACACTTTTCCATACCGAAAGAAGAAGTCCAGAGATCAAGAGTGCTAAATAAAGCGGTACATACGCTTTGCTAAAAGCAATACTAGTTAAGGGCAACATTGGAATGCTCGCAGTGAGATTTGTAATTACTATAGAGATTGCTTTTGCAATACTGCTATTTTCTTTAGAGAAAGCATTTATAGTTACAAAGACGGCTACAAATTCTGTAAACCATACCAAAAGTGTAAGTATGAAGATGAGAAAGCTGCCTTCTAACTGATGAAGCTTCATCTCTAAATAGATAATCCTTATTGAAGCAATGATTCTAACTAGCAGCACACCGCGCCGTGTATGGTCATATTTTAGTAGATGGGATATGGTACGTTTACAGAGTTGTGGTAAAAATACCAAGAAAGAAAAAGTCAATAACAGCAACGCTAACAGTACTAGCAGAAAATGCTGAGTAGTTGGATCGGAAACCAATAACAGTACGCAAGAGATTACTAAAAAATCAAATAACCTTGTATAAAGTACAGCCACTACTATTCGTGGCATCTGATGTGGGTAATGTAGAGCAAAAATACCCACTATGCAGGGTTCTTTCATCCATCCAGCTATTACATTACCTATTCCTGATGAGATAATTTGTATAAATAATGCTTCAGAAGTAGCAAAACGGTCCAAGGATATAGCTATTTGAAGACGTGTAGCACGAAAGAGATGGCTTAAAAGATAGCAGCTAGATCCCAAAATAATCCCCACCACTTGAACATTAGCAAAGAGAGGAGAGATTTTATTTTGTAGCAAAAAAACTCCTATAGCTAATATATATAACCCTACAAAGAAAGCAGTTCCCCAAATTTGCCAACTATTAACTTTGTTGTTTAGGCTTATTAGCATAGATCTCCTCAAAACTATAATCCATAAGATTCAGGTTTTCCATAGATTTAGAGAATAGTCTTTTGGCACCTATTGAATAACGCCAAGTAAGCCCTAGAATTATCCATGCCTGGCGAAATATACGAGCATTACTGACTTGATCATCTTCGCGCCAGGTAAGGGGAAAAAATGCAAAAGGAGAACGCTTCCAGATTCCATAGAACAGCATAAATACATTAAAAGTAAGGTCATTAGGAAATGGAAGGTAAAAACGATCTGCCAGATAACTAGTTTTGTAAATGTTGAGTCCAGATCCCATATCAGTGATCCGGTGGTGAGTTACTACAGAGATTATAAAATTGAAGATGATATTACCAACTGTACGAAAGGTTGAATAGCCTACTAACTTTGATCCTTTATGAAAACGGGAACCAAGGAATGAGTCATAATGGCGATGGGTTTCAGCTTGTAAATGAGGAACAATATCCTCAATATTTCCTTGATCATCGCCATGCAGTACCACTACATAATCATAACCTTGATCTAAAGCGTAAGCAAAGGCTACCTTGTGAGATCCTCCAAGGTTGTAGTTTTCCGCATTGCGTAATAAAGTAGTGGCAGTATCATTGATTTCTTCTAAAGCCTTTTTTGCTAACTCTATACTCCTATCATTACTGCGATTATCAATGACCACAATTTCTGAAAAGTAGCTTCTTACGGCAGTTAATTTTTTAAGTACTCGTGGAATTTGTTTTTCACAGTTATACATAGGGATAAACAACATGATCTGTTCTTTCATATCAACGCCTCGCATTTCCATAGAATTTTGCAAAAATTGTAAACTTGTTAATTCCTAAAAATTTTTTCTATAGAAAGACGAATATCCATCACCTCATCAACAATTTCAATCATGTCCATAGCAAAAGTTTTAAAACGACTTGGTGAATAAACAGCAACTGTTTTAAGAGGTGGTACAATGAGCCAACATGATTTAACACCTAACGCAAAGTAGGCTTTAAATTTGGGTAAAATGTCACTAATGGCTTGTTTGGGAGAAATTATTTCAATAGCAAGTAATGGCATGTCTTGCATTTTTAGCTCATCTTCTTCATCATTAAATCCAACGTTACTAGGATATAAACAAACATCAGGGATAATTTCTTCTTTAATTGTGAGGCCAAATTGGGTTAGGTCTTGATTAACCTCTAGGCTTAATTCTACAAACGGAGTAAATCTTTGATCTTGAGCAAGTAAACTAGTTATTCGCGCTTGGATAAAGCTATGATTTCTTGATGGCACTTCTGTTTGCACCTTAACGGTTTCATTATTTACAACTTCTGCTACTAGATCGTTCATACTTTATCCTAAAATTAAACGGCTAGTTTGATGAACACATGTAGGATGGGTAGAGCCAAAGCGAAACCCATCATTTTAAGCTAAACATTGTAGGTTAATGTAACAAAGTAGAAATATCTTGTCGATTTTTAACAGCACCATAATCATTTGAAAAGCTTGGATAGAATGGATTCTTCTCATCCTGGCTAATTTTTCCATAAATCCAAAACCGAGGCGACTTAGCACACCGGCGTTCTTTAGGGGCATGAAGTATTTTAGTAAACCAATGCATGGTTGTAACACTAGATAATAAAACCACTGGTGTTAATAACAAAATAGCTAACCATAAGGGAGCGGCGGAACGTTGGATTTGGGGAGTCCAAGTGCGCCACAACGCCATACCAAATCCCAGCACAAGCGTCATATACAATAAACTAATGGGCATTACTATTATGCCGCTGACTAATCCCACCGCAATAGCAGCACTAACTGAAGCTGTAATAGGAAGAGCTAATGATTCACGCTCAGTAGGATTCTCAGCAATTATATATTTCCATCTAAATGCGGCATATCCAAGGAATATTATAAAAAATATTGCAAAAGGTACACCCCATTCCGCCATTAATTGCAAAATAAAATTGTGTGGGTGTGCAAATCTAGTAAGGATGCCTTCCATTGCAGTCAGCATAGGTCCAATACCCACGTATGGTCTATCTATTATTACAGAAATAGTTTCTGACCATAGAGTTATTCTATCACTAACATGAAATAAGTAATCAAAAATGGTGTCATTGGTAGCTAAATCAGCATTAGCTGTAATAGTTGCAATTGGCGATGGGGCAAGCCATATCAATATTATAGAGCCTATAGTGCCAATTGTCCCTGTTATAAATGTCCATTTTAGATAAGATTTCCAAATATTAGGCAGAAACCAAGATACCGCTATGATACTACTAACTATCCCGAAAACAAAAGCACGAGTACCACTCATTAGGACTAATATCCAACTTAATACAATACTGCTAAACACTATTAAGCGGTAATTTGAGTTTTTAGAAACTGCGATATAACCAGTTAAAAAAGGAATAGTCCAAGTTAAAAATTGTGAGTAAAATCTAATATTCGAAAAACCATCGATCACTAACCATGGATCAAACGGTACATTATTTATATAGATAAGAACATAATTAAAATAATTTATAGTAGCGTATACTAATTGAATAGAAGCGAAAATTAATGCTAGTTGTGATAACAACCATACGTTAAATAATGGAAAGATAAATATAACTGTTATTGCAATACTTAAGAATAGGCAAACTTCAATAATTGACCATAACGGATTTAAGGATTGTAGGCTGGTAATACTGCCCCATATAAGTACTATGAGAAGAAGAGATACAGATCCTTTGGATATAATGACTCCGGATACAAACCTGATACTTAAAATAACTAAAAATATTAAATTAACAACAAGCCGTTGCGAATCATGGTAATATACCATTGGTAACAACTTCGGCAGAATGCTACTTATTAATAGCATTAGGTATAACAACGCAATTATATATTCTTCTTTAGTTTTGGTTGAAATGGTGTTTTTTTTCATATTTTGAAAAAAATCTAAATCATTGGTAACTTTTCAATAAACGATGGTTTTAAGCACCTTCTTCCTAAATAAGTTATGGTGCGCAATGCGCACCCTACTAAAAGAGCTTGGGCACCAAAGGCTATACATTATTGAGAAATTACAAATCATTGCGGTGCTGGAGTTAAGGCCGGTATTTTGGAGTGTTTTAAATCTTTTTTAAATAGATTTTTTTCTAAACGTTGTAAGGGTTTGTATTCTGGGTATAGGTAACGTGCGTATTTTAATGTAGCATAAGCCTGCTTAGGTTGGCCATTAATTATATAAGCTTTTGTAAGTAATAGAAAATAATTATAATAAGGATTCGTTTGTATAAGTTTATTTAATCTTTTAATAACATTTTGGATCTCTTCGCGATTTTTCAATTGCGTTGCTGCTTGAAGCCGATAATCATTTAAATGAAATTCAAAACCCTCGTTAAATACTATAGGGTTGGCAATATTTAATAACAATCGAATATCACTTGTACCAGTTTTAGGACGTTCAAACTGCATTACTTGTGCTGTGGCATATAGATTAGTAACCATAAAAATAGTTGTAATTAATGGTATCAATACCGCAAAGCTACGCAAGGCAAAAGTATATTGAAATGATTTTTGTTGAATTGATTCAGTAAGCTGAGAGATATAAAAGACTAATACAATTAATATAAACCAGTGTAATGTTGAATGATAAAAAGGCAGTTCTAGTTGGGTGTGTAAAGTTATTGGAACAGTTAGGGATAATAACGCCAAGGCTTGTGTAATTTCAGTAGTACGCAATAAACTAAAAAATGCTATAATTAATAATAATATAGCTAAAGCAGCAACTATACCGCCTTCAACAATCCAAAACATAAGTTCATTATGTGGATGATTACAACGCTTGTGTGTTTCAAAAGGAGATTTTTCCCCTTTTGCGTTTGCTTTAGCACGCTGTAATATGAACTCCTTAGTAAAACTACCATAGCCATAACCCATTAAAGGTTTTTGTTGAATCATTTGCCAACAATGTTTATAAATATAAACTCTATGGTGATCATATCTATACATAAAATCTTCTCCCTTGTCCTTTAATGGTTGTCCTTTGAATGTAGCAAGCGTTATTCCTAATGCGATAGCAACAAAAAATATTATTAAACGATTTTTGTGTTGTGACCAGGCCCATGGTACAAACAAAATTATGGCAATTAATGCTCCAAAATAACCAGTTCTTGATACACTAAGGGCAATAACCCAAGTACTTAGTATGGTACTAAGAATTAAGAAGACTTGTATCTTTTTATCATCAACTTTTTGTACTAAATAGCCGCTTAGGATAATAGTAGTTGCCATAAATGAGGCCAGGGCATTTACCTGTTGTACAGCACCAAAAGGTGCTCCATAATACTTAATGATGTAGCTAAAAATGCTATTTGGGGAAGTATAATTTTGGAGTAAGCTATAACAGGCTTCTAAACATCCTGCTAGTACCACTAATAATAATAAACTATGGGTTTGACGCTTTGTAAATTGGAACTGGTGTAAACCGATAAACAGCAAAAATCCAGCACTCAATGCTAATAGACGGGCATAACTTTGTTCGATTAAGTGATTATTAGGATAAAATAGAGGAATGAAAAATAGAAGTAATGTAATCAGAAAGGCGATGCTAAACCAGGTATAGAATATCTTGGTTTGTAACGTTATTTGCCACAGCCCTAAACCAATTAATGTAGCAAAAAATATCCATACTATATTATTTATTGGTAATTTAAGTCCTGTCCCTCCTGGATTTAATTGAAAGTAATGGGCACCAATCCCCATTAATAAGGCAAAAATTATAAAAAATATTTGTTTGCTATTTATTTCTAAAATGGGATCAGTTACCAACTGGGGTTGGGGTTTGTCCATGTTCGCATCCTTTAGGGGTATAAGCAGCCGAAAGATCGGTTTTACATGACCAAATTCCTAATGTATCACGATGATACCACACTGACTTTCCTTGAATACTATTGTTTACGCCTACTGTTTTGAATGCATATACAATGTCTCCTTCTACATCGTTATTTATATTGGCAATACCTGTAATATCACCATAAGTACCGCTTGTTTTGGTATTAAGACCTACAAGTTCAGATTTATCAACTGGGAAAGTTCCCAAAATAGCAACTTTATCTTCGGTATTAAGTTTGGCTGCATCTAGCATAACTATAGATTCTGCTACTTGGGCATTAGCGATAAAGGTTTGATAGGTGGGTAGAGCTATAGCACTTAGAATTCCTATAATAGCTACAACAATCATTAATTCTATGAGAGTAAAGCCTTGTTGCGCTTTCATTGTATAAATCCTTATAGTTATAATAAGAGAAGGACTTATAAAAGTCCTTCCTATTGCATTTGCTTAAAATTTCAGCTTTAGCTAAAGTGTGCTAGATTAGCTGTTGGTGCAGCCCTTAGGAGTAAAGGCTGGGCTTAAGTCAGTTGCGCAAGTCCAATCGCCAGCTGCTGTACGAGTGTATGTAACAGTTTTGCTTTTGATATTATTATTAACACCAGTAGAGTTAAATTCATATACGATGGTACCACCACCGCCATCACTAGCATTAGTAGTTACATTAATCACCCCATATGAACCCGTTGCACGAGCACCTAATCCAACGAGAGTGGCATTCTCAGTAAGGGTACCCTTTGTTCCGGATGCACTTACAAAATCACCATTGAAAGTTGCGAAATCTTCAGCGGTAGTTTTAGCACCATCTAATAGGACTACGGATTCAGAAGCCTGGGAACGGGCCATAAAGTTTTGGTACTGAGGTAATGCAATAGCTGCCAAGATACCAATGATCGCAACTACGATCATAAGTTCGATAAGGGTAAAACCTTGTTGTTTCACAATCATTCTCCTAAAATATACATCTTAAAGTTAAAAAATATCTCTATACTATTTGGGTATAGAGGATTACAAACTGTTCGGCTTGCGTACTTTAATATATGCAACAGATGTGCCAAAGTGAGTTATTTCTAAAATTTTATATGTAAATTCAAACGATTAACTACAATATTGAGAGATATAAATATACTTCAAGTGCTGCTTGCTAGGACAAATTATGTCGATTCAAGACGAAATTTGTCACATCGAGACGAAAATTGTCACCTAGCTGCCAATTATCACTTAAAATACCCTGGATATTTTAAGGGTAAAGAATTACCAAAGCTAGTAAATGTGAATAATGTGTTATAATTAATCGGTTGTGTGATGTTTGTCACAGGTAACACCATGTTTGATTATAAACCGTAGGGTGGGCATTGCCCACGTGACTAAGAATAGTGCTGTAGGGTGGGTACTGTCCACGTGACTAAGACTAGGTGGTTATGATAGTTGGTAAATCTAGTTTTAATTGTACCGATCTTGGTAACAAATCCTGTAATTTTTGAGCTGTGTTGGTGATAAATTCAATTGAATAACGTTCTGAAATGTGGGTTAGTATGAGGATTTTGTTATTAAATTGTGATGCTACATCCAAAATATCCATAATATGTAAATGCTTAAATTTGTTAGCCTTAGACCGATACTCTGGTTCCCAAAAAGTACATTCCAGAACACAAATTTCGGCATTAAACAGTTCTGGGATGGCAAATACACTAGATTCAGTATCTCCAGAATAAAAAATTATGGGTATCAGTATTTGATCATTTACCTCCGCACCTTCTAAAACTAAACGTTGGATTTGTTGTGTATCTAATCCTTTATAGCGTTCTTGCAGACGTTTCCGCTGTTCCCAAATTAAACAGGCATTGCTATGTATATGGTGAGTTAATGGAAAGGCTTGTAGGAGACGGTTATTTCCAATTGTGAAGTGTGTTTCTGGAATTAGATTTTGCCAGTGATAATCCCAAGTTTTTAAGCCATTTAGCTGTTCTAAGGCTTGACATGCAGTTTGGATATTAGGCTGCATATCAGGATGGGCGTAAATTGTTGGTGGCTGTATTTTATGGGATGTTTTATAGGATAATAATTTAAATAAGCCTGCAATATGATCCATATGGCCATGACTTAGGAAGATGTGTTGTGCGGATGCTAATATTGGGTGCCAAGCCCCAATGTCTATTAGTAGATTAAGTGCTTTAAATAGGTAAAAATTAGCATCACCTGCTATAGAAAAGCTATGTAATCCGAATGAATTTTGCCAAATATTGGGGCGCATAAAATTAAGCCGAAGTATTTTGAATTATGATGTACTAGTAATTTTTCAATAACGCATGGCATATAGTGTCGAGGCTTTGCCTTGGCACCAGAATCTGTATCAGATACCTTGCCACCTATCAATTTTATATATAGGATGCGCTGAGGTACGAAGCGCATCAATATCATTAGCTTAAAATGATGGGTTTCGCTTTGGCTCTACCCACCCTACATGTAAACTGATAGGTGGTAAGATCAGATACCATAAGTTATTGAGATCGTAGGGTATGCCTCGCGTACCATAAAGTAGCATACGTGCGTGATGCGCACCCTACTTTGTGAGATCAAACGTTGGGTTGACGATGAGTCTGTCAACCAAACTTACGGTTGTCAATCAAAGGATGCCAAGGTTGAGTAGAGACCTGTACAGAATCAACCGCATCTGAAGTCTCAATTTTAGTATTTAAATCTTCCAGGTACTGCATAATGGCTTGCATTAATTCTAAGGTACCACTGCCTGATAAAGCTGAGATTGCAAAGATTGGCCCTTGCCAATCTAAAGCCTTGACTAACTTGGTTCTATAGGTCTCTAAAGTTGCATCATCCAACAAATCAATTTTATTCAATACCAACCAACGTTCCTTAGTATGAAGTTCTGTACTATATCTGGCCAATTCTGTTTCAATAGTTGATACTGAGGCTACTAGATCGCTACTATCCTCTGGGGCTACACTTACTATATGCAGTAATAGTTGGGTACGCATGAGGTGTTTTAGAAATCGTAAGCCTAGCCCAGCTCCTTCAGCAGCACCTGTGATAATCCCTGGAATATCCGCCATTACAAAGCTGCGACCTCTGGCAATACGCACTAAGCCCAAGTTTGGATATAGGGTGGTAAATGGGTAATCAGCTACTTTAGGGCGGGCATTAGAGACTTTACTAATGAGACTAGATTTCCCTGCATTGGGCAGACCTAAAAGCCCTACGTTTGCTAGTAAGATTAATTCAAGGTGAATTTCCCTTTGTTCTCCTAAAGAGCCTGGCGTAAATTGTCTAGGAGTGCGATTGGTACTGCTTTTATAGCGGGTATTGCCAATCCCATGAAAGCCACCATGTGCGACTAGTAATTTTGTGCCTTCTTGAAGTAATTCTCCTATTAGTTCTTCAGAAGGTAAATTTGTAACTCTAGTACCGATTGGTACTGGGATTATTAAGTCTTCGCCACTACGACCAGTGCGTTCTTGGCCCATGCCGTTTTGGCCATTTGGGGCTTTGAATTTACGTTGTACGCGAAAATCTACTAGAGTATTCAAATTTGCATCAGCTATTAGATAAATGCTGCCACCATCGCCACCATCGCCGCCATTGGGACCGCCACGTGGAATATATTTTTCACGTCTAAAGCTGACGCAGCCATTGCCACCATTGCCAGCGTAGACTTTGATTGTGGCTTCATCTATGAATTTCATTGTAAATTTACGTTAATGCTAAATTCGAATTGGTTGTATGAGGCTATGTGATCATTTCCACGCTCTGCTTGGGAACGTTTAAATCTTACAGGTTTAACAAATTCACTATCAAATATATAGTCAATTGTATATTGTGAGTCTAGTAGATTATTGGTAGCCTTTGCTACTTTAAACAAATCTTTATCATGTACGATAACGCCTTTATTTGTAAAAGCAATCCATTCTGCTTTGTAATTTTTTAATTGATTTCTATTAGCATTATACCAGTCATTAGGTGTTTTGTATGATTTTTCCACAATCATTTTCCAAGATTGATATTGGAACAGTCACTTCTTAATAGTATATGGTCTCTGGTGCTAAGTGATTAATCCTTGGCATCCGTTTCAAAATTTACATTACCATGAGTTATAAAGAGGTGACATTCGGATAATGGAGGCTTACTAGCTTTTCAAAAATAAAATTTGACAAAATGGTAGACAGAGAGCTTTGGTATACAAGACATGGATGTAAATTATTTATCTGAAAAGCTATAGGTATGTAGACTATACAAATTTATGTAGGTTCAACTGTGACATATCGATGTTTGTTGGCTCCTTTGACCAGGAATTTAACCTTGCCTTCAGTGAGGGCAAATAGGGTATGATCACGTCCTAAACCTACATTGGGGCCATTTTTAAATGGTGTCCCACGTTGGCGAATGATAATGTTGCCAGGTTTGACTATTTGGCCGCCGAATATTTTTACGCCTAGGCGTTTTGATTCTGAATCGCGCCCATTACGCGAACTGCCACCAGCTTTTTTATGTGCCATTGTTTGGAGTCTCTATTAAATTCTGCTAGGTGTTATTATGATTCTATTGTTATTATGATTCTATTAAGGTTCTTAATAGTTGCGATATTTTAGGGTATTCTCAAGCCACACTAGCTTCAATAGCATTGCTCTCGGTAGCATCGATATGTGTATCAGCATTATCTGATGCTGCCATATTAATCCCCATGATCTCTAATAGAGTATATGCTTGCCGATGTCCCTGGCGTTTCATATAATGTTTACGACGTTTAAATTTAATAATCCTAACTTTTTTGCCACGTCCATGTTCCTTGACTAAAGCAGTTACTTTACTGCCTTCTATATAGGGTGCTCCCACCTGAATTTTGGTGCCTTCAGCAAGCATCAGAACCTTATCTAGCTCTATAGTCTTGTCTACAAGAGCGTCAATACGCTCTACTTGTAATCGATCACCCTTGGCAACACGGTATTGTTTGCCACCAGTTTGAATAACTGCGTACATGATTAAAAAAATGTTCTCCCAAAAGATAGTAATCAGTGAAGTTGAGATAGCACTGGAAGAGAATGTCTATAATTCATCCAGATTGTTTATTTTTTAGAATATTGTATATAATATACAGTGTTCTGTGAAATATTGTATAGTAACTAAATATAATTTGTATAGTTAATTTTGAAGTGTTCAGCAATAATTAATCTTGTAGGCATAATAATTGGAATGCCTTTGATGGTAATCTCTGTGATTATCTTTAATTATTTTGAATTACTTAAATAGATATCTACTAGTTCTTTACAGTTACCTATAAATTATATTTTAAATTTGCAAATTTATCCCTTGCTTTGTAAAATTATATTTGCTAAATTTAATCTAATTTAGGTGGTAAATGTGATCTAGTAAATGAGATCTTTAAATTTAGTAAAATCTTAAAATAGTACAACTTAGGAGAATTTATGCGTATCTCGGTACTAACCTATAGTATAGTACTTACAGTACTATTATTGGCACATCAAGCAGTTGTGCCTTCTGAAGCCCAAGCATGGGCCAGAATGGATGCTGCAACCTCAGCAAGATTTGTAGCACGTTCTGGTGTCAGAACTGCTTACGAAAACCTTAGACGTAATGGCTTGAGCTGGCAATATATTCGTGATAAAAAACTCCCAAAGATATTAGATCGCGTGATCTTAGGATTGCAAGATAGATATTCTGATACAGTCTTAGTTGATATCTACATTCCTGCATTTGCTGAAGCATTTTACGACGAAATTGATAAGATCAACTATGAAAACTACAGGGCTTGTTTAAAACCAACCGTTTTTGATTTTTTTGCAGATATCATCATCACTGCTTGTAAAAAGTATCTATCTATTAATGTGACTATAAGCATTCAAAAAGCTAAACGTCCATCTAGATGTTAATCTATATTTAGATTATAGAATTTAGACTTATAGACTATAAGAATTATAGTTATATTAATTTAAAGAGCAATTACACTACTATGAAAAAATTTATACCCTTGGTTTTAATTTTAGGAACCTTATTTTGGGGATTCCAGGCTCATGCAGCTGACATGTATAATGTAGGCCGCAATGCTTCATCTCGAGCAGCAGAATCTGCGTGGATGAATCTAGGTAGACAGTGTACCAGAGCCGATATATTGCTAAAAATTTTAACCAATGCTGTAAATCGTGTTACCAAAAGGATTCGTAGGGATTTTAAAGGCAATATAGCTGCCCAAGAGTTTGGTGCTGGGTATATTGATGGTTTAGTAAACGTCTTGGATGATGTAGTAGCCCTATGTACAGCTGAATGCACCAAGATTGGCAATTTCGCAGGTCAAGCAGCAGCGGAAATCTTTTGTGCTGTTGGTGATGCTATAGATAACACCCCATCATTTGTAGGATTACGAGATAAGCCTAACATTGTATGTGGCGAGCCCTACAAAATGGGATGTGAGTCTAATTTTGTGATGGAATCCGTGCAAATGTGTCCTAAGTGGACATCAGGGCCTAATTACGACCATTATTATCCAGCAAGTGAAAATGGTTGTTGTGCATATAATGATTCGCCCCATTAATCAGGCTCCATCTTAATGTAAGTTTCTTACCTTAAAGATATTTCTTATCAATATCTTGCAAAGCCCACAGTATTTAGCTGTGGGCTAAATTTTTGTATCAAAGTTAAATTATCCCCCCGCATTACCCCCCAGCATCTTAACTAACACAAACTATATTTATGAACCAAACTAGATTAATAATTCTAGTATTATTTTATAGCTTTACCTTTACTAGTAATGTCTTAGCAATCGATAATCGTACTGAATGGATGTATCTTCCAGGATTAGGTACTGATATTCCAAGTGCCCGCGCTAATGGCTTAGGACAGGCATATACCAGTATTGCTGACGATCTTGCTGCTAATATTATTAACCCCGCTGGCTTGGCACTCAATGATAAGACTAGATTTGCAATCAATATTAAATATAGAAATTGGTACCGATCTTATAGCGAATATGCCCCTGATGATACATTATGGTATTTTGATAAGGGAGATGATTTAGCCCTTTCCTATCTAGCCTTTGCAACTCCCATCTTTAATAAACGCGCTTATATATCAGCATTTATTCATGAACAATCCATAGGCGATAATAATACCCATACATTTCATAGTGTTACTCGTCAAACAAGCACTAAAATCAGAATGCGTGATTATGGTATTGGTGTGGCTGTACCATTATTTGATAGAAGGGCCTCTATTGGGTTGGCTATAAGTTATACAAAATTAAAAGTGGATAATAAATTGTTGGATGATCCTTGGTTGACAGATATAAATCATCAGAATTTTAGTGATGAAGTTACTATTAGATTGGGGGCATTATTTCACATAAATAACCAATTGACTGTGGGCGCAAGTGCCAATTTTCTGCCTAAATTCAAGTATAAAACCCAATATATTGAGCCTGGTGTCATGCCATTTGTATTAGACCAATCAGGTCTTAATAACTGTACCTTCACAAACGATATTACTACATGTGATAACTATATCAGCTTGCCAAATAGTTATTCTTTGGGATTAAGCTATCGTCCAACGGAAAAATGGCTTTTTACTATAGAAGGAAAGTACATTCAGTATTCTGATTTAATGGATAACTTCCGAACTATTGATCTAGAGGGAGAGTCACGTAATAGTTATAAAATTGATGATGCTTGGCAACTTCATTTTGGAACTGAGTACCGCTTGCAAACTGCTGGATTCCCAATTGCTTTAAGAATAGGATATTACAATGATGAATATAAAGGTCTTGTGGTCTCTGGTAATGTCGATCCGATAAATCAATACACCTTTGCAGAACGTGAAGATATCCACCATTTCACATTTGGTATCGGTACTGAGTTTGCAAAACGTTTTAGCGTAGATTTTGCCCTTGACTATTCAAAAGAAAAATATCAATTAGCATTAACAACTGGATTTGCGTACTAGTGTAGGTTGGCAAGTTATTTTTGAACAGATCCCATTTAACTATATGAAATTTTAAGGATACTTATGCTTATTGATTCCCACTGTCACCTAGACCGTATTGATCTAACTCCCTATGCACAAAATTTTGCACAAATGATGGAGCAAACTCGAATAGCTGGAGTAGAACACATCCTGTGTGTGGCTATTAATTTACAAAATTACCCGGCGATGCGAACTAAAATAGCATCTTCTCCAGATGTATCTGTATCAGTTGGGTTACATCCTAATGAATCTCCAGAACATACCATTACTGTAGATGACTTGCTTAAATTGGCGACAGAAGACTCTAAAGTAGTAGCAATTGGCGAGACTGGCTTAGATAATTATCGTATGCCCAAGAATACAGATAGGCAACAAGAGCGGTTTCGGATTCATATCCAAGCCGCAAAAACCTGTAGCAAGCCGCTAATTATACATACGCGCCAAGCAGCCCAAGATACATTGCGTATTCTTAAAGAAGAACAAGCCGCTGATGTTGGAGGCGTATTTCATTGCTTTACGGAAAATTGGGATATTGCCAAAGCCGTTTTAGACTTGGGATTTTTGCTGTCCTTTTCTGGCATCATAACATTTCCTAAAGCCCATGATTTAAGAGCCGTAGTAAAAAAAGTCCCACTAGATCGGTTATTGATAGAAACGGACTCTCCCTATTTAACACCAGTTCCATATAGAGGTAAATCTAATGAGCCTAAGTTTGTTGCTATAGTTGCCGAACAGGTTGCTAAAATACAAGACATTTCCGTTACAAGATTGATAGATTCAACAGCAGAAAATTTTTTTCAGGTCTTTCGCCCAATTTTATCATAGTAGGGTGGTGCGCACTGCGCACTACAGTTCGTTTATCGTTCCCAAGCTCTGATCAATCAAGGATGTCATTTATGGTACGCGATGCGTACCCTACAGAGCAGCTAGTGCCAAAACATCAAAATTACTTAAATAATAAATGGATTATTTACAAAATGTTTAATGTAATATAGTTTTATATCTACACTAAAATAGACTATACCAAAATAGTATTTAAATACACCATGAGTCGTCCTATATCCATTCTTGGCATCAATTGTACTTATCACGAATCAGCAGCCTGCCTAATTCAGGATGGGCAAATCATTGCTGCTGCCGAAGAAGAACGTTTTACTCGCATCAAACACTCTAAACCGGCCAGAGTTAACAATGCTGATCAATTACCAGAACATGCCATCGCATTCTGTTTAGAATATGCTGGTATAAAAGATATCTCAGAATTAGATTTTATAGGCTACTCCTTAAATCCAGAAGAACGTTTTTACAAAAATACCCATTATCGTTCTGGATATAAAATCCCTGATGGAGATTATGGAACTTTAAAAGGCGAGCAGACCTTTTATCAAAGCAATCTAAACGTAGAAAAAAAGATTCGCGCCAAAGGCTATCAAGGCCGCTTCTTTTATTTAGATCATCATGACTGCCATGCTGCTAGTATCTTTTACGTCTCAGGCTATCATGACTCAGCCATCATAGTCCTGGATGGCATTGCCGAATTTGAATCCTCAAGCTTCTTAAAAGGCGAAGGCACCCGTTTTAGAAGGATTCGTTATGACTCTTTTCCCAATTCTATTGGATTTTTATGGGAAAAGATGGCCATGTACTTTGGCTTTACTGAATACGATGCTGCTAAAGTCATGGGATTGGCATCTTATGGAGAAGCTGGAGTATTTAAAGAGGCTATGGATCAACTAATCCAAGTCGATGATCGAGGCCATTTTATCATCAATGACAGTGTCATGCAGCTACGCAATCTAAATTTTGAGCACATCGAAGCGATATTTGGCGTTCCTAAACTGAATGCACCTATTAAAGACGTGACTCCTGAAAATCAAGTATATGCCGATATTGCTTATGCGTTACAAGCCATTACTGAAGAGATTATCCTCAAATTAGCTCGCCAACTCCGTAAAGAAACTCTTAGTGAGCATCTATGTATGGCTGGTGGCGTAACCCTAAACTGCGTTGCCAATGGCAAACTGGCCTATCAACAAATACTAGAAAATTTTTATGTGCAACCAGCAGCCCATGATGCTGGAACGGCCATTGGAGCTGCTTATCTTATATGGCATCATAAACTAGGTTATCCCAGGCGGCCTGTTACGAAAAGTCCCTATTTAGGCCCTGAATATTCTAATGAACAAATCCTTGCGGTCTTACAACAATATAGGGATCAACATAATATCAAATATCAATATCATGAAGATATTGAACCCGTTACAGCACAAATATTGGCAAAGGGTCTGATAGTAGCCTGGTTCCAAGGCCGAATGGAAATTGGGCCACGTGCTTTAGGGAATAGGTCTTTGCTGGCCGATCCAAGACTTTCCGATGTAAGAGAACTTATGAATAACCAAGTTAAACATCGGGAACCATTTCGCCCTTTCTGTCCTAGTGTATTGGTTGAAAAAGCTGCTGATTGGTTTGAACTACCAGATCCAATTCCAGATGTAGCTGATTATATGCTGGGTGCTTTTAAAGCTAAAAAGAATAAGGCTAAATTAATACCTGCCGTAGTACATATCGATGGTACCAGCCGTATCCAATCAGTGCGTAAAGAGACTAACCCAAGATTCCATCGTTTAATTACTGAGATGGAACGCCATACAGGCATTCCCATATTATTAAATACTTCTTTTAATGTCCAAGAACCTATAGTATGTAGTCCTGAAGATGCCGTAAAAACCTTCCTTAAAACTCGTATAGATCATTTAGCAATTGGCAATTATTTGGTAACCAAAATGTAGGATGGGTAGAGAGCCACAGTTCCCCCCATTGTTGTAAGCTAATGAGATAAATCTGTTGTCGAGGCTATGCCCGACAATTGTAGCTTTGTCGCTTTTTAGGCATCCTTCACTTTAACGAGTAGTGAACAATTTAATTTTGTGATGCAGAGCATGTGAACGACACTCCAAGTGTAAACTGAAATGAAGGATGCCACGCACACTCAGCATCATAATGATTTATAACCTTCCAAAAACTTGTAGACTTACCCACAACATTATTGGGTGTAATGCGCACTCTACGATTTTTAAAATCTTTTTATAAGCACGGCATCCTCCATTTTCCAGTTTACACTTTTATCGTTCCCACGCTCTGCGTGGGAACGATATAACCTACAATTCTAATCTGACAAAATAGAACTAATTTGATAAATACTTGACTATTAAGTAATACAGAATATGCTAATATAACAATATTATTAAAATTATATTAAACCTTGCTGTATCAGTTAAGCTGTATTTCCCAGTTTGGGAATTTAGTTTTGAGTATTCACAATTGCTGTATAAATCAATGAATTACTTGATTTGGCAATCTTTGATTATGTATACAAAATATCTCATTAAAAATGCCAAAACTGTAGGTGTATAAGCTAAGGAGAACCACAATGTCTAAGGGGCAAAATTTACAAGATCCATTCTTAAATGCCCTACGTAAAGAACGGATACCAGTTTCTATCTTTTTAGTAAATGGTATTAAACTACAAGGCCAAATAGAATCTTTTGATCAATTCGTCGTATTGCTTAAAAATTCAGTAAGCCAAATGGTATATAAACATGCTATATCTACAGTAGTACCTACACGTAATATAAAAACTACCAGTATATTTGAAGACTTACAAGAATCACCACCAAATATGTTATAAATAATTTTAAATATAATGGAAATATAATAAATTTATACTTGACTATTACAAAAAATCAGCTAATCTTATTAATAATCTACCATTATGAGGATCATGCTATGAATCAATTAAAACCCAAGCTTACGTTAAAAACCAAAGGCGAATTTGCTGCTATTCCTATTAGTCAATTGCAAGTAGTACTAGAATGGCATGCCCCAGTAGACTTAGATCTGATGGCATTCTTTCGAGCCAAAAATGGTCAAGTAGGTGGAGTCTTCTCCTCTAATTTCCCAGGTGGAGATATGGGGAGTTTAACACGCTTCCCTTTTATGCAGCTAAGTGGAGATGCTGGGGTTAATGCCCAAGAAGAAGCAGAAAATCAAGAGATCCTAACGGTTGCCAGGCTAGATGACCTTGCAGAGGTATATATTTGTGCTTTAAATTATACTGATGCGGCTGCTAAACGTGATAGCTCTTTTGCTCAATATGATGGTCAAGTTATAGTGAATGATGATCGTGGGCATTCAATCAATGTACCACTAAATGCTACGCAAAAAGGCCAGGTAGCAATTATCGCTAGAATTGATCATAGTGGTACTGGAGAGGCGATTCTTAAAAACGAAAATACTATTTTAGATCTGGGACAATTTTTCCAAACTATTCCTGGTGCCTATCTATTAAGCTCTAATGCTAATCAACCACCGCCACAACCTATGCCTATGCCACAACCTGTAGCCCCAGCTACTGCCCCAC